>JBAPOM010000228.1:0-15930 GCA_049279635.1 Candidatus Acidiferrales bacterium
TTGTAGTCGTAAGTGAAACCGAGAAGAACACCAAAGCGTTTGTTCGTGCCGAAGCGTTGGCCGACCGTCGCGGACGACTGGCCAACGTAACGGCCGCCAAGAATCGGCGTGTACCCACCGATGCCGGTGACTATTAGCGTGGGCTGGTCCTCGGCGTTCTTGAGCTTCAGATCCACCGTGCCGCCGATGGCGTCGCCGTCTTGATTTGCCGAAAGTGTCTTCTCCACCACGATAGACTCGACAAGATCAGCGGGAATGACATCCAATTTCACCTGCCGGACCGCAACTTCCGGCGATGGGACGTTTATGCCGTCGATTGTGACATTCGTCAGGCGCGGTTCAGTACCCCGGATTTGCACGTACTTGCCTTCGCCTTCGTCGCGCTCGAGTGTGACGCCGGGCAGGCGGCCGACAGCATCGGCGATATTGGCATTCGGAAGACTCGTGATCACGTCTGCGGCGATTACGTTCACGATGTCGTCCGACGTTTTCTGGACCTGTGTTTCCTCGGCCTCGCCCTGCAGAACCCCTTGCACCTCGACCTGCGCATTTGCCGGGGCAAGTTCCAACACGGCATTAACGGAAACCGATTGGCCCGCGCTCAAGTTCACGGTCTGGCTGAAAGGGGAAAAGCCCGCATAGGAAATCGTGACTGTATAGCTGCCTGCCGGCAGGTTGGTAATGCTGAATTGTCCTTGGCTGTCCGAAACCGTCGAAAAATTGCCCGGCTCAACCTTCACCGAGGCCCCGCGAAGTATGCCTCCCCCAACGTCCGCTGCTTGCCCGGCGATGACCCCGCTCTTGGCCTGGGCCATTCCGCGGCCGGCGAGGCACAAAATCATAAGGACGCAGAACAGGGGCAAGAGAATAAAATGATAATGCCGTCCCTTCATCGTGGTCTCCTTTTCCCTTTTCCATGAATACAAACCACCATCTTCTCGATATTCCGCTGAATGAAGCTGAGGCCATACTGGGCGCTGTCCGTGAGACCCGATTGAACGAGCGGTGAAAAAAATCTGAGATTGGGCCAAACTTTGTCTTAGGAAAAATTCACACTGTATTAACAATGCAAAGGCAACCTACCAGCTACTAATGCGGATGTTGGCTGTAAGCTGGCAGTAGAAGGCTTTTCGTTATGTCCATGAATCACTCTCTACGCCTCCTTGTCGTCGAGGATGACCCCCGAATGCTGGAGCTGTTGCGCAAAGGGCTTTGGGAACAGGGACACTTGGTCGTCGCCGCGTCGAATGGCGCCGAGGGTCTTCAGCTCGGCGGGGGACACGACTTCGACGTCATCGTCCTTGACATCGGCCTTCCCGAGCTTAACGGCTACGAGGTTGCAGCGGGCCTGCGTGCCAGGCGCCGCGCCGCACCAATCATCATGCTGACCGCCATGGACATGGAGGATGACATTGTCCGCGGACTCGACCTCGGGGCGGACGACTACATGACTAAACCGTTTTCATTCCGCGAATTACTCGCCCGCATCGATTCCCTCGCGCGCAGATCGGGCAGGGCCTCCCAGGGAGACCGCTTTGCGGACCTGATGCTGGATACGATCCGGCTCAGGGCTTCTTATTCAGATAGGCAGGTCAGTTTGACCAAGAGTGAATTCCTTCTGCTGCAGCAGCTCATGCAACATGCCGGCGATCCTCTTTCAAGGGAGACTTTGACGGGAAGTATCTGGGGAGATGCGCCTGTAAGGCGCGGTGTGCTCGATACCCTGATCAATTCCCTACGTGGCAAATTAGATGCATTGCATTGCCGATCTCTCATCAAGACAATCCGCGGCCTCGGATACTGCTTGCAAAACGGATCCGAAATGCTACAGGAACGAAACGCCCAATGACGCTGCAACTGCCGATTCGCATCCGCCTTTCACTCTGGTTTTTTGCGGCCTTTAGCATTGCGTTTCTCCCTGGATTTTGCTTGTGTGAGCGAAGGCCCGACATCCGCGAGAATTGAATCTTCACATAGAAGTCGTTCCCTTCAGAGCCAGTAAAAGACGCGGCCACAAAACTGCAATCTGTGCGCCCGACTACCCCAGCACGATGTGAACTTGGTGCACGGCGCCATCGTTGGCGAGCGGGATACTTGCGGAGCCGGGCAACAACTTGCCGTCCAGTTCGATTAGAGCTACGCCGCGAGAAACACCTGACGGATTGTCCACCTTGATTTGGTAGGTGGCCGAGTGATAGCGAAATTCGATGAAGTAGCTGGGCCAGTTTCGGGGGATGCAAGGATCGATCGAAAACGTCATACCGCTCATGCGGAATCCGAGAATCCATTCGAGGCCGGCACGATAGAGCCAGCCGGCCGCACCGGTATACCAGGTCCAACCGCCGCGCCCCACGTGAGGGGGCTCGGCATACACGTCGCCGGCAACGACGTAAGGCTCAACTTTGTAGCGCTGCACGCTGGCACGCGATGAGGTACGAGCTATTGGATTTACCATCCGGAACAGTTCGCAGGCCTTATCGCCGTCACCAAGCTCCGCAAAGGCAATAACCGCCCACGCGGCAGCATGTGTGTACTGTCCGCCGTTTTCGCGGATTCCCGGCACGTATCCTCGGATGTAACCCGGATCATGCGGTGTGTTGTCAAAAGGCGGCGTGAGGAGGCGGATCACCCCCTCGGGGCGACGTACCAATTGTTGATCCACGGCGGCCATGGCGCGAGCGCCACGGCCGGGTTCGGCGGCGCCACTCATGACTGCCCACGATTGCGCAATGGAATCAATGCGACATTCCGTGTTTTCGGCCGAGCCGAGTGGAGTGCCATCATCAAAGTAGGCGCGGCGATACCATTCGCCGTCCCAACCTTCGCGCTCAAGCGCTGCCTTGAGTGCACTCACGTGAAGACGCCAGGTCTCTGCCCGTCTATGCTCGCTGCGCGAATCCGCAATTTTGGCAAACTCCCAGAGAATCGTGTGTAGGAACCAGCCGAGCCAAACGCTTTCCCCCTTGCCATGCTCGCCGACGCGGTTCATTCCGTCATTCCAGTCGCCGGTCCCCATCAGCGGGAGCTCGTGGCTGCCAACTGCGAGGCTGCGGTCTAACGCGCGAGCGCAATGCTCAAATAGCGTCGCGCGAATCTCTGATACGCGCGGCTGGAAATAGGATTCGTTCTGTCCCTCCGCCAGCGTGTCACCCTCCAAGAATGGAATGTTTTCCTCGAGCACGGTCCTGTCGCCGGTGGCCTCAAGGAAGTGGATGACCGTGTAAGGCAGCCAGAGGAGGTCGTCCGAGATACGGGTGCGCACACCACGTCCCGAAGGCGGGTGCCACCAGTGTTGAACGTCGCCTTCGACAAACTGCCGTGCGGCAGCACGGAGCAGATGTTCGCGAGCAATCTCGCGCTTGGCGACGCACAGCGCCATGACGTCCTGAAGTTGGTCGCGGAATCCGTACGCACCGCTCAATTGATAGAATGCGGCCCGCCCCCATACACGGCACGCCAGCGTCTGGTAAAGCAACCAGCGATTCATCAGAACATTCATGGCCGGATCGGGTGTAGCGATCTGCACGGCACCGAGCACATCGTCCCACCGACCCGTAACCTCGGCTAAGATTGCATCCAGGTCCGCGGCGCGATAGCGGATCAGCAATTCGCGCGCCTGTTCATTATTTTCTGCTTGGCCCAGGAAAAACACGATTTCCGCCGTCGCGCCGGGACGCAATTCGACCGAGGTTTGCAGCGCCGCGCATGGATCGAGACCTGCTCCTGACTGTCCAGAAAGCGGGCCGCTTCGTTCCAGCGCGGCGGGGCGCGCGAGCGTCCCGTTGCGTCCGATAAATTCCGTGCGGTCGCCGGTCATGGAAGTTTGCTTCCCCGCAAGATCCGCAAACGCGACGCGCCCGCCAAATTCCCCACCCACTGTGCTCTGCGCGAAGAGCGCTTCCGTCTGCAAGTCCAGTTCCGTAACGATATAAGGCGCCGAGGCACTGCGTGAACTGCCCAACACCCACTCGGCATACGCAGTGACGGAAAGGCGACGCGGGCGGCCGGAATCGTTTCTCAGGACGAGCCGAGAAATCTTGATCGGACCTTCTGAAGGTACGAATTGCAGAAGCTCAAGCAAGACACCGCGCGAGCCATGTTGAAATCGGCTGTAGCCTTGGCCATGCCGGGAAATGTACACGGCAGTCTCGTCGCGAATAGGGAGCGCCGTGGGGCTCCACACCTCACCAGAATTCTCGTCACGGACGTAGATGGCTTCTCCGGGGGGATCGCTGACGGGATCGTTGGACCATGGGGTCAACTGATTTTCGTGGCTGTTGAGCGACCACGTGTGACCCGAGCCCGATTCCGAAGCGATGAAACCAAACGAGGCATTCGCAATCACGTTGATCCAGGGAGCGGGAGTGCGCAAACCTTCACCGAGAACCGTTACATACTCGTGGCCCTGATCGGCGAAGCCACCCAGGCCGTTGAAAAAGTCGAGAGCCTGCTGAGGCACGGGTAGGTCCTGGCGTTTGGCTGGTCGCGGAGATCGCAGGGTCGGCGACGCCAAGATTTCAGTGCGTTGCGACCGAGTCACCTGTTCGGACAACGTGCCGCGTCGGCTCAGCAACACCGCCCGGGCAACCGTTTGGAGGAGATTCCGTTCCTGCGGAGTTATGAGATCCGCCCGCAGGAGGAAGATGCTGCCGCGCACATTGCCCGTATCCGGAGAGAGTCGCAACCGGCTGCCACGCACGAGACCGTCCAAGGAGTTCTGTAGATCTTGAGCGTACGAGGACGACTTTTCATTGATAATGACCACATCGGTGGATAGCTGCTTCATGCGCCAGTATTCGTGGGCGCGCAGCAGTTGACGTACGATTTCGAAATCTTCTGCTTCGTCGATGCGCACCAGAACGATCGGCAGATCGCCGGAGATTCCCTGGCCCCAGAGTGCCGAGCGGTCGAGTGTGCTGCGGCTGAGCACATCGGACGATGGCCGCATCGAAGCGTCAGAGTAGAGCACTGAGTTGGCCAGCCTTTGAAACAAGTGCGCCTCGTCAAGGCTGATGCCCATGTGGTGCAGTTGCACTTGTGCCTGTGTCCAGGCCAATGCCAAGGTGCGCTCGAATGTTGTGGCACCGCGATACTTGTCGGCGAGGTCGAGGACCTGCTCGCGAGTCGGTGCGACGATGGTGGAGAAGGCAATGCGCGCCGTAGCTCCCGGGAGAATGCGCACAGTGCGCCTCAGGCTGAGAACGGGGTCGAGCACGGATCCCGCCGTATTCGAAAGCGGCCGTCCATCGAAAATCGAAACGGGGTTGAGAATATCGTGGCCGCGTCCAAGAAACCGCGCGCGATCCGTCTCGAATTGCGGGTCACCAACGGTTTCACCTTCTACGACAGCCACATGCGCGACCCAAACGGTGGTTTCCTTGTCAGATTGCCTGCGACGCGTCGCAAGCAGCGCTCCGGCGTCGGGCACAAATTCAGTCTCGACAAATAGGTTTGAAAATGCCGGATGAGCCGCGTCGGCGACCTGCGATACCAGGCAAAGTTCTGAGTACGAGGTAACCTGAATGTCGCGCGTGCGCGTTCCGAGGTTGGTGATGGAAACGCGCCGAATTTCCGCATCGTCCTCGGGCGACACGACGACCTCAAGTGTGGTGGTCAGCGCGTTGTCGCGTCGGATGAATTCAGCACGGTCTTCGTAGAAAGAAACCTCGTAGGCATCAGGTTCGATGCCGCTCGGCTGGTAGCCTGCTGACCAGACTTGACCCGATTCCACGTCGCGAAGATAAACATAGCTGCCCCAGCAATCGCGTGTCACGTCCTCGCGCCAGCGCGTTACGGCGATATCGCTCCATCGGCTGTAGCCTGAGCCCGCTGCGGTCAGCATCACAGCGTACCTGCCATTGGAAAGCAGGTGCGTCCGGGGGATTGGACTGTGCGGTGTCGCGAATCGGCGGAGCACGGGTGGTACGAGTTCACGGACTTGGGCAGCGGCAGATACTTCTTCGGCCCGAGGCCGCGCAACCAGTACGTCACGTGGTGTGCGCTCCTGTAACAGCAATTCGGTAGCCTGCACCATTGGCTCTGCGTGGAAACGGTTACGCATCACGCCATCGTGCAGCACGTTTGAGATCGCGACTAACGACATTCCCTGATGGTGGGCGAAGTAAGTGCGCACGACGGCGACGGATTCGCCTTCGGGCAAGCGCGTGCTTGTGTAATCAAGGGCTTCGTAGAAGCCATACGCGCCCCTTCCGCCCGCTTGTTCGAGCCGGGCAAAGTTTTGCATGGCCGCAGCTGGGTTAATCATCGCCGCAAGTGCAGTGGCGTACGGGGCGATGACGATATCTTCGCTGAGACCGCGCTTGAGCCCCAGTCCGGGCACGCCAAAGCTCGAGTATTGATAGGTGAGATTAAGATCGCGCGCATTGTATGCCGATTCCGACTCGCCCCAGGGCACATGCCGCTCCGTACCATATTCAATTTGACGGCGCACCACGAGTTCGCACGTCTGGCTCAACAGGCTCGCCGCCGGGGAACGCATCACGAGAGCTGGCATCAGGTATTCAAACATCGAGCCTGACCAGGAAATAAGCGCGGAGCCGTGGCCCACAGGTGTGAGAGCGCGGCCCAGGCGAAACCAGTGCGACGGCGGGACTTCTCCCCTGGCAACGGCGATGAAGCTCGTCAGGCGCGCCTCGGAAGCAAGCAGGTCATAGCAATTGGGATCTAGGCTTCCTTCCGTAACGCGATAACCAATCGAAAAAAGGTTGCGCGTGCCGTCAAACAGAAAGCCGAAGTCCATCGCTTGAAACATGCTCTCGGCTCTGAGCGTGAGCGTTAAAAGACGACGAACGAGCGCACTCGCATCCGCCGCCGAATGGCGGATTGCATCGGACAGCGCATCGATCCGCTTGATCGTGTCTCTATCTGCCGGAACACCGCTCTGCAGGCGGGCGCGCAACGCTGAGAGTTCACGAAGGGCAGCATCGAACCGGTCAGGGGCTTCCACGAGCGTAGGAACGGAACGGAAAAACGGCTCAACGGCTATCCACTCGGGCGCCTGCTCTCGACGTTGCTGGGCCATGCCAGCAATTTCCTTCGCATTCCAGCGCGTCCATGGAATCAAAATCTCAGCGTCTCGAACGTGGCTTTCGACGCAAGCCCTAAGCGCAGCCGCCCAGATGCTCAATTCAGATTCGGGAGGGTCTGCACGCTCTTGCGCCAGAGCTTGTGCAATGTCAGCCACGGTCTGGGCGTGGGATCTCCACTCCGCGAAACGATTTCCCCAATCCACGGCATCTACGGGCAGCGAGTCGACTGAGGCCACCATCCTATCGACAGCATTGCTGAGTTGCTTCTGCGTGACGGTATGTGTGCGCGGCGTATCCGGCATTCCGGAAAGCGCCTCGCCTAACAAGCCTGTTGCATCTTCCATTCCGGCCAGGAGGCGTGCTCCGAGAAGCGATTTCTTAGTCAGCTCCCGGCAACTGTTTCCAAGAGCCACCAGATGCCCGGCCAGATTTCCGCTATCGACGGACGAAACGTACCTTGGTTCGAGCGGATGCAAGTCGCGAGTGCCATACCAGTTGTAGAAATGCCCGCGGAATAATTCCATCCGACTCATGGTTCCGAGAGTGGCTTCTAACCGCTCAACCGTGTCGACCGCGCCCAGCCATCCGAAATCACAAGCGCAGACGGCGGAAAGAAGATAGAGGCCCATATTCGTAGGAGAGGTTCGGTGGGCGACGACGGGTTTGGGTGTTTCCTGAAAATTGTCGGGTGGTAACGCATTGTCCTCGGAGGAAACAAACGCCTCATAGAAACGCCAAGTTCGCCGCGAAATCAAGCGAAGAGATCGTGCGTCGGCTGGCGACAGCGGATTGGCCTCATGGAGCGCCGGACACACGCTGATCCATCGCGACACGGTAGGAGCGATGAGCCAGAGAAAAATAAAAGGAGCCGCAGCAGCCCAAGCTTGATGCCGCCCAAATAATAGTGCTACGAGCGATACGAGGGCGAGAAAAATGCCGCCCGCCATGCGCTTATAGATCGCAGCAAGCTTGGAATCGGCGGCGAACTTTGCCTGTGCCGCCGTCACCCATTCAAGCAAGTTCCTGTGCGTGACAAAGAGACGGATGAAGGTCCGGAGAATCGCGTCTGACATCAGCCACGTTTGATATGCGAGAAATGTGAGGGTTAAACCGGCCTGGGACGCGCCGAGCGACAGATCGCTTAGCACGCCACGAAAATGGCTTCTCTTCGAAATACCTTTCCGTCGCGGATATAGTCCGATGAAAAACGGAAGGAGCGTGGGAATCGCAACGGTTGCGCAAATGAATCCCGTCCACAGCCAGGGAGAAGCGGACGGCAGCAGCCACCCGACGATCAAGGTCAAAAAAGCGGCGGGTGCGCACAAAGTGCGTCGCAGATTGTCGAGGATCTTCCAGCGGCCGATAGCCGGAATCTTGAAAGGATTCGACTTTCCCTGTCCCGAGCGACCTCGTCCGAAAAGCCAAGGCAGGAGTTGCCAGTCTCCGCGCGCCCAACGATGCTGACGCGCAGTCACGGCCTCATAACGGGAGGGGAATTCGTCAAAAAGTTCAATGTCAGTGGCCAGGGCGACCCGGGCAAAAATGCCCTCAAAGAGATCATGACTCAGGACGGAGTTCTCGGACACTTTCCCGGCCATGGCGGATTCAAATGCGTCGATGTCATAGATGCCCTTACCGGTGTAAGAGCCTTCCTGGAATAGGTCCTGGTAAACGTCCGAAACAGCTGACGAGTAGGGATCAATCCCACCTGGGCCAGAGAATATCTTTTGACACAGCGAACCTTCACGATCGGTGGGCAACGTAGTAGTGATACGCGGTTGGACTAGCGCGTAGCCTTCCACCACACGGCCATCGCGAGCGCTGAACCGTGGCCGATTGAGAGGATGCGCCATCGTGCCAACGAGACGCGAGGCGGCGCCTCGCGGTAGGCGCGTATCGGCGTCAAGCGTGACGACGTAGCGAACCCCCTTCAGACTTCCTGGCGGACGTCCGCCAACAGCCACAAACGTGGTGTTCTCTGAGCCACGCAGCAGCTCGTTAAGTTCGTGCAGCTTTCCTCGCTTGCGCTCCCACCCCATCCATTTCTTCTCGCTCTCGTTCCAAACACGCTTGCGGTGAAAGAGGAAAAAGCGTTCCCCGCCGGCAGGGGCTGGACCATAGCGCTGGTTGAGCAGTGCGATCCCGCTGACCGCGCGTGCCACCAGATCGTCGTCTTCCGGCAGCATCTCGCACGGTGCATCCATCCAATCGGAGATTAGAGCGAAACGCAGGTCCCCGTCAGCGTTCGCGAGGTAATGTACTTCCAGCCGCTCGACCTGCTCGTCAACTTCCGCCAGAGTGGTCAGCAACGTGGGCACGACGACGATCGTCCGCAAGGTTTCCGGGACACCTTTGCGCAACTCCATTCGCGGCAACTTTTGTGGTCCAAGCAAAGCCATTACTAAACGGTTGATGAGTGCGATCGCCAGATCCGAGGCCGGCACAGCTGCGAGCAATCCCAGCAGCAGGAGGCCTCGCACGGTCATACCGTTCCCCCGGGATTGCAGCAGCGGCAGGGCGAGGATCAGTGCGGTCAAAGTTGCAATTGTGCCCAAATATCCCGGGACTGCGGCTCGGATGTATAAGCGCAGCAGCCGATGCTTCCCGGAGACGCGAAAACCTAGCTCCCGCTCGAAGGCGGGGCGCCCCCGCGAGATAAGATAGTAGCCAGGCTCCGTGTAACGATCCTGGTTCGATTTGTCTCCATTGTGTGAGCTATCGGACGCTCCTGATGTAGCCTCCTTAACACGCCGGACCACGTGTCGCGCAACTTCCAACTCCGAGTAGTTCGAGCCGCGCGCGAGCTCCTCAATTGCGTGGCGATAAACGTCCCGCGTGGGGAAATCCATTTCGGCGAAGTCTGTGTCGTTGCGAAGAATTTCGTCCACGACGCTGACGCTCTCAACGAATTGCTGCCAGTCGAATTCGGAAATCAAGCGCATGCTGGTGATGATGTTGCGTACGGACACGTTCATGCTTCCATGCTGCTGGTGCTCGGTACGGACCATTTCATCTGTGTTTGTTCCGGTCGCGGCCAGGCGCTGATCGAGCCAGACCAGCACGGGCCGAACTTTTGGATCGAGATCCCGCAAGCGCTGGACAAGCTGCACGGCAAACGCTCTTTCCAAAGGAGCATTCTCGAAGCGGCGGAGGGCCGACTCTGGAAGGATTTCAGCTTGACCACTGGAACCGAGCAAGCGATCGGCCAGCTCGTCGGCTTCCTGGCGGGCGGTCCGACTGCGAACAATCCGTTCCGCCATCCTGCGCAGATTTTCAACCAACACGACGCGGAGCGTGATGGCCACCGCCCAGAGCTCACCAATCGTCAGCGGTTGCACCCGCTGATAGGCCGCGACAAAGCGGCGGAGCACGTCGGGGTCGAAACGGCTATCCGTATGCGCCACGAACGCCCAAGCGACTCCGTATACGCGCGGATAGCCCTCCAAGTGACCCGACGCGAGCTTGGGTAGTTTGCGGTAGTAGCCGATCGGCAAATCGTCCTTGATCTCGCGAAGCTGCTCATCGACGATGTGGAAGTTGTCGACCAGCCACTCAGCTGCCGGCGTAATCGCGTGTTCGTCCTGAATCGCACGAGCTGTGGCGCGGTAAGAATCGAGGAGCACGCGGCCGTTCTCGAGAACGCGCGGAAAGAGCGGGCGGCCTCGGCTCGTTTTTTTTGTAACGATTTGTGCCGCCGCTAGACTCTCAGCGTGCTGCTCGAGCCGCTCGAGGCTGAAAAGTTCGGCGCGGATCGGCTCTTCCAGATCCGGAAGGATGATGTTCGGCGGTTGACTATTCTTCATTCTAGAGCTTCGAAATTCCGAGATGAGGAACTGTTACAGTACCTGGTGGCATTTCTTCACAAGAAAGGGCCACTTCACCGCAGGGAGACTGGCCCTCACCGCACTGAGAGGTTGATTCCGGAGTCTTGTGGCGAAGCCGTATGCGAACTCGCTGCAAGGCCTCGCGCGTCGATGTGGTCAGAGGAGCCCGGCGGGGTTTAGTATAGCCCTTCCCATTGACCTAACGGGGATTTATGTAGCGGGTAGGTCCTCCCTCAATTCGCCCAATGCCAAAACTTAGTCCGGTCACACACAGAATAGCGGCAGACTAGCGTCGCGTACCAAATCGGAGTGCCGCTCTTCCCGAAACCAAGCTTTCGCTTCGATCCAAGAAGAGCGGCAATTGCCCGGTGCTAGTTGCCCGAGTCTTCTTTTGACTCATTCCGAGGTGAATGTTTCTCCAACACGGAGACCAAGAGACGCCCGGATGGAGGAATGGGTGCCTCGCCGTCGATCACGATTTGCCTTGCCGTGAACTTATGGCCGTACACATCGGCATTGGCGTCGTCATCGGGCCGAAGCGTGGAACCTTCGAGCGAGATGCCGGCAAAGAGACCGCGCGTGCGCGAATAGCTGAGTATCTCAGCTCGCATGTACGCATCGGTGTTCGCAGCAGCGTCGCGGCCCACGGGACCTGCCGCGATAGAGGCATCGCCGCCCAACTTGACTTTGCTTTCGAGAATCGAGCTCGCGCCCCGGTCGTTCATGATCAACAGAACGAGGTCGGTCGCTTGTCCACCGATTTGGAATCCAACGCTACCGCCTTCAAGGGCGTACATTGCCGGTGCGCCCCACGGGCCTCTGAAATCCTTCCCCGTTCGGCAAACCATCGCCCCGCGGCCGTAGCTTGCGCCCACCACGAAGGCTGCCTTGAGCACGGACGGGAACACGATCACGCATTCGGCCTTTTCGATTACCTGCTGAGGGATGTTGTCCGGAACGTTCATAATTTCGTGCATCACGACGCCCGCATTGTGAAGCCGTTGTTGTTCTTTGTTGTTTCCCGCAAACACTGGCGCGGTGGCAACCAGTCCTGCGCAGAGAAGAAGAAGTGATTTACGTATCATCGCTGACCTCCATGATCAGAATTGCGGCTGCGGATGTGTGGTCTCCGGAACCTTTGTTAGGGCGCTTCAAACCACGCCATGGGTCGGGGAAAGCCTTGCGTGAAATCCGTGTTGCAGCTGTTCCCAACCGAAGATTTCCGCCGATCCCTTTGCCTCGTGCCCTCGACTAGATGCGGCCGAGGAGCAGGAGAATCACGATTACGAACAGGATCAGTCCAACTCCTCCGGTCGGGGCATAACCCCAACTTCGGCTGTGCGGCCATCTCGGCAGCACACCCAGGAGCGTCATCACCAAAACCACGATCAGTATCGTTGCGAGCATTTCGCTTTCCTCTCTCCGATATTTCACAGCCAATTGCGTGGATGTCTTTGCCGCTTTCCCAAGGCCGCCGGGGTGGCTCGACCGCGTTCATCGAAGTCGCCCCGGGAGGCTGGATGGGAAAGATGGCTAGAGCACCACGCTGATGGCAATCTGATCGCCGGGATACGACGGGTTGCACAGGTAATACTGGCCGTTGATGTAGTCGACGTAAACGTCGTCGGTGTAATACCAGTCCACTGGCCACGGTTGAACGAATCCGAACCAATAGCCGCCGTACTGGAAGCGCGAATATCCGTCAACCAGCCTTGGACTGCCGATGCGGAATTCATGCCCCCGACCAAAATTGGAACGGAAGCGATCGTCAGGTATGCGACCTTCGCCTCGAGCGCTCAGCCGCAGTTCCGGCTGCGAGCGTTGCCTCTGCTCGTCGGCCGCACTTCGCTGAGGTTGACGGTTATTAGCTTGTTGCCGATCTTCCTGTTTGGTGGCCCTGGCCTGCTCCTGATTATTTGACTGAGTCCGTTGTTGCTGGTTCTTGGCCTGCTGCTGGTCTCCCTGCTTGGTGGACTTGGCCTGTTCTTGGCGTTGCTGGGGCTTAGCCTGTTGTTGCTTTGCCGGCTTCGCTTGTTGCTCATGTTGCGCTGGCCTGCTCTGTGTTTCCTGCTTTGCGGCCTTGGGCTGCGCTTCGCGTTGTGCGGGCTTCGCCTGCTGCTCTTGCTTGGCGGGCTTGGCTTGTTGTTGTCTTTCGGGCTTGGCCTGCTCCTGTTTTTGAGGCTTGGCTTCTTCCTGATGGTCCCCCTGCGCCAAGACGGGAACGGCCGTTCCCAGAAGCAGGAACAGTGTCGCTGTGCTGATGATTCCAAGTACCTTCATGTGTGTTGCCTCCATTGCGTCAATTCGTGCGCCATTTCGCGCCAGTGTTATCGGGCTCGCTCACGTCCCAACGTGCATATGGGAGAGCGAATGAAAAAGCCCGAAAATGTTGAGAAGCCATAAAACGGTGCAGATCACCACGACGGCATTCAAGAGCGACTTGATGGTGCCCTGCATCGGTATGAAGCTGTTGACGAGCCAGAGCAGGACACCGATTACTACGAGAACCAGCAATATTTGAAGTAGCGGCATTTCTCTTTCCTTTTCTTCGCAGAGAGACACTCCGACCCGTCCCGGGGCGACGTACTAATTTCTGTTTGGACCCAGAGAAACTGCTAGTGCCGGTTGGCGTGGGAAGGAACCTGCGACATCCAGTGTTGTTCGAACCGAAGCTTTTGGGCTTGTTTCGCCCCGGCCTTGATTGCTTTACTCACAGGCAGCATCTTAGACGAGGCAAAGACTGACGTCTGTTCACTTAAGCACACATTCGCATCGCGCGTCGCAGCCATGTGTTAGGATACATGCGAGAAAAGCATGGCAGCCGCAGCCCGAACTCGCCGGAAAACCGATGCCAAACTGGCATTCGACGCCCAGGAATTTCTTGATTCGGCGGGTGTGGCTCGCAAGGTTGCGGAGTTCAAGAAAAAGGAAACGATCTTTTCGCAGGGCGACCAAGGCAAGCAGGTCCTGTACGTTCAGAAGGGCGGCGTTCGGCTGTCGGTCGTCAATGAAACCGGCAAAGAGGCTGTTGTAGGCGTGCTGGGCGCCGGTGACTTTTTCGGCGAGGGATGCCTTGCAGGCCAGCCGGTTCGGATCGGGACGGCGACGGCGATTGTGGCGACCACGGCCCTCGTGATTGAAAAGGAGGAGATGATTCGCGTTCTTCATTCCGAGCACGAGTTCTCCGACCGTTTCATCACTTACATGCTTTCGAGGAATATCCGAATCGAAGAGGATCTGGTCGATCAGCTGTTCAATTCGAGCGAGAAGCGGCTGGCACGCACGCTATTGTTGCTGGCCCAATACGGCAAGGAAGATAAGCCCCAAAAGGTCCTCGCGAAAATATCGCAGGAGATGCTGGCCGAGATGGTTGGCACAACGCGTTCGCGCGTGAATTTCTTTATGAACAAATTCAGAAAACTCGGCTTCATCAAATACAACGGCGAGATCCACATCAACACCTCGCTCCTGAGCGTTGTCCTACACGACTGACAACCCGACTCCCGATTCAATCCACATTTTTCCGCTCGTTGGTTTTGCCCCCCCAACGCGCAAACTGTTCATACGGAAACAAGCGGCGTCAGAAACCGGGAATGAAGGTGGCAAACGGCGACGGTCCCATAGCGATACTGCTCGCGGGCTAAATTGTGTTCCAAACCGGACTGTATTGCTCGGTGCTTTATGTCAAGCTGGACCATGATTAAGAAGAAGTCGAAGAAGGAAATCCCGCGAGTCACACTCGCCAGCATCACAAAAGAAATGGCGCAGCCACGGTTCGCCGAATCCGCCAGGAAGGAAGAAGATGCGAACCATCATGTCGGAGCGCACCCGAAAACACCGAAGCGCTCAGGCGAGCACATCTAACAGCTTTCTTGTCGGTTTGAGTTGCTCCTCATGACCATCGAATAGGTTCTGCGCCCTCCTATCAAATCGGTCACAAGATTCAGGTGTGCTCAATGAGACAGACATTCGCCCGGTAAAGGTCGAGGATAACGCTGTGTCGGGCAATCAGAGAGGCGTTTCGGACCTTGGTCCGCCAGCCCTAGGCCGCTTATACCGGCTTAAAGCCCACACTGAAATACAAGGCGAGTATTATGCGAAGTCATCTCGTTGCAGTGGCTGGATTGCTTCTGAGCAGCTGCTTCCCAATGGGGGCGCAGACACCTGCGGCACGAATCTTTCTGGCCCAATCATCTCCTGTACTACCCGCTCCTGTGGCGCCAATGATTCTGTTTCGGGCATCGCTAATCCGATCGCCAACCGAACTGCCCGACAGACCCGTTCCTCATTCCACATTCCTTTTGGGCGCAGCCTACAAGCCTGAGCCCAGTTTGGAAAGTCGGCTGCTGATAGACGAGTTCCGGACGCCTCTCCTGACGGAATCGAGCCTTCCGGTGGCCCATTTGTGGCGAGGATTGAAGTTGGATGTCTTTCAAAGCACATTCCACTCTCATAGTTGGCAGCGGGGATCGCCGACATCCGGCGTTGGTTTCCAGGACTTGCGCCCTCGAGGTAATGATCAGGCAACGATAGGGAGTTCGGTTGGGCGCAACGGCCTCAGCTTAAGATACAGCTTCGGCCGGGATGCGACGAAAAAGCCGACCCAAATATTGCGGTGCCTCTCGTGGCTTATCGGGAATGGCCATGGCTGCCCACTCTAGCGACCCGTTCTGAGCACATTCGATCCATGCACACCTGAAACAATGCCAGCCCGTAAACGGCTGGTCTTGCACATACAGGCTGCGGCGCACGAGGATAATCGTCAACGCCGGCACGTTGAGATTCCGCGAAGGTGCCATACCTCATCGAGTGGTCGGCGGCGGGACGCCTTCCACCTAATCTCCACGTGTTTGCTAGAGGAGCCGTATGGTCACTTCAACATTTCTGCCAATCTCCCATTTGTGAATGTTCGGGACTCGAAGCTCGTCGTAAAGGAAATCAGCGCCGACGAGGGAGATTTGGGCTTGCTGCGGTTCATTAAGGAGAGAACGATCGATCAGCTTCTTAACTGAGCCTGTCAGCGTGATGGTGTCTTGTGCCATGGAATTCTCCTGGGC
>JBAPOM010000229.1:0-2572 GCA_049279635.1 Candidatus Acidiferrales bacterium
GATGCAGACCGACTTGAAGCGTCTCGTGGCGTATACCTCGGTCAGCCACCTGGGCTTCGTCGTCCTCGGAATTTTTGCCTTCAGCACCACGGCGATTCAGGGCGCGATCTATCAGATGCTCAATCACGGCGTCTCCACCGGCGCGCTCTTCCTTGCGGTCGGGATGCTCTACGACCGCCGTCACACGCACGAAATCAAGGAATTCGGCGGCCTCGCCACGCCCATGCCCGTTCTGATGTCGTTCTTCTTATTTGTCGCGCTGTCGTCGCTCGCGCTGCCGCCGCTCAATGGATTCATCGGTGAGTTCCTCATCCTGATCGGCACCTTCTACCAGGGACATCATCAATGGGCTTCGTGGGCCAGCAGCGGCGCGGTGCTCTCCGCGATCTACCTGCTGTGGGCCTACCAACGTGTGGCCCTGGGCGAAGTCACCGTCGACAAAAACCGCACGCTCCCCGATGCTTCCCGCCGCGAACGCGTAATTCTCGTCACCGTGACGGTCGCGATTCTCTTCATGGGCATCGCTTCCCCGCTCTTCACCAGGCGCATGGCGGCTTCGGTCGATAACATTCTCGAGCAGACCTCTATGGCTCGCGAAGCGTCGTCATCGCACTCGCCCGTAATCTGCTGTCCGGCCCCGCACGCCGCCATCCGCGCCGTCAACGCAACCGCTCCCAGCATAGCGCCTGCAGGAAGGCAGGTGCGGCAGTGATGCATCTGCCCCACGAGCAGTACGCAAATATCGGCCGCCTCTTCCCCGAAGTCATCCTCTGCGCGTTCGGCCTTCTGATCATGGTCGTCGATCCGTTCGTCAGCGCTGCGCGCCAGCGCATTCTCGGCTGGCTCGGCTTCGTTGGCGCTCTCGCCGGACTTGCCGCAGTCTGGGTCCCGGCGCATCACCCGGGCATGGCCTATAGCGACCTGATCAGCAACGACGCGTTCAGCGTTTTCGTGCATGTGATCGTCATCTCCGCCGCCGCGCTCGCAATTCTCGGGTCGATCGACTATCTCGAGCAGGAAGGCATCCAGCGCGGGGAATACTACGCCCTCGTTTTGTTCGCCACGGCGGGCATGGGCATCCTCGCGGGCGCCAACGAACTCGTCACCGCGTTCGTCGGCCTCGAGATGAGCTCGATCGCGAGCTACATCCTTGCAGGCTTCCGCCGCCGCGCGCTGCCATCGAACGAAGCCTCGATGAAGTATTTCCTGCTCGGCTCGTTCGCCACGGCGTTTTTCCTCTACGGCATTGCCATGACGTATGGCGCCACCGGCAGCACGAACATCGATCAGATCCAGGATTTCCTGGGGAGCCTCCAAGACGCGGGCCATTCGCTTCCGGCCCTGGCGATCCTCGGCATCGGGCTAATGTTCGTCGGCCTCGGCTTTAAGGTCGTCGCTGCGCCGTTCCAGATCTACGCGCCCGACGTTTACGAAGGCTCGCCTACGCCGGTTACGGCGCTGCTTGCTTCGGCCCCCAAGGCGGCCACGTTCGCCGTCATGCTGCGCATCTTCTACGTCGCGTTCGGCGCCGCCGGCGGCGCGTGGTTCTGGATGATCTGGATTTCCGCCGTGCTCACGATGTTCATCGGCAATCTCGCAGCGCTGGTACAGACCAACGTGAAGCGCATGCTCGCCTACTCCTCCATCGCGCACGCGGGCTACATTCTCGTTGCCTTTGCGGCGTCAAGCGAGCTCGGCATCGCAGCCGTGCTGTTTTATCTCGCGGCCTACGTGCTGATGAAAGTTGGCGCGTTCCTGGTCCTCGCGCATCTCGGCCAGAAAGACGAAGAACACCTTTCGATTCGCGATTACGCGGGGCTCGGGCAGACGCAGCCAGTCCTGGCCGTATGCTTCTCGCTGTTCCTGCTTTCGCTGCTCGGCTTGCCTGCTACAGCGGGCTTCTTCGGGAAATTGTTCGCGTTCCAGGCGGCCCTCGATTCTCACACCGCCCCGGCGTACGGCAGCGCGATTGTCTGGCTCGTCGTGATCGCCGCGATCAATAGCGTGATCGGCGCCTATTACTATCTGCGTGTGATCGTCGCCATGTATTTCTGGGCGCCTTCGAAGGAATATACGCCGACCGCCGTCGCGCCCGCTCTCAGCGTCGCGCTCTTCCTCGCCGCCGCCGGCACTCTATATCTCGGCCTCTTCCCCAGCCATGTCCTCTCGCTCGCGAGAGCCGCCGCCGATTCCCTCCCGCTCCGTTAAGCAAGCCTTGGCCGTTGAACTTCCGGGTGGCCCATCCTCGGTTTATGAGGATGGGGCTTTTGACTTTCTCTGTTTCCATCGCGATGACTCGAGGGTATACAAAAAGGCCCGGAGACTCGCGTCCCCGGGCCAGCCTTCCGAATTCTTTGCCTGCGCTACTTCACCTTCAGGAAGATGATGGCAAACGTGTAGAGCGCCATCGACTCGATCAGCACGAGACCCAAAATCAGCGCGAAGCGAATGGCCGCTTCCGCTCCCGGGTTGCGCGCCAATCCTTCGCAAGCATGCGCCGTGGCGATTCCCTGCCCGAGCGCGCCGCCCGCAGACGCAATGGCCATCGAGAAGCCCGCCGCCAGCGCCACCC
>JBAPOM010000230.1:0-12279 GCA_049279635.1 Candidatus Acidiferrales bacterium
GTGCTGGCCCAACTGCCGGGGCTTACCCAGCTGCCGGTGCTGGCCCAGGCGCTTATCCTGCCCCAGCGGCAGGTCGTGGCGGTCCCGGCGCACCCTTCGGTCGCCCCAGCGGACCTCCTCAGCCGCCGGTCATTCTGAGCCGCAACGGCAAGGAATTCACCCTGACCGGCCCAACCAACATACGCGCCGGCACCGAGATCAAGGTGACCACCGAAAGGCCGTCCGTGGCATTGCAGCTCAGCGAACTGGATAGCGGCTCGTGGGTGATCTTCGAACTGCCCGGATTCGCCACGGCCGCCTCGGGTACGCCGCAGGACAGCCTCGATGCGCTGCGCAAGGCCAGCACCACCTCGTACTACAAGGGCAAGGACGCGCTCTGGGTCAAGGTTGTCTCCAACGGTGAAGGCGCCCGCATTAGCGGCCCTGGCGCCGGAGGAACCAGCGTCCAGGTCAGCCGGTAAGCGGGAATTTGTGGTATGAGCAAGAGCCCCCGGCACAGGCCGGGGGCTCCCCCAACGCTGAGAACCGGCGCCTCGACACGCGCGCACGATAGTCGTTTGGCCATGGACGATAGCTAACAGCAAAAAATGCCGATTTTAGAACTTGTGATTCCAAAATCTGGATTGAATGCGCTGATGGCTGACTGCCACACGTCCGAGCCGTGCTACGCGGGGTGCTTGATAGTTGGCTCGCCGAGCCGTCGTCCGCCGCGGCGGGCGAAAGCTGGCTTGCCTGGCCGTAGCCCCGCGGGCGAAGGCTGGTGGGGCTGGGGAGAGTCGAACTCCCGACCTGCGGTTTAGGAAACCGACGCTCTATCCATCTGAGCTACAGCCCCGATGCCGAAGCTTATCACGCCCGGCTTGGTCACCGCGCGAGCGGCTTACTTGCCCACTGTAACTAACGAAGGCGCAGACCCCGGGCCAAAGCCTGCCATGGCCTTTCTTTCGGGGCTGCCGTGCGCGAGGTTTCTATCGGGCTAGTGACAGGCAGTGGATGGGTCGGCGGCCTTCGGGGCCTGATCTTTCTGCCACCAAACAGCACCACAACGACGACAGCGAGGATCAGCAAATGCATTGGGGTGTTCCACACTGGCCATCTCCCTCCCACGGGGCTACAGCCCCACGCGAACCCGATTCTAACATGCGCCGACGTATCATTTTGAGCGGCGCGCGCCGCGTTCTCCCAGAATCACATGCTCCCGCGAGACGAAGTACGCAACCCGCGAGTGATCGATGAAATTTACTTCATCCTCGCTCGAAGCCTTCCACTCCGCCGACTTCCTCGCCGCCAGCAGCGCCGCGTCGTCGTCGAACCACAATTCAACTAGGCCATCGTAATCCGGCGGCCGCGTGTCGCCGGGAATCGCAATCCGCTGGCTCTGCACCAGCCTCCGCACATGAGGAATCCGTGCGCCGATCGGCCCGTGAATGTTTTTCCAGTAGTCAAAGAACTGCTCGTCGCTAAGGCCCGGCTTCTTGGCAATGCAGTACACGACTTTGATCACAGCTCTCAGGCCTCCTCTGCAGCGCAATCGCCCGATAATCCGCACAGTGTACCCGTCTGGACCGGGGTTTTCTCCCTGCCCTTTATCTGTACCTTAGGACAATTGGAACGCCGTCGCATTGTGCTAGCGTGGTTGGAGCTATGCGCGAATGCATCTCATCACCGAAGAACAGCCGCGGCTGCAAGGGACGCCGGTCCTCCGTTTCCTCCACCTCCTTTGCTTCCTCTGCCTCCTCCACCTCCCTCCCCTTCCGCACCGCTCCTCGCCTCGCAAATCCCGTTTTTCTAATCGACACTGCGGCGATTAGAAACCGCCGCAACTCATTCAAAACAAACGATGCGCACCCATTCTAATCGACACACTTACGGCGCCCGTCCGTTCGCCTCCGCGGACCCGGATCTGTCGCCTCGGGCAGTGGTGCGGACGGCGAACGATGGCGTAAGATGTCTGGCCCAAACGGCTCCATTTCTGCGAATCTTATTCTGCGAGCCGTTTCGGCCGATCGATGACCACGCAAATCATCCGCGAACCAAGATGGCCCGCCCTCGTGGCGATGCTGGCCGCAGGCTGCGTCTACTGGTCTCTGCCCGAGCCGCTTTCAGTTGGACCGAGCTGGTTGCTCGCCGCGATTGTGCTCGTCCTGTTGATCCCAGTGATCGTCACGTACCAACGCGGCATCTACCACGTCACACGGATTCTCACTTTCGTAGCTACAGGCGCGATCACGCTAGCCATGATCGCGTCTCTCGTCTTCCTGATTCAGGGCATCCCGCTACATCGCGAGCCTCCGCTCGTCCTGCTTCGTTCGGCCGCGGCGCTCTGGATCACCAACGTGCTCGTCTTCGCGCTCTGGTATTGGAAGCTCGATGCCGGCGGCCCTCTGGAACGCGAGGGCCGGCGCGCGCGCCTCGAGAGCTCATTCGTGTTTCCTCAGATGCTTCTGCCGGATGGCGGAGACCCGTCCTGGACGCCTCACTTCGTCGACTATCTCTTCCTCGCATTCAACACCAGCACGGCCTTCTCGCCGACAGACACCGCGGTGCTTTCGCGCTGGGCGAAGATGGGCATGATGCTGCAATCGTTGATCTCGCTTTCGATCGTCGCACTGCTCGCCGCCCGCGCCGTGAACATTCTCTGAGCGAAAAATGCTTGTCTTTTGCCGCCGAAACGGCGTAGATGGGAACCAAGTATCAGGGGTGTGAGCGGCGTCTTCGGCCGTTCCGGCAAAGGAGAATCCATCGGTGAGCGAAGCGGCCGCGGTTCCGTCGAACGAACTCAAACTGCATACATTCGCGTGGGAAGACGCACAAGTGGTGAAATGCAGCGGCCGGCTGACCACCGAGTACTCGGCCGCCCTGAAGAGCCACGTGCAAACTTTGATGCCAAACGCCAAGCGCATCATCCTCGATCTGAAAGAAGTGACGCGCATGGACAGCTCGGGTCTTGGCGCGCTCGTCGCCGTCTACGTCTCGGCGAAAAAATCCAAGTGCACGCTCCTGGTGGTCAATTACAACCAATCCATCCGCGATCTGCTCGGCCTGGCCAACCTTCTCTCGATCTTCGAGCAGTGCGCCGAAGTCGATATGCGTCTCCCTTAACCGTCCGTCCCGCCAAAACGTTCGAGCAGCATCTTCCGGCGATAGCCGAACACTTTCCGCAGATCCGGCGCCACCAGCAAGGAATTGATCGCGGCGCCGCCTGGCACCGCGTATTTCACGTGATCGGAAACGTCCGTGCCTCCGTCGCGCGCCGCGAAGCAGTGCTCGTGAATCCAAAAGCGATAAGGCCCGCGCCGCTGCTCGTCGACAAAACGCCGCGGCGGATTCCAAGCCGTGATCTCGCTCTCCCAGCGCACCGGAACACTCTTCACTCGCAAGCGATGCTCGAATCGCGTGCCCACCGCCAACACGATGGGATCGGGCGTCACCGTCTTGAAGTGCATCCATGGCGGCGTGAGTGTTTGAAGGTTGTGCGCGTCGGCGAAAAACGCAAACACCTCGTCGATGGCACGCGGAAGCCAAATGGACGAGTCAAGCGTGAATGTCTTCATCTGTGGCCTCCCAAGGATATAACGCCGCTCCCGCTTTCTTTGGTTTCTCTGCGCCCTCTGCGTCTCCCTGCCCTGAGTGCGTTGGGAGCCGAAGGGAGCGGTGAGCCTTCGGCCCTCCCGCGACCAATCGTTGACACAAAAGCACGCGTCCGTATAATGTCTCCGTGGCCGCCCAGCCGACGTCCTCAATCCAAGTATCTCAGGCTGAAGGCTACAACCTTGACGCCGCCGATGTCGCCCGACAACCTGCCGACGTGGGTCGCCTTGTCCGGTAATCCCTTCACGGGATACTGGCACAAGCTGCTCGATCCGACGTTTCGCGGCCTCTATCAGGCAAACGCCTTCGATCTCGCCGTCATGCTGCCGTACTTTTTCGTGATGACGATCCTCGCGACGTACGGCATTCACCGCTACGTCCTCGTCTATAACTATTTCAAGCACCGCAAGAATGTGCCCGGTCCGCCTCCCGAAGTGACGGAATGACCGAAGGTGACGGTCCAGCTCCCGATCTACAATGAGCGCTACGTGATCGAGCGCCTGGTCGAAGCCGTCGCGCAGTTCGATTACCCGCGCGAACTGCTCGACATTCAGGTGCTCGACGATTCGACGGACGAAACGCAGGCCGTGGCTCGCGATTGCGTCGAGCGCTATCGCGATCTTGGTGTCCCCGTCGTCTACATCCATCGCGACAATCGCGAGGGATTCAAAGCGGGCGCGCTGCAAGAAGGACTGAAAACCGCGACGGGAGAGTTCGTCGCGATCTTCGACGCCGATTTCATTCCGCCCGCCGATTTCCTGCGCCGCACAGTTCCGTATTTCACCGAGCCCAAGCTGGCCATGGTGCAGACGCGCTGGAGCTACGTGAACCGCGGCTACTCGGTGCTCACTGAAGTCGAGGCGATTCTGCTGGACGGCCATTTCGCGATCGAGCATTCATCGCGCTACCGCAGCGGCGTGTTTTTCAACTTCAACGGCACGGCGGGAATCTGGCGCCGCGTCGCGATCGAAGACGCGGGCGGCTGGCAGCACGACACGCTCACCGAAGATACCGACCTGTCCTATCGCGCGCAAATCCGCGGTTGGAGATTCATCTATCTGCCGGAGATCGATTGCCCGTCGGAGCTCCCGGTCGAGATGAACGCATTCAAGTCGCAACAAGCGCGCTGGGCCAAAGGCCTGATGCAGACGGCGAAAAAGATTCTGCCGCAGATGCTGCGTTCGGATGCGCCGCGCCGAGCGAAAGCCGAGGCCATCTTTCATCTGACGGCCAACATCAGCTACCCACTAATGGTTTTTCTCTCGATCATTCTTCTGCCCGCTATGATCGTGCGCTTCTACCAGGGATGGTTTCAGGTAATGACGATCGACTTCCCGCTTTTCCTCGCCTCCACCTGCTCGATTTCCTCTTTTTACCTAGCTGCCGAGCGCGCTCTCTACCCGAAAACGTGGAAACGCACTTTTTGGTATCTGCCCGTCGTGATGGCGGTCGGCATCGGCCTCTCGGTGCGCAATGCCGTCGCGGTGATGGAAGCGCTCTTCGGAGTGAAGTCGGAATTAGTGCGCACGCCAAAATATCGCGTCGAGGCCAAGTCGAAGCAGCCTGCTGAATGGGCAAAAAAGAAATACCACAAAAGCGCGGGCCTTATGCCGTTCGCGGAGGTCCTGCTCGGAATCTACTTCGCGGCCGCGGTCGTCTACGCAATCCAGAACGAAAACTACGCCACGGTTCCCTTCTTCCTTCTGTTCGTCTGGGGCTATCTCTACACTGGCGTGATGTCGCTCGCGCAAACCTACGTCGAGCGATGGCGCTTCGGCGGCGAAAGCGCGCCAGCGGCCGAAGTCCGTCCTGCGTCCACCGGAATTCCTGGATTCTAAGCGGAGCCGATTTTCACTCCCAGAAGTTATCGCGGTCGATCATTTCGACGCCGATTTCGCGGCGTCCGTCCGAATTCAAGCGCGAATACACCACGCGCGCCTCGGCCCGCATCGCTTTGTCCTTGCGCGTGATCACAACGCGCCCGCCCATTTCGACGGGATGGCGGCAGACAAAACCCGCTCCGTGGCGGCTCACCGTCCGCGTCCACGTGTCTTCTTCCCACGTGCGCCGAGGATCTTCGCGGCGCAGCCAGACCCCGATCATAGCCGGCACTCGTGGGCTTCGGCGCAGCGACTTGCCCGCCTGCGAAATCCAGAGCAGTGCTTCCACAAGCTTGCCCTTCGTTTCTTCGTCGGCGGAGCGCGCCTCTTCCACCAGCTTTTCCGCCTCGCGCGCCCAGATCGATGAAAGCTCGCGGAAAGATGACATCGCGTTCGCGTCGTACGGCTGGCTCTTCAGCCGGTCGTAGTGCGCGCGAATGCCCTGAAATGAAACGCTGAGGAAGTGATTGAGGCAAAACGCGCGCATGTCCAGCTTGGCCACGGCGCGTTCGCTGCAACGATCGACGTTGCACGAATGGTCCTCACACGTCTGCTGGACGCCTACTTCCTCGATTTGACCTTCCATCACCCCGTCCCCGGAACGGCTCCTGGCGGAGCCCGCCTAGTCCTTGGACAATTTCCCGATCCCCTTCGCCAGCTCCCCGATTGCTCCGCTGACGAATTCCAGATGGCTGCGGCTGTGCTGGGACAACTCTCCCCCGAATTGTTGCGATATCGCTGCGGCCTTTTCCTTCAAGTCCACCAGCACACTCTGCGCGACCCCTTCAAGCGCCTGTTGCAAGCGCGCTTGCGCCGCTTCCTGCTCTTGCTGCGAAAGCGATCGAATACCGCCGAGAGCCTGCTTCGCGAGACCTGCTGCCGCGCGGTCGAGCTCTTCGCGTGCGCTATCGAGCCGCTCACGCAGGATCATTTCGAATTGCCGGTCGAGGCGCGTGCAAGTCTCTTCCATCTGCTCCGCGGATTTCTCGACAAAACGCTCGCAGAGCTTTGTAAGTTCCTGCTCCTGCTTCGTGAGATCGCTCGCGGCTTTGCGGGCGCTCTCGATCACCGGTGCGGACTGTTCCTTCAGGCGGACAACGATCTTGTCGACCGCGTCCTTGCGCGAGCCTTCGATGAACGTCTCGAGACGATCCTGGGCCTTCGCCGTCAGTCGCTCGGAAAGTTCCTCGAGTTCGCGATGCCGCATTTCCATTCGCGTGAGAGCCTGGTGGAGCTCGCCCTCGATCTTTTTCGACCACTGGCCGTGAAGCGCGCGCGCACTTTCGCCCCAGCGCTCGGCTTGCATCGAGTTCGTCTCAGCGAGGATGTGCTGCGCCTCGGCGCGAAGCTGTGTCCGCACGTCGCTAAGCAGCGTGGCGGCCTTCTCGCGCACCGCGGCGTCCGCCACTTCCGACAGCATCTTTTCCATCTGCTGCTGGAATCCGCCCATCAGCTGGCCGACTTGCTGCGCAGCGGGGCGCGCGGTGGAAGTCGCAGCCGGGTTCGATTCGGCCGGCCGGGAAGTCGTAGCTTTCGTAGCCCCCGGCTGCGGCTCTGGCGTCGGCCGAAGAACGGCCACCTGTTTGGCCTTCGTTGTATCGCTCTCGACGGAACGCTGTGCGACGAACGGCAGCCAGTCGCTCGGCGGCGCATCGATGCCCCAAATGTTGCCGGGCTGTTCGAGCTCGATGGCCGTCTGGAAGAGGCCGCCCGATTCGGGGCGGTTGGTCCATTTGACGCGGCCGCGCGTCGAAATAGGCTTGGAATTCGGTGTTTTCGGGTTCAATTGCAGAATGACGGAGGCTTCCGGCAGCACTTCGTACTTCGATTCGTAACGGCAGCCATGGCAGCTGACCGCAATCGTGGAGACTTCCTCTTGGTAAGGCCCGCGGAAGGAGTCCACACCCGCGACAACCACGGGGATCGCCCGGTTGACACGAGTACTCCGCCGCGCTCCGCGTCCCGAATGAAGGGCAAGCGAGCTGTTCGTCACGATGACCCCTGGCGCTACGTACACAGGATAAGTCGGGGCGGGAAGGAGGGTTGTGCGTAAATCCATCCCGCTGCTTCAATCAGTTACTATCGATTCTGTTTCGAGGCCCCTGCGGAGCCTTGTGATTGGCACAAGCATTGACACGGAAGGTCGATTTGTATATATAGTGAACCATATGGTTCAGCATCACGCCCACATTAGCCGTGTGGCCGCCGCGATTTCCGACCCCACCCGCCGCGCCATCATCGAGCGCCTTGCGCGAGGACCAGCCCGCATCTCGGAGGTCGCCGAACCCTTCTCGATGACCCTCACGGGATTCTGCAAGCACGTGCGAGTTCTCGAGCGAGCAGGGCTCGTACACCGCACCCGGCACGGCCGCGACAACACCCTGGCGCTTTCCCCAGAGCCATTGCGCGAGGTCGCGCGGTGGATCCTGAACTACGAGCAGTTTTGGAATACACGCCTCGATCGATTGCACGAATTCTTCGCCAATAAAAAGGAGAACTCGCAATGAACTTTACGGATATCACCGTCACCCGCACGATCCCTGCGCCAGCCGAAAAAATCTTCGACCTCTGGATCGACCCGAAAAGCCCCGGCGGCCCGTGGTTCGGCACGGCTCGCGTGATTATGAACCCGGTCGTGGACGGCCTCTTTTACTCCGCCGTGCAGAACGAGGGCCGAACATGGCCTCACTATGGACGGTTCTTGCGGCTCGATCGACCGAACCTGATCGAGCATACGTGGGTTTCCGAGGCGACCAAGGGCGTCGGGTCCGTCGTCACCCTCACGATGCAATCGCGAGGCGATGAAACCGAGGTCACGCTGCGCCACTCAGGCGTGCCCGACGACGAAATCGGATGCAAGCACAAAGACGGCTGGACCTGGATTCTCGACATGCTCGCGCAAGGCATGGCGGCGCGGCGATCCGCCTCTTCGTCTGACTAGAAGGGTGCGCGGAACTTTGCGCGGCGGAGGCGCGTACATACGCGTGTCGTGCTAATTTGGAGCAGCCTTAGCCGGCACAAACGATGACAGAGCCAACTCCATCGGGCCCAAGCGTGCGGCCCTCCGCGCCGGACGATTTCTACCTGCTGTGCCTTTTCGCGCTGGGCGTCGCCGCCGTGCATGTGGCCACTAACGGGCGCTACGGCCTCCACCGCGACGAGCTGCAGTTCCTCGACGACGCGCGCCACTTCGCCTTCGGCTACGTCGCTTACCCACCGGTGACGCCATGGATCGAGCGCGTTGCCTTCACCCTGGCGGGACCTTCTCTGATCGGCCTGCGGATATTCTCCGTCCTCGCGCAGGCGGTCGTTCTTGTACTGACAGGGCTCATGGCGCGCGAACTCGGCGGCGGTCGTTTCGCCCAGATCGTCGCGGTCGCCGCGGTCGCAATCTCGCCTCTGGAACTGTTCGATGGGACCGAATTCCAATACACGTCGTTCGACTACTTCTCGTGGGTGCTCACCGCATATCTGATGATCCGCCTGCTGCGATCGGGCGACGCGCGCCTCTGGCTGGCGATCGGCGCCGTCATCGGCCTCGGGATGATGACCAAGTACACGATGGCATTTTTTGTGGCAGGCATCGTCGGCGGCGTTTTAATCACGCCCGCGCGGCGCTATCTGAAAAGCCCGTGGCTATGGTGCGGCGCAGCCATCGGCGTACTGATCTTTTTGCCCAATTTGATCTGGCAGATTCATCACCATTTCATCACGCTCGACTTTCTGCGCCATGTCCACGCGAGAGACGTCGGCGAGGGCCGCGCAGCAGGATTTTGGCGAGACCAGTTCCTCGTCAGCACGAATCTCTTCGCCGTGCCACTGTGGATCGCAGGACTGGTTTACGTCTGGGCCCGGGCCGAGGGCAAGCCGTACCGGATTCTCGGCTGGATGTTCGCCATTCCCTTCGCGCTGTTCGTCATCGACAAAGGCCGCGGCTATTACCAAGCGGCAGCGTATCCGATGCTGTTCGCCGCCGGGGCGGTTTGGGAGGAGCGATGGATGGCGTCGCTGAGGACGGTATGGAGGCGTGTCACGCTGGCCGTGACTTCCGTGCTGCTGGCGGTAGGAGGCATGGCCTCTGCAGCGATCAATCTGCCGATTTTTCCCGTGAATTCTCCTCGAAACATCGCCATCAAAATAAATGGCGAGTTCCGCGAGGAGGTGGGGTGGCGGGAGATGGTCCAGACAATTGCGAACATACGCGATACCCTGCCGCCCGCGGAGCGAAACCGACTCGGGATTCTCGCTGCGAACTATGGCGAAGCCGGCGCGATCGATCTGTACGGCCCGGGCTACGGATTGCCTCCCGCGATCAGCGGCGTCAACTCCTTCTGGGCGCGCGGCTACGGCAACCCGCCGCCCCAGACTCTGATCGTGCTCGGGTTCAGCCTCAAATTCATGGAGGACAACTTCCAGTCGTGCCGGGTCGCCGGGCAAAACACAAATCGCTACGGCCTCGACAACGAAGAGAGCCGGGAGCACCCGAAAATCTACGTCTGCGGCCCGCCGCGGGATCCTTGGCCTGACTTCTGGAGCAATTTCCAGTACTACGGTTAGCTCTCGCGCCGTGCGACAATCCTCCGCGCACACATGAATACCCTTCCCAAGGAGCCGCTCAAGTCTGCGCTGGCAACGGCGCTGGCGCTGCTCGCGATTCTTGGCTTCGCGCAACTTGCGCAGGCGCGCTTTCGTCACCCGAACGAAGAGTATCGGGCGCGACGCGCGAGACTGCGCGCGCAGATTGACGCCCCGCTCGTGATTTTCGGTTACACCGGCCGCGAGGACGCTTCGGAGGTCGCTGTCTTCTATCAGGAGCCCTACTTTTATTACCTCACCGGGCACGACGAGCCCGGCGCGGCGCTGGTTCTCTTGCCCGGCACGCCAAACGCCAAGCCGGCGGAAGGCCCGCAGGAAATCCTGTACCTTCCCGAGCGCGATCTGCAGCAGGAGGAGTGGGACGGCCCGAAGATAGGGCCACATGATCCGGGCATCGCCGAAAAGACCGGCTTTCGGGCTGTCGAACCGTTCGACAATCTCAAGCCGGACCTCGCCAAGCTCGCCAAAACCTACCCGGATTTCTACACCCTCGTTGCGCCCGCGGATGAGGAGGGCTACCCGCACTTCACCAAGATGAACGAGTGGCTGCGCAACGCCCTGCCCCACTCGATGCTGCGCGATATCACTCCGACGCTGGACGCGATGCGGCAGGTGAAATCCCCCGGCGAGCTCGCGCTGATGCAGAAGGCCATCGATCTATCGGTCGACGCGCATCTCGACGCGATGCGCCAAATGCGCCCCGACCTTTTCGAATACCAGATCGCGGCGCGCATGAAGGAGATTCACGAATGGGGCGGCTGCGAGCGCGAGGCGTACGCGCCGATCGTCGGCACCGGATTCAATTCCACAGTGCTGCACTACAGCAAGCTCGATAGCGAAATCAAGGATGGCGACGTGGTGGTGATCGACGTCGGTGGCGAATATGGAGGCTATGCGGCGGACATCACGCGTACGCTCCCGGCGAATGGTAAGTTCACGCCGCGCCAGCGCGAGATTTACGATATCGTCCTCGGCGCGCAGAATGCCGCGATAGACGCCATCAAGCCCGGCGCACAACTCTACGGCGGCGACAACAGCCTGCAAGAGATCGCGGCCAACTACATCAAAACGCACGGCCACGACAACGAAGGCCGCACGCTCGGCCGCTATTTCATCCACGGCGTCAGCCATCATCTCGGTCTCGATGTCCACGACCCCGGCGATCGCGCGCGCCCGCTCGAGCCCGGAATGGTCGTCACGGTCGAGCCCGGCATCTACATTCCCGAGGAAAACCTCGGCGTGCGCATCGAGGATGATATCCTCGTCACAAAGGACGGCCACCAAACCCTGACGGCGCGCCTCCCGCGCACGGCCGATGAAATCGAAAAAATCATGGCCGAAGGCGCCGAAGCTCGCGCACACGCCGCGCAGCAGCCGTAATCAGAGCGTTCCTTCGCTCGTACGCCGCAGCGGTTTCGCTCAGGGCGCCAATCCTCGTCGGATTGGCGCCTTGACACTCCGAGCGGCGATCCGTAGCATCAAGTATTGTCTGTCGTTGCGTTCACGGGCCGGCGTAGCTCAGTGGTAGAGCGAGGGTCTCATAATCCCTAGGCCGTGGGTTCGATTCCCCCCGCCGGCACCAACCCTATCTAGCTGGTCCTCAATGAGTTCCGACGATTTTCCGGCTCCGCCGCATCAGCGTTACGTGTGACTGGCTTGCCTCTGTGACCACCGTCACAAGAGGGTGTGACACCTTACACCGACGTGACCTCAACTAAGAAGGCACCATGAGTCATTTACAGGAGGGGCAAAATGGCGGTCGCGCTGCAAAATCAGGCGGATAATCCGGCCGGTACGCACCAGGATCTAACCGATGCGAAAACATGGATTCAGCGCCTAGAAAGGCCGGAGAGAATACCCGGTCTGAGGATTGATGATGTGGTGGCGCGCTTGGAACTGAAGCCAGGTGATGTGGTTGCCGACATCGGGGCCGGCACAGGTGCGTTCGCCGTACCGTTTGCGAAGGCTGTCGCGCCGTCCGGGAAAGTTCTGGCGGTCAATATTTGGCCGGGCCTCCTGGATTACATCAATGAAAAAGCAAGGAAAGAGAACGTAACCAATCTCGAAACGATTCTCGCGAAACTAGATGATCCGAACCTGCCGAAAAACCAGGTGGATGTGGCGTTTTTTCATGATGTTCTTCATAACATGAATGACCGCCAAGCGTATCTGGAAGTGCTTGCCTCCTATCTTAAACCCAGCGGACGCGTAG
>JBAPOM010000231.1:0-4668 GCA_049279635.1 Candidatus Acidiferrales bacterium
CCTTTCTCCCGAGCCTTTTGGTCATCAACAAACCAAAGTCTACTCGGGCCTAAGGAGCCGACATTGTTATGAAATCAAGTTCGCTACTGGTAGTGGGGGCAGCGTGTCCGGTCACCGCGTGAATCAGGAGTCGGGACCGTCGCTCTTGCTTCGCGAGGTCCGGGAGCGGATTACCAGCGCTTGAGGATTCGGGCGCCTTTGAGGGTGGAATCGCAGTTGAGGACGGAAGCGTCGAGGTGCTTCACGACGGGCAGCTTGTGCCACGGATCGAGTTCCGAGATGCCGGTATAGCTGCAATTGCCTTCGCCCACCCAGATTTCGGCGCTGCTCATGACGATCTCGGCGAGGATGAGTTCGCAAAGGGAATGGTCCCGGCCCGCCTCTGGGCACGTGATGATGCGGAGGTTTACCGCTTTCATGGAGATTCCCTCGGGGGGCGGAGCGATGGGGCGGATCTGGCGGAAGACGGCGGAACAGATGCGAATGCCTTTGGGTCGCTCGTAATACATGGCCAAGATGTCGTCCTGGCGGACGAATTCGATGCGGCCGAGTTTCTTGGGAAAGCCGTAGACCTCGCGGCCGGTGACGAGCGGAACGGCTTCCGTAACGGCGAGCTGCGTGAAATAGACGCAGGGATTGCCTTCGAATTCGACGTGGACGCCCTGCATGAGTTCGCAGTAGGGGCCGCCCGTGGACCAATCGAAGCTGTTGAATATGAGAGAGGCCTTCACAGGCTCAGGAAGGGTAAGTGGAGCGGGAACCAGCGCGGCGGCGGCGTCGGGATCAGTTTCGTAGTTGAATGTGTAGGAGTGCACGCCCCGCCAGTAGGGCGGCTTCTCGACGAAGAAGGGAGCATCGACGGGCATCGTCAGGCCCATCGCCGCGGGATTTAGTTTTCCTTGGCGCGCCATCAGCTCTCTCCCATTGTCCGGACGGCTACGAAGCGATTCCGGGCGCATCTTATCACGGTGGATTGGCGTGCGAGCCGGATTGGACATCAACTTGTCTGGTTAGTGCGTTAATCAGGAGTTGACCGGGCACCGGGAATGGACCGATGGCTTCGGCCCGCGATTTGGGCCAGAATCAATGAAATGGAACCGAAGAACATCTGGAAGCTGGTGGTTCTTATTGTGCTCCTTGTGGTTTTTGTTTGCGTGGGCATCGCCAACGTGATCAAGCCACGCCTTGGCCCTTGGCTCAGGGGTGGTGAAATGCTGACAGATTTCAACCGCCTACAAGTCCGCTTGGTTGGAGCGATCTTTGCCGGGACCGCGATTTATCTGTTGTATGTGGTCTTACGCGATATGACTTGACCCAATCGCAGTACGATGGGGGGACCCAAGAACAGTAAGCCTAAACTCTCGCCGGAAAATTCAAGTCGCTAGCAAAGCCCGTTAGTTAGTGGCGGCCCTGCCGCCACAAATCGAAACGGGAGGCGTTAGCATGAGCGAAGCGACTAGCATGCAGTCGGGATCGGCTCGGTCAAGAAATCGCAATTCCTCCTAGCATCTGATTGTTCGATACTCGCTATCTACCAGCACTAGCGTAATTTCCCCTCTGACGCACAACGCCAACAAAACACGATTGTGTGTCAATGTGAACAGATATCCAGCTTCGACTCTTTTACGATGGTGCTTTCGGAGGAAGTATGGCGAACCAGATTCCTCCGAGAAGTGAGGTAGAGACATGGAAACCATCCTGATCGTTCTTCTCGTTGTGTTTTTGCTCGGCGGCGGAGGCTGGGGATACTCTCGTTATCGCAGAAATTAGCGACCTTCTCGGCTTCAAGACTTGATCACCAGTAAATGACTTGGAAACGTGGTTGTGGACCGCGAGATTTTCGGAGCATGTGATTTATGACGCGCGGTGAAACCGAAGCATATTTTGTCGCGCACAGCGTTCGAACTTTCAAAGGAGGCAACAACATGAAGCCAAGTACTGAGGATGAGGTAGCGGGCAAAGTTCACGAAGTGAAGGGTAAGGTTAAGGAGAAGGCAGGACAATTGACGAATAATCCCAACTTGGAAGCCGACGGCCAGGATGAAAAGGTGAGCGGGAAAGTCCAAAAGAAAATCGGCCAGGTGGAGAAAGTCCTCGAAAAACCGTGACGCCGGTGCTGCTTCGCGCAACCGAGCCGCGACAACTGAATCGACCAAAAACTAGAGGTAGTTCATGAACCTATCAGCGGTAAGCACGACACAAATAGTCATAGCCATCGCTGTCGCCGTGATGGTGGTCGCGGGCATCGCCATTTGGCTTTTTATCCGGAAACACCGAACGGAAAGACTGCGCAGTCGGTTTGGTGGTGCTGAATATGACCGCACCTTGCAAGAAGGTGGGAGCCGCCGACATGCTGAAGCGGGGCTCGATAAGCGCACAGATCGGGTGGAGAGTCTTCACATTCGGTCGCTCGGTCCGGATGATCGTGCTCGCTTCATAGAGTCCTGGCGCAGGGTGCAGGCGCGGTTCGTAGATGGCCCCGGAGGTGCGGTGACTGAAGCCGATCAACTGCTGGGGGATGTGATGTCAACACGCGGCTATCCGGTAAGTGACTTTGAACAGCGGGCGGCGGATATTTCCGTGGACCATCCTTTGGTTCTGGAAAATTACCGTTCCGCCCACGAAATCGCGATTCGTCAAACGCATGGCCAAGCCAGTACGGAAGAATTGCGCCAGGCAATGATTCATTACCGGACGCTTTTTGAGGAGCTAGTCGCCGAGCCAGAGGTGGCTCGGGCGAAGGCAGCATCATAAACGTCGGTTCAAAAGCGAAAAGGCTAGTTAGGTCGTCGGGAGAGCAAGACACAAAGAGGGAGCAATCCAATGGACGAAGCAAATAAGATAAAAGAAGAAAAGACGGATGTAGGGCTGTCGACTGCGACTTTGGCTGGTGTCGGCGCGCGACCGGAGGTGCGAGCCGTCGCTGCTTCCAGCTTCGGCGTTGGCGGCGCTTCGTCCGCCGGAGCCGCAGCCGCTCCGGCTATTGACGAGCAGGCGGCGCCGCTGTTTTCGTCCGAAGAAACGAAGGATTTTCGGGCCCGGTGGGATGCTCTCCAAGTGAGTTTTGTTGACGAGCCTCGGAAAACGGTAGAGCAGGCAGATAATCTTGTCGCGGTAACGATGAAGCGCCTGGCTGAAATGTTCGCGGCCGAAAGAGCGAGACTCGAGGGCCAATGGGATCGCGGCGATAATGTTTCGACCGAGGATCTCCGTCTTGCACTGCGCCGCTATAGGTCGTTTTTCGGCCGTCTTCTCTCGGTGTAACAAGGCCGGGGCTGCTGGACCCGGCGGACGGAGAGATCTGGCAGCATCGAATCCGCGATGAGGGGCGGATCACGGCGCGCTGTGTCCAGGGCAGGAGCAGCGCATGATGAGCCCGATAAAAGGAGAAATATGAAAACGGTCAGACTGTTGGTCACCTTGCTAACCCTCTTAATCGTCGGAACCCTTGCGGGGTGCTCAGGTACAACGAAGTCGCCCGATGCTTCTGACACCATCCGCAAATCGCTCGACCAAGCCGGCCTCAAAGATGTCTCCGAAAATCAGGATCGGGACAAGGGTGTCATTACTCTTGGCGGGCATGTTCCATCTGACGGTGACAAGTCACAAGCTGAATCCATTGCCAAGTCCATTGCGGCTGGACAAGTTGTGTCAAACCAGATTGCGGTGATTCCGCCTGCTGCCGAAAGCGAAGCTAAGACAGTCAACGCGGATCTGGACAAGGGTATCGAGAACAATCTGGATGCTGCCCTCATCGAGCACAGGTTGAACAAGAATGTTAAATACGACGTAAAGAGCGGCGTCGTGACATTGACCGGCGAGGTTAATTCTCAATCCAGGCGCGCACAGGTCGAAAAGATTGCATCAGCAGTTCCAAATGTGCAGCAGGTGGTGAATGAGTTGCAGGTTAAGGACCAAAAGGCAACTTCCTCAAATTGAGGCTGCCACCCCCGTTGCGCCTACCGGCGATTTTTACTTGGCCAAGTTAACGGTTCCTGCTTAAAGGCTCAAGCGCAGGCCCATTGAGCAGTTTTCCGTCGTTCGTAAATCGCGAGCCCTGACAGGGGCAGTCCCATCTGTACTCGGTCGAATTCCAAGACACGATGCAACCCAGATGCGTGCAAACCGCAGAACACTGATGATCGCGCAATCGGGCCACAGTGCGCCGGCCAGCAGTCAAAATCGTGATGCGACTATTTCCAACATTTGGATTCACCGTCACTAGCCTTCAGGACGTAACGATCATTCCGACCGCCGCCGCAGTCATGACAGCTAAGGTAGCCCAGCCTATAATAAATACCGGAGCAGCGGCGGGTTCACTCGCTTGCCCATTACCTTGCGACCGCTGGTCAGAAAGATGACGAGCAGGATCAGAGGCGGCGCCAGGAGGCCATTGATTACCGCCGACCAGAACCGCATTTTTACCGCGTTAAAACCGAAGTAATTCAGCGCGAGACCCAACACCATCGCAACGGCCATGACCGCGTAGAACCTGCGTGCGCTTTTTGGCTTGTCAGCCATTGAGCGACGCCACACTGCTGCCCGCCTAGTACTCACTTGATTGCATAACAATGTCGGCTCCTCGACCCGAGTAAGCTGTGGTTTGTCGAGACCATAGGTTCGGGAGAGAGGAGCCGAACATGGTGATAATAGGCGTAGATTACCACC
>JBAPOM010000232.1:0-13479 GCA_049279635.1 Candidatus Acidiferrales bacterium
TCCGGCCAGTTCGGTCGCGCTCGGATTCGGGCTAGGAATCCGGGAGCGATCGGCGGCCAAGGAACGCCGGCAAAAAACCCTTGCTGGCGGCTTCGTCCCGCACTTTGAAGCGAAGGGGTTCGTTACCGCCGCATCGAACCCACAGCTGACGAGCGCGGGACGAAGCCGCCGCCGGCGAAATTTGGAATACCGGCACTGGTGAGCCGCGCGCAATTTTCGCGCTGTGCTATGATGGCCAACTACGAACGCGTTGTGCAATTCGCACGAGCCGATGCGGCCATTCCGCCGATTCTTCGCTTTTTCCCGCGCGATACTTTTTGTCGCCCTTTTCACGCCGATAGCGCTCATTCCAGAAACATGCGCGGCACAAAGTCCGGACTCGTTGCGGCTTGTTTCGGCGAGAGGACGGCAGACGGCGAGTGCTGCGCCGGTGGATTGGGATACCGCTGTGCATGAGTTGGTGGATCAAATCACCGCGATCGTGGCTCCGCCGGCGCGGATCGATCTGGTGGTGAATAATGTGTCGTCGCTAAGCCCGGATGATGCAGCCACGATTGGCGAACGGCTGCGGGCGGAGTTGACCAAGCGGCATTTCCGGCTGGCCGGGGCGCAGGCGCCGGACGCGAATCTGACTGTGACTCTCTCCGAAGGAACCGAGGGCTACTTGATCGTGGCGCAGATCCAGCGTGGGGCGAGCGACAAGGCGGAACACGTCGCGATGGTGTCTATATCCAAAGCGGCGAAGAAGGCGGAACGAAGCGGAGGTGTGTCGCTCGAGCAGACGCGCGTGTGGGATCAGCCCGGCGCGATTCTGGATTTCGCGCTGCCTCCTGTGGCGGCAGGAGCGATGCCGGAGATGATTGTCCTCGAGCGAGGGCGGCTGGCGTTTTACTCGCGGCAGCAGGATCAGTGGCAGCTCGGGCAGGCGGTCACCATCACGCCGACGCGCTCGTGGCTCCGCGCCGAGCAGGGCCACATCGATATTTCTCAGGGACTCGCGGTGGGCAGCGCCGGGCTTCCCGGAATTGAGTGCAAGGGCGATTTCACGAATCCGCAGACGATACATTGCGGGTTTGTGAGCCAGGATACGCAGGCGTGGATTCGCGGAGACGCGTCGATCCCCAAGGATCTCGATATCGGCGGAGATGTGGCGAGCGTCGGGCTGCAGTGCGATGGGCGGACGGTCGTGCTGGAGACGGGCAAGGGCGATTGGACGCAGCCTGATTCTGTGCAGGCATACGAGATGGACGCTACGGGCCACGCGGCGACCCTTACCGGGAATCGGGTGGAATTTGCGGGGCCGGTGATGTCGCTGTGGGCGACTGGGGCGAGCGGAGTGGCGCGGGCGGTCGTCCACAATTTGAAGACCGGCGAGTACGAGGCGTACCTCGTTACGGCAAGCTGTGGACGTTGAGGTGGGCGGTGGATAGGTGCTCGTTGGAAAAAGCCCCACCCTCACAAACCGAGGATGGGGCACCCGGAACTTCAAAGGCGGTGGGCGGCCAGCGCCGCATTAGCACCTTCGACTTGGCGTGCGGTGGCGCGGCCGCTTGTGCGCTGCTCGGGTTGGCGCTTGTGGGAGCCGGGCACGTGGAGGCTTCGCGGCGGCCGAAGTATGGCGGGACGCTGCGGGTGGAGATTGGTGCGCGGGTGAATTCCCTCGATCCTTCGGTGGCGCCCGCGAGCCAGGAAGAGGCTGCGGCGAAGGATGAGATCGAGTCGCTTTTGTACGACCATCGCAATGCTGATGGGACATTCGGTACCGCTGCAGGCCCCACTGCCGGCGGCACTAGCGGCGCTGCGGCTGCGGGAGCGTTTCGGATTGCGGAGTGGGAGCCGGGGAGTCATCTGACGCTCGCGGCCAACGAGGACTACAGCGGCGGGCGGCCCTTCGTGGACTCGATCGACATTGAGATGGGCCGAAGCGTGAAGGACCGGCTGCTCGATCTCGAGCTCGGCAAGACGGACTTCATCGAGATTCCGCCGGAGCAGACGCGCTATGCGTCGGGGCAAGGGATTCGGGTGAGCACGTCGCAGCCGGATGAATTGGTGGCGGTGGTGTTTGTCGCGGGGCGGCCCGCGGCGGAGGACGCACGGCTGCGCGAGGCTCTGTCGCGCGCAATCGACCGCACCGCGATGGTCAATTTTATCTTGCAGAAGGAGGGCGAGCCGGCGGGCGGATTGCTGCCGCAATGGTCGAGCGGCACCGCGTTTCTGTTTTCGACGGCCGCGGATCAGGCTGACGCGAAGGAACTTGCGGGGCAAATCGGCGGTTCACCACGGATTGTGTTGGGATATGATGCGAGCGATTCGCTCGAAGAGTCGCTGGCCGAGCGGATCGCGGTGGACGCGCGCGAGGCTGGACTTCACGTGGCGCCGGAAGCGCTGCCGAATGAGCGCGTGCCATCGAACTGCGACGCGCGGTTGGTGAGATCGCGGATGCCGTCGCCGCATCCGGGGGCCGCACTGGCGAGTTTCCTCAAGGCGCTCGCGCCGGCGATCGATCTGAACGGGCCGAATGGCGCGCCTGAAACGGAGCCGCTGGAAGGGGCGTCGGCTGAACATACATATGATGTCGAGCGTGGCATCGTGAATAGCTATCGCGTAGCGCCGCTCGTGTGGCTGCCGGAAGTCTACGGCTTGAGCGCTCGCGTGCGGGATTGGAAAGCGCCTGCGGCGGGCGAGGGCTGGCCGCTGGCGGATGTGTGGCTGGAGCAGGGACCGCAGTGACGTTTCGCACCAAACTTCTGGTGGTGTTCGTGCTCGCGCTGCTTTCGTCGGTCGGCGTGATCGCCGTGGGTGTGACGATTGTTGCGCGGCAGGCGTTCGACACGATGAACCAGGATTACAGCGACGCGCTCGTGGGGCAATTCGAGCGCGAAGTGGACCGGCACAAGCAGGGCATCGTCAATCGCGTGCAGGCAATCGCCGACGCCAACGACACCGTGCGCATGGCCATCGATCTTAGCCGGCCGCAGGCGGACGTCTCGGTGTACGTGAACGACGCGAACGGCCTGTCGAAATTGCACCAGCTCGACTTCCTCGATTTTCTGTCGAACGACGGATCGATCATTTCGTCGAACGAATGGCCGGCGCGCTTCGGATACAAGATGGACTGGGTGACGCAGACGGCGGACTGGACGCCGGTGGGCGCGTTCCTCACGAAGGTGGATACGCAAAACGGACCCGAAATCGGACTGATGGCGGTTTCGACCGTGCGGGTGGGCGACAAGAATCTCTACGTCGTGGGCGGCGAGAGGCTGGGGAAGGAGTTTCTGGGGTCGCTCGTGCTGCCCGCGGGAATGCGCGCGCTGCTCTATCTGAATCTCGACCCGAGCTTCGATGGGACGAATCTGGTGGATCAATCGGGATCGGTGACGCAGGCCGAGCGGTTCGCTCCGTTCATCGAGCAGGAGCGCAACGATCCGCGGCAGCAGACATTCAAGATTTTGTGGGCGGGCACTCCGATGAGCGCGGAGGGCTTTCACGCGCTGCCGCTGCTGGGGCGGGCGAACGACCTTTTGGGAGTGCTGCTGGTGGGCAGCTCGCAGCGGCAGATGGTGGCACTCGAGCAGCGCATCGCGGTGCTGGCTCTCGGTGTGATCGCCATGGGACTGTTTTTGGGGATGCTGATGAGCTGGTGGGGCGCGGCGCGCGTCACGCGGCCGGTGCGAAGGCTTTCCGAGGGCGCGCGAGCGGTGACGGAAGGAAATTGGAACGCGCGCGTGGACGTGCGCGGGAAAGACGAGATCGGGCAGCTCTCGCGTGCGTTCAATCGCATGACCGAGCAATTGAGCGAGCAGCGCGAACGGCTGGTGCAGGCTGAGCGCGTGGCGGCGTGGCGCGAATTGGCGCGGCGGCTGGCGCACGAATTGAAGAATCCACTGTTTCCACTGCAGACGACCGTCGAAAATTTGCGGCGTGCGAAAGAGCTGGGCGGAAGGAGTCAGTTCGAGGAGGTATTTCAGGAATCGACCGGGATTCTGCTCTCGGAAATCGACAACCTGAAGAAAATTATCGGCCGGTTCAGCGACTTTGCGCGGATGCCGCAGCCCGAGCTCGCGCGCGTGAACCTTAACGACCTGGTGCGCGACATCGTAAAACTGTTCGAGGCGCAGTTCAGCGCGCTCGGGCGGCCGCCGATCACGCCGGAGCTGCATCTGGAGGAGAACCTGCCGGCCGTGCAGGCGGATGCGACGCTGCTGCGGCGCGCGATCGAGAATCTGATCCTGAACGCGATGGACGCGATGCCGTCGGGCGGCGTCCTGATGCTGCGGACGGCGCGCGAGAATGGCGGCGTGAGCCTCGAAATTTCCGATACGGGGAGCGGACTGACGCCTGAAGAATGCGAGCGGCTTTTCACGCCGTACTACACGACGAAGCAGCACGGGACGGGGCTGGGGCTGGCGATCGTGCAGTCGGTGGTGAGCGATCACGGCGGACGGATTTCGGTTGAGAGCGAGACGGGCGTGGGCACATCGTTCCACATTCATTTGCCGGCGAAGCCCGCGCAGCATGCGGGCGTGCCCGTGAGCCACGCAATTGCGCCCGGGCCGTCGACAACGCTGGGGTCAACGATGGCGAGTGCGGCGCCTGCACACGCGCCCGAAAAGTCTGCCGCGGTTGATGAGCCGTCTACGGCTGCCGCCGAGGCTGCGCTGGCGGAAGAAGATGCGGCGTCGACGGAAACGCACGACACGGAAGAGAAGCACATCGCGGACGAATCCGAGGATGTCCACACGGATATTGGCGGCGAAGGGGGCTAGTGCCGCTCAAGGCAAACATCCTGGTCATCGATGATGATGCGAACACGCTCGCGTCATTGGCGCGCGCATTTCGCCTCGCCGGACATGAAGCCACGGTTTGCGACAGCGCCGCGCGGGCGCTCGACATGGCGAAGACCGCGCGATTCGACCTGATTCTTTCCGATGTAGTGATGCCGGGACGCGACGGAATTTCCCTGCTCGAGGATTTGAAGAAGGGTGGCGTGGCATCGCCCGTGGTGATGATGTCGGGGCAGGCGACGATCGAAATGGCGGTGAAGGCGACGCGGCTGGGCGCCTCGGATTTCCTCGAAAAGCCGATTTCAACCGACAAGCTGCTGCTGACCGTCGAGCACGCGTTGCACATTTCGCGGCTGGAGGAAGAAAACCGCGAGCTGAAGCGGCGGCTCGGCAAACACGAAATCGTCTGGGCCAGCGCGGTGATGCGCGAGGTGATGGCGCAGGTGGAACACGTGGCGGCGAGCGAAACGCGCGTCTGCATTCGCGGTGAAACGGGGACAGGCAAAGAGCTGATCGCGCGCACGCTGCACGAGAAAAGCCCGCGGCACGCCGGCCCGTTTATTTCGCTCAACTGCGCCGCGATTCCGGCCGAGCTGATGGAATCGGAGCTTTTCGGCCACGAGAAGGGTTCGTTTACCGGTGCGGCGGCGCGGCATGTCGGCAAATTCGAGCAGGCGCACCGCGGCACGCTGTTTCTCGACGAGATTGGCGACATGCCGCTCGGGATGCAGGCGAAGCTCCTGCGCGTCCTCGAAGAGGGTGAGATCGAGCGCGTGGGAGGCGATCGTCCATTCGCGGTCGACGTGCGCGTGGTGGTCGCGACGCATCGCAACCTCGAAGAACAGGTCCGGCAGGGCACGTTTCGCGAGGATTTGTATCACCGCGTGTTCGTGTTTCCAATCGTGCTGCCGCCGCTGCGCGAGCGGCGCGAGGATATTCGAGTGCTCGCCGAGCATTTTGTCCGGCAACTCGACGAGCAGAATCATTGGAAGGCGAAAACCCTTTCGCCCGGCGCGATCGAGGCTCTGGAGCGCTACGCTTGGCCGGGGAATGTGCGCGAGCTTCGGAACGTGATCGAGCGGGTGCTGCTGCTCGCGTCGGGCGATACGGTAGAAGCCGCGACGGTGGAGCGCGCCTTGCCGCAGGGTGCAGGTGCGATGGGCGCGGCAGTCCCGGGAGCGGCAGATGCGATGGGAGGACTCGCGCAGCGCGTCGAGGCGTTCGAGCGCGAGACACTGCTGGCCGAGCTGAAGAGAAATCATCATCACATGACGAACACCGCGAAAGCGCTCGGGCTCGAGCGCAGCCACCTTTACAAGAAGTGCCAGCAGTTGGGGATTGATCTGCGCGTGGTGCGACAAACGGAATAAAGGGCCCGGGACTGAAGCCTCCGTTATTAGACTCGCTTTTCGCGGGCCTGAAGGCCCACGCTTCCACCTAAGACCTTCCGCTGTCGCGGCTCGGCTGGGCGGCGCGGGTGTTTCAAGGTGAATCGCCGCGAAGGAATGTGCCCGATCGTTCGCCGGGGCGAAGCGACTCGCCCTTCGGCTACGCGACTGCTTTGCGGGCCAGAGGCTATGTCAGCTTGTTTGCGGCGAGGTGGGTTCTCCGGCTTTTGCGTGGTAATAGATGTAGATGCTGCGCGCGATCCAGAGGACGAGGGTCACGCCGATGATCCACCACGTGCCGGTGATCTTCAAGGTGACCGCGAACCATGTCATCGCGACGAAGAATCCCCACATGAAAAGTTCGCCGAGGAATGCCTGCCGCCATTTCGGCTCGAGATTTCCGCGCGGAACGCGCGGCCCGAGCGACGGCCAGAGCCGCGGCACACGGCGGCAGAATTCGAGATAGGATTCACCCTGCTCGCGGGTCAGATTCGCTTCTTCCAAACCCATCAGCCGCAGGTAAAGGATGGACAGTCCGGCGACCATCACGACGAAGCCGGTGCGGCTGGCCAGCAATCCCACGCCGAGTGTAAGAAGGATTCCTCCCAGGTACAGGGGATTGCGCGTATAGCGATAAGGCCCGTCTGCAACCACGATTTCCGAGTGCAAGCTGGGATCGTGCACCACGCTCGAGCGCAAGTAGGCGGCCGCCCACGTCCGCAGCCACGCGGCCAGCAGCACGAGGAGCGCGCCAACGGCAAAAAGCAATCGCGCGAGAAGGGCCTGCCGAGAGTCATTGCCCGGCTCTACGCGATCCACAAACCATTGGACGATGTTGGTCCGGTCGAGCTGATACAGCCAGAATCCTCCCCAAAAGATCACCATGATGATCCAAAATCTCTGGCGGAACTCAAAATTGGTTGCTTTCATGGGCGTCTCCCGCCGAGCAGCCGCAGCTTCTTCCTCAAGATACGCTCTGGGGCGCGGATATATTTCGCGCGTCGCGATTGGGTGGCGGAAAGAGGCGTTTCAGGACGAGGTGCGTGGGGAGATAAGGGACAAAGAGCATGAAGAGAAAAACGACGATGATGTGAATGGGCGCCGGTCCCCAGGAGCGGTGGAAGAAGGGGTCGGTGAAAGCATAGTTGATGTTTTGGGCGGCGGGAGCGAAGCGCGAGGCGATGAACGCGGGCAAGGCAATCGCGAGCTGCAACGGAAAGCCGCGCCGATCGTATCCCTCGCGATGTACGGCCCAGAGCAGCAGCACGGGTAGGACAAGATGGAAGAGCGAGAGCAGGCGAACCCAGAGGGCGTGGCTCGGGTCGAAAAGATATTCGGTGCCGCCGATGAGATGGCGCCCGAAAACGACGGTCCAGCCGGCATCGAGCGCCCAGGCAGCGTCGACAAGGAGAGAGGCGACCGCCTGACTCGAAATCAGGAGAGCGCTGTCGGTCGCAAAACCGATGCACGCCAGGATTTCGGAGATATCGCACAGGTGCAGAAAGTTCAGGGGCCCCCAATCGCGCCAGTAGACCGTGAACCAAAAGACGAGCCATACGATCGCGACCCAACGGATCCAAAGCGGGAGTTTCGCATGATTTGGCGGCGACGAGGTCATGTGCGCGGCGGCTTCGGCGGTCATCGTATCAAACGGCGCAACCGGAACCTACCGGCGTGGTGTTTTTGCGGCAGCAGTGCGAAAATTCAGGCATGCATCCGATCCCAGCGCTGATCGAAGCGGGCGGCGCTTGCGCCGCGAGCGGAAGCTTTGCGTGGGCGGCAGTGGCGCCGCCGTCGCAGATTTTCGGGCCGACGATCCGGCGAACGGGCGATCCTTCGGCGATGGCGCTCACGTTTGACGACGGGCCGAATCCATCTGCGACGCCGGCGCTGCTGGATTTGCTCGATCAGCACGAAGCTCGCGCGACGTTTTTCGTGACAGGGGAGCACGTGCGCGCGTTCCCGGACGTGACAAAGGAAATCGCCGAGCGCGGCCACACGGTCGGCAACCACACAGACACGCACCCGCAGCTGATATTCCGGTCCGCGGCGGAGATTGGCGCGCAACTCGATCGCTGCGACGCCGCGATTCAGCAGGCGATCGGCAGAAAGCCGCGATGGATGCGGCCGCCTTTCGGTTTTCGCGGGCCTTTGTTGAACGGCGCGGTGCGAAAGTGGGGCGGATCGGGAGTGGTGATGTGGTCGACGCTGGCCTGGGATTGGAAGCCAAGCGCGGCCGCAAAGGTGATCCAGCACTTGCAGCGGGCGCGGGGAGGGGATATTGTCCTGCTGCACGATGGAGATTTCCAGAAGCTGGAGGGAGATCGCCAACATACGGTTGCGGCGCTCGCGCACTGGTTGCCGCGCTGGCGGGATGCAGGGATTCGATTCGTGACGCTGGATGATATTGGGAAGACAAGTTCGACTTCGGATTAGATAGGGACAAATGGACGAAAAGCGATTTTACGAGGAAAAGGAAGAGACGAAACAAATCCCCCTGAATTGCCCGCATTGCCGCCAGGAGAATACGTACTCGGTGCGCTGGATCGTGCGAACCAAGAGGGCGCAGATGCCCGGCGGAGGCAACGAAGAAGATAAGAAGCAGTTTGCGAAGGCGCGATCGTACATGGTGCGCATCGACAACATGGTCGCCTGCCGAAACATCCGCTGCCGCAAGCGGTTTGATCTTACCGGGCAGACTGTTTTTCTGATTTAGGCGCTTCCGCCCTCCAGTTCAAGACAAAGCAAACACTGCCGGGCTAAAGCACCCGGCGCAACGCTTAAATCTGAGAGCCTACTTTTCCGCGCCGCCTGCGGGCACCGGGGTTGGAGTTTCGGCTTTGAGGACTTCGCGGATTTTCTCGGCGAGAGCTTTCAGGTTAAAGGGCTTTTGCAGGAAGGCGACGCCGCCTTCGAGGACGCCGTGGCGAACGATCGTGTCGTCGGTGTAGCCCGAGATGAACAGCACCTTCATGTCGGGACGCTCGGACGACAACTTGGTGGCGAGGTCGCGGCCGCTGAGACGCGGCATGACGACGTCAGTGATCAGGATGTGAATCGTGCCCATGTGGGCCTTGGCAGCTCCGAGGGCTTCGATGCCGTCGCCTGCATCCAGAACGCGATATCCCACTCCTGTGAGATAGTCGCGGACGAGCTCGCGAACGCTTTGCTCGTCTTCGACGAATAGGATAGTTTCGGTGCCCGCTGCTGAGCCGCGCTTTTCCTGTTCGATGGCTGGCGCTTCGACTTTTTCGGTCACTCGCGGCAGATAAATCTTGAATGTGCTCCCGCAGCCGACTTCGCTGTAGACCCAGATGTATCCGCCGCTTTGCTTAACGACTCCGTAGACCGTCGCGAGGCCCAGACCGGTGCCCTTACCTGCTTCTTTGGTGGTGAAGAACGGTTCGAAAATGCGCGATTGCGTTTCGGCGTCCATGCCGCAGCCAGTGTCGGTGACGGTCAACATGATGTAAAGGCCGGGCTCGACGGCGGCGTGGCCGGCCGCGTAGCTGCGGTCCAGTTGGACGTTCGAGGTTTCGATCGTGAGGCGGCCGCCTGTGGGCATGGCATCGCGCGCGTTGACGACGAGGTTGAGCAGCACTTGCTCGATCTGCCCCGGGTCGGCCTTGGTGCGGCCGAGCTTGGCGCCGGGCACGAAGGCCATTTCGATGTTCTCGCCGATCACGCGTGAGAACATCTTGATCATGCTGGTCACCACGTCGTTCATGTCGAGCACGCGCGGCTGCAACACCTGCTTGCGGCTGAAAGCCAGGAGCTGGCGCGTGAGGGTCGCGGCGCGGTCGGCGGCCTTTTCCATCTGCTGTACGCTGTGATGCAGCGACGGCTCCTTGGGCATGCGTTCGAGAAGAAGTTGCGCGTGCCCCTTGACCACCATGAGGAGATTGTTGAAATCGTGTGCGACGCCGCCGGCAAGTTCTCCGATAGCCTGCATCTTTTGGGACTGCCGCAGCTGATCCGTCAGATGCTTGCGATCGGTAACGTCGAGCGCTACCCCGATCACGCCGATCAGGTCGCCTTGAGTTCCGCGCAGAGGCTGGACGTAGCATTCGAAGGAGCGCTTTTGCCAGTCGAGCTCGAAGGATAGAGTTTCACCGGCAAGAGCCTTGCGGTGCGCGGCGATCGCCGGAAAGTTCGGATCTTCCGTGCCGAAATATTGAAAGAGCGTTTTGCCCAGGGCGTCTTCCGCGCGAAGGCCCATCGCTTCGAGAGCAGCGCCGGTGTGGTAGGTAAAGCGGAGATCCGCGTTCGTGGTCCAAATGACGGTCGGCATTTTTTCGATCAGGACGCCGAGGCGCGTGCGGTCCTCATGTCGCGCTTTCTGGACGCGTTCGAGGTCTTCGAGCATGCCGTTGACGGCGGTGCCGAGGTAGGAGACCTCGTCGTGGCCGGAAACGGGAATGCGGGCGGCAAGATTGCCGCTGGTTCCGACGCTAGTGATGTTGTCGCTGAGATCGGCCATGCGCGAGAGCACCACGCGCTCGATCAAGTAGAGAATGATCGCGCCGAATGCAAAACCGGCGGCGATCAGCAACAGGAGAAACTGCCACGAACTCGTCTCGCCCTGCTGGTAGATCGTTCGCGGCAAAAGAACCCGCAGGACGCTGACGGGCTTTCCGTAGACATCGGGGAGGATCTCCGAGGCCGCGAGCGAGTCATTCGAGTAGGGCCGGAGAAAAGTGGACACGCCGGGGGCCGTTGGACTGGCGGCGCGGGAATCTGCCCGGCTGGCCGGCGAATCCAAGCGGTCAATCTCGAGGGACACGTGCGTCATCTCGCTGAGACGCGTGGTTTCGTCGGAATCAAGAAAGCGGCCCATGATCAAGACGCCGGCGGCCGGGCCGTTCGCACTGCTGGTGAGGATGGGACCGGAATCAACAAGCGCGGGTCCGGAGCCGAGCATCAAAATGCCTTTAACATCCTGCGCCTCGCCGCCGTGGATCAGGAAGGGCGAACCAAACCTCAGGTGACGGTCGAGATCGGGAGGAGGGGGCGCCGCTTCCATCCCGGCGAGGTTGAAGCCGCTGGCGAAGACTTTGCGCCCGGATGTGTCCAGCACGACGACGAAATTGACGCGGAGCTGTTCGAAGGCGGGCCCGGTGAATTCGGTAGAGACTCTTTCGGGATGATTGCTGCGGAGCACGTTGTAGGTGAAATCGCGGTCGGCATACTGATCGGTGGCGTGCTCGAGATTCTCGAGTTCGTTGGAAATGGCGCTCGATGCGCGGCTGAGGTTCTGCCGGGCAAAGTCCTCCTCCACCTTGGAGAAGCCGCGAAGGATCACCAGGCGCGTGAGGGAAAACAGGCCGCCCACCAGGCAGACGAGTGCGGTCAATACAATGAGAACAGTCTTTCCCCGAAGGGATGTCCACCAATGCGATTTGATGGCCAAGAGCCGGCGCCGCCTGCACTCTAGTATAGGCGCTGGGGAAGATTCGGGCGGCGAGCGTGCCCAGACGGATACCTACTAATAGATATCGCGCCGGACAATGGGGACCGTGTCCTGAAAAAGAAGTGGCTGGCGCGCCTGGATCGGACTAACCTGAGGGCATCTCGGCACGGTAGGGAAGCATCTGTAACGGGCAAGTAGCCGGAGAATCCTATGAAACTCGATCTCTTTCGCTCTCCTCGGATCGAAATACTCGTGGCGGCGCTGGCGTTGACGTTGGGATTGGGCTTGCCCGCTTTGGCCCAAGATCCAGGTCCGCTGCTGGCGGGGCCGGCGAATGCCCAAAATGCCGCGCCGGGCAATCCACAGGAAGCTGGGCCCGCAGCTGCCGTTCCCGCTTCGCCGAATACGGCTAGCGCGGCCTCGACGCCGGCGAAGACCGCACAGATTGAGGTGCCCAGCGGGACGCATCTCCCGCTGGTGCTGCACAACGGGATTTCCACGCGGACTGCGAAGCCGGGCGATCCGGTTTACTTCGAAACAATTTTCCCGGTCATGATCAACGGCAAGGTGGTGATTCCGGCTGGTTCTTACGTCAGCGGCGAGGTGACCGAATCGAAGCGGCCGGGGCGCGTGAAGGGGCGCGGCGAATTGATGATTAAGCTGACGACGATGATTCTCCCGAACGCCTACATGGTCAACTTGAATGCGGTCCCGGGCCAGGCAGGAACGGGCGGCGGCGAGACGGTGAACAGCGAAGGAAAAGTTGTCGGCGATTCGGACAAGAAGGGTGATCTGGGAACCGTCATCGACACCACCGAGGCGGGCACTGGAGTTGGCGCGGGCGTCGGCGCGGCGGCTGGGCACGTCGGCGAAGGTGCCGGGATTGGCGCGGGTATTGGCCTCGCGACGGGCCTTGCGGCGGTGTTGCTGACACGCGGACCTGATGCCGAGCTACCGCGCGGGTCGACTGTCGAAGCCGTGATCGACCGGCCGATCTTTCTCGACGCGGACAAGGTGCAGTTCACGGGCCCAGGGCAGGCGTCGGCGCTTGCAGGTCCGCCGAATCGCGAGCCGGTGCGGAGCAGCAGGATTCCTTTCTGATTCTTACACCTGATTCCGACCCGCTTCCTCAGTGGGCCCCTTGTGTGCCCGGTTAAGGCAAAGAGCCGGCGGGACGCCGGCGCTACACGAGCTGCGCTTGAGGCTAGGCGGTTTCGGCGCGCGACGATAGGGCGCGGTCGAAGCGGAGGGGCGAGAATGCGGCGGTGTCGAAGTCGGTGCGGCCGCGAACGATCCATTCTCGGATCAGCTTGGCGGTGATTGGGGCGAGGAGGATTCCGTTGCGGTAGTGGCCGGTGGCGATCGATAGGCCCGCGATGTCGGTCGGACCGAGGATGGGAAGATCATCCGGCGTGCCGGGGCGAAGGCCGGACCATGTTTCGACGATCTCCGCGGCGGCGAGCGAGGGGCAGAGTTCGATCGCGGCGTCGAGCACCTTGCGGATTCCCGCAGCCGTCACGCGCTTTTCGAATCCGGCTTCCTCTTTAGTGCTCCCGGCGACGATGCGGCCGTCGCGGCGCGGCACCAGATAACCGCGCTCGGAGCGCAGCACGCGATTCAGCCGCAAGCTCTCATGCCGCAGCGCGAGCATCTGCCCGCGAACCGGTCGCGTCGGTAAAAGCCGCGCCAGGTGGGCAGCTCCGTCCGCGAGCTCGCCAGAAAAGCATCCAGCCGCGACGACCGCGTGCGCCGCTTCGATTTTTTCTCCGCCTGCGATGACGCCGAGACACCGATTCTGCTCGCAGAGCAGACGGGTGACGCGGCAGTCCGAGCGGATCGCGACGCCGCGATTTTGCGCGGCGGCCAGCAGAACCTCCATCAGCAGACGAGGTTCGAC
>JBAPOM010000233.1:0-6458 GCA_049279635.1 Candidatus Acidiferrales bacterium
ATACGCGGCGTGATGCGGCGCTGGCCGGCACCGAGGAAACGGTGGCGGCCGTGCTGGCGCTGCTCGAAGAAAAGCATCTCGAGCCCGGCCAATTCGCACGGCTGCAAATTCACCTCGATTGGCTCCAGTACAAACAGAATTTCCGCGAAGCGATCACCGTCACCGAGAGCACGCGCGGAGAGGGTGGCGCTCCGGTGATGGAGGTGCGCATCGATTCGCGGCAGGTGCCCGCGGGAGGAATGCGCGAATGCCTGCAGCGCGCCATCGAGATGAAGGGTCAGGCGGCGCAGAGCGGGCGGCTGTACCTCGAAGAGTTCAACCCGTTCCGGGCGAGCATCGCGTGGCAGTTCAACCGTCTCTACTGGCAGCGGCTGAGAGAATGGGAGCAGGCCACCGGGAAGAGCTACGAGAGGGCGCTGCCGGGCGGCGTTTCCGACGGGCATCGGCCCGAGGCGATTGCGGATTCGGTCGAGGAATTCTGGAAGCTGCTCGACGAACTCGGGAAAAAGAATCAGCTTCCGGCGGAAATTTTCCTGCTGGAAATCGGCGTGGGAACCGGAACGCGCGCGGGGATGTGGCTCGATCGCTTTCACGATGTGGATGCCGAACGCGGCACGCACTTTTATCCTCACCTGAGATTCCTGCTCGGCGATTATTCGCTCGCGACGCTCGAGCGCAGCCGTCCGCCGGTGCAAAAGCACATCGATCTTTGCAGCTTCATCGCGCTCGACGCTCTCGATCCGATCAAGACGCTTTCTTTCCTGCGGCACAAAATCCTGCACGTCCACTCGAGCAACATGTACGACAACCTGCCGGACGAGGAGCTCGTGTGGCGCGACAACCGGCTCTACTGGGTGCACGCGCGCGCGTATATTCCGGCGGCGGACGCGTTGCAGATCGCTAGCGCGGCGGAGATTCCCGCTTCGGATTTGACTAAGGTGATCGGACGGCTGCTCGATATCGGTCCCGAATGCCTGGCCGACCGGCAGCGCGGTTTGGCTTTCTGGCAAAGCGTTTGGAAAGCGATGCGGCTGGAAGAGCGGCTCGTGGGAATCGAAGAGCTGCCGGACATTTCGTTTCCGGCGGGGCTTAGCCTGCCGCAGATGGAAGACATTCTGCTCGAGGCGCCCAACGATCTGCGCTTTCATCTGAGCTCGGGGGCGCTCGACAGTTTCCGCAACACGCTGCCGCTGTTGCATCCGCGCGGATATCTCGAGGTGCAGGATATTTTTGTGAGCGATCTCGCGGAATACAACATGGGATTCCACGGCCCGGGGAAGCTCGACGGGTCGATCGTCAACTGGGTGAATGGCGCTCTTTTGCGCGAAGTAGCGGAGCGGGCGGGCTACAACCTGCACTTCGCGCCGTTCCGCTACCGGGCGGGGTCGAAGACCTCGGTCCTGCATACGACACGACGGGAGTAACTTGATGAAGCTTCCTATTCTTCCGACCACGATGGTTGGCAGCTACTCGATGCCGGGATGGCTCGAGCGGCTGAAGACGGAATATTTCGCGCGGCGCATCACGCGCCACGATTTAGATGAAATTCACGACACGGTGGTAAAGGCGGCGATCAAGGACCAGGAGGTCGCCGGGCTCGATATCGTGACCGACGGCGAATTGCGGCGCGACAACATGATCGACTACTTCATCGAGCGCCTGCCGGGAATTCAGATCGACCGGTCGTCGAAGAAGTTTTACTACGATTTCTACGACAGCGAAGTGATCGGCAAGATTCCGATGGCGTCGCTCGGACTCGTGGAGGATTTCAAATTCCTGCTCGCGAATACCGACCGGCAGACCAAAATCTGCATCACGGGGCCGCATTCGCTGACGAAGCGCGTCCGCAACAAGCACTACCCGAGCGAAGAAGCTCTCGCCACGGACATCGCGCGCGTGCTGAATATGGAGCTGAAGGAACTGGTGAAGGCGGGCGCGGCGTATATCCAGATCGACGAGCCCTACTACTCGGGATTTCCCGAGGATCTCACGTGGGGCGTCGGTGTAATCAACGTGCTCCTTGAGGGCGTCAACGCCAAGACGGCCCTGCACATCTGCTATGGCAATCGCTACGGCAAGCCGTCGTGGGAGGGAACGTATCGCTATCTATTTCCGCGGATACTCGACGCCAAGGTGAATCAGCTGACGCTTGAATTCGCGCGCCGCGGCGGTGAAGACCTCGAGCTGTTCCAGGAATTCAACGCACCCTTCCAGTTGGGCGTCGGCGTGATCGACGTAAAGGATCATGCCATCGAGACGCCCGACATCGTCGCGGAGCGCATCCGGAAAGCGCTGAAAATATTGCCGGCGGAGAAGATCTTCATCCTCCCCGATTGCGGGCTCTTCCATCTACCGCGCGACGTGGCTTTCGCGAAGCTGAAGGCGATGGTGGAGGGCGCGCGAATCGTCCGCAAGGAACTCGGGCAATAGAGCTTTCGAGAACCTGCGCGGTCGGGTCGGGACTTCCAACATTGCGAACCTGGCATGTGCGGGGAGCACGCCCCCGCCTGCGCTTGAGCTCCCGCACTCCACAGTTTGGCTTTCGCCGCCGCCGACTTGGCGAGATGGACAACGCCCTGGTATCCCGTTGGACACCATCTAGACAGCGCCGCGACTGATTCGATAGTATTCCGCCCGGGGGATGGGATGTTTAGGTGCGGCCACGCGACAAAATCCGGGGCCCGGGTGTTTGCCAGCCAGGTGTGTCTCGCCAGCGTCGAATCAGCACGCTGGCCGATGTCGTTGTTCTTCCCCGGCTCGTTTGCGAGATTCACCGCGGAATCCGCACACCCATCTTGGCCGGCCACGAAGGCATTCATGTTTCGAGCGAGATCGACGCGCCAGCGTGTGCGCGTTGGGGGCGGGTAGCGTATCGGCGCGCCTTGCGGCCAGCCGACGAATTCCTTGACAAAGGCTAGTACCGGCGTTACACATGCAGCAATCCGATTTGTGACAACGATCACAAAGTTCGCAAGTCCTGAATGGGGGTGGATTATGAGGGGACGTTTTGGCCTGCAGGTTGTTTTCGCAATCGCAGTGCTTCTCGCGTGCACGGGTTCGGCCTTTGCGCAAGCCAACGCGCAACTGAGCGGGACCGTGACCGACCAGAGCGGCGGCGTGGTCGGAAAGGTCGCCATTACGTTGCGCGACGTGGGCACCAACGTCACGTACACGGCGACGTCGAACGACAGCGGCTTCTATGCCATCCCTAACCTGCCATCCGGCACGTACGAACTGAAAGCGTCCTATACCGGGTTCGCGGCGTTCACGCAGCAGGGGATCGTGTTGACGGTGGGCGAGAGCGCGACGGTCAACGTCGGCCTCCAGCTCGCGGGGCAAGGCGAAAAAGTGATCGTCAGCACCGAAGTCCCTGTGATCGAACCGACGAAGACCGAGATCAGCCAGGTCGTCGGCGAGCAGCAGGTGGCGTCTCTGCCGACGAGCAACCGGGTGTTCACCGACTTCGCTCTTCTGACGCCCGGTGTGGCGACCAGCCGCACGAGCCTGGGCACGGTGTTCACGGAGTTTGAAGTAACGCAGATTTCATTCGGCGGCATGCGTTCGTTCAGCAACGAGATTGTGGTGGACGGCGCGGACTTCGTGAACGCGGCGAGCGGCATTCAACGCGCGACGCCGCCGCAGGAATCGGTGAAGGAATTCCGCGTGGTGAACAACAGCTTTGGCGCGGACTACGGACGGGCGATGGGCGGAATCGTCAACATCGTCACCAAGTCGGGCACGAACGACCTTCATGGCACGGCCTACGAGTATCTGCAGAACAGCGCGGCGGACGCGCGAGACCTTCTGCAGCCGGCTCCGCTGCCACACGAACTGCGGCAGAACCAGTTTGGCGTGGCGCTCGGCGGGCCGATCGAGAAGGACAAGACCTTCTTCTTCCTGAACTACGAAGGCAAACGGAGCGCCCAGTCCCCCGATTTCGCGCCCGATCTTGTTTGCTTCAGCGGCACTCTGAGCTCAAATTGCAATGCCAATGGCGGAAACCTAACTTTAATCGACCTGGCGAAGCAGCAGATGGGACTCGCTCCCGAAGGTTGCGGTTCATCGCTCGCGGCGTGCGGCTCCAATTTGACTCCGCAGCATGCCTTTGGCTACCTGAAGGGCTTTTTGAAGACAGGAAACGACGACTTCGGTTTCGCACGGCTCGACCGTCAGCTAACCACCAACAATCGTTTGGCGGTCCGCTATAACCTGGAAGACGTCCGCGCGACTGGCGAACTGGTCGGGCAAAGCCTCGACAACGGCGGCATCGCCGTCCCGAGCGCAGGGCGGGACCTCTACACGCGGGATCAGTCGGTGGTCGCCACGGTAAATTCCGTGCTGTCGCCTAATGTAGTCAACACGGTTCTTGCCCAATTCGCCCGGCGCCACTATAACTTCCCCGGCTCGACCGGCCAGCCCGACTTGGACCTGGCCAATGACCTTCAGTTCGGCCACAACTTCGGGGCCAACGACCGGCTTTACGAGTCGCGGGCGGAGTTGGCCGAGTCGGTGTCGTGGGTGAAGGGCAATCACCTCGTAAAGTTTGGAGCGGACGGAAACTGGCTAACGAGTCTCGAAAATTTCCCCGGGTTCACGCCTGTGCGGCTGATCATACCGGCGGGCCTCCCTTGTATGTTCGCTTTCTCTGAATATGACAAGTATGGGGCGACTTGGGAGACGGGAGGGGCCCCAGCGAGCCAACTACTGAGTGAAGGCAGTGGCTGCCCCGTAGCCGGCACTGGCTTCGCTGGCGATACGCGGCCCGTAGACAACGGCGTTGTGGTCGCATACGCGGGCGTGCCGGTTCCGACGACTCCGACGTTCCAATTCGGTGCGCCGCTCGTTTTGGCATCCAACCATACGAACTTGAATACGGCCACTTGGGCAAACGCGTATCCGCAATCGCTATTTAACAATTACAGCAAGGTGATCGACCACGGGTATTGGGGCCTTTACGCCCAGGATTCGTGGAAAATCACCTCGAAGTTGACGTTTAATTACGGATTGCGCTGGGACGTTGAATCGGGTCTCTCAACGTACGTGACTCAGGATTACAGAGGTTTTCAGCCTCGAATCGGACTCGCTTATTCTCCCGACAGCAAGACCGTGATTCGCGCGGGATTCGGCATGTTTGATGATCGGTATAACCTGACCTTCTTCTTTGTGCCGAACACTCAGAAGACTGTCCCGGGATACCTCTGCGGCAACCACGCTCCGACCAACGTGGCCACGCTTTGCGCCGAAGCAGGAATTTTGCCGCAGCAGCTTCCCATGACCAACCTGGGTATGGTGTCTCAAGGCTACCAATTGGCTGGATTCGCAGGAGCGACAGCATCGTCGCTCGGAGCGAGCATTCTCCAAACCGGAGGCTATGACCAACTCAATCCGGTATCCTTGGTCGGCACCTGCTTCACCGGCGTCGCAGCCTTCGGGCTGTTTCCTGGCAATGAGTGCGGCATAGGCACTGGCGGGATGGACCACAACGTCAGCAAAATTCCCTATGCGGAACAGGCGAGCGCGGAAATCGACCGCCAGTTCGGAGACGGGTTTGCGCTCAACGTTGGGTATATCTATGTCGGGGGGCATAGACTCGTGAGAGGAAACAACATCAATGTGCCCTGCCCGGTGGGTACGTCGTGGACAGCCGCGGAGCTCACGGCAAACGGCGGTGTCACTGATCCCTATCCGGAGTGGTCTGAGGGGATGCTGCACGCAAACGGCACATTCTCGAAGTGCTCGAATGGAACTCCGGCGGTGGGAACCGGCGCGTTGGCCGGCTTGGGGCCCTGGTTTGCGGGCGCTGTCGGCAGCGGCTTGCAGACGATCAGCGCCGGGCTTCTCGACTACAATAACGGTGTCGTGAATACCGCCTACAATGGCCTGACGGTTACTGGGATCGAGCGCGTGGGGAAGTATTTCAACATGACCGCCAACTACACGTATTCCCACACGATCGACAACGGGAACTTCACCACGTTCATCAACCTGCCGGTAAACCAGTTCAACTATGCCGCGGAACGTGGCAACTCCAACCAGGATCAACGGCACCGGTTCGTGACGAACTTCACGGCGAGCACGCCCGACCACGACTGGTACCGGAATTTCCAGGCCAGCAGCATCATCACTCTGCAGGCCGGACGCCCCTTCACGCTCTACTATGGCGCCGACACAACCAACGATTTCGCCGGCGCCTCGACAGATCGCGTGGGAGGGCCTGAGGTACAGGGCACTCATTGCGCGACGACAGCTACCTGTCAGACGATGATCGGGAGGAACACGTACCTCGGCGATCCGGAATATACCTGGGATCTCCGGATCTCGCGGTCGTTCAAGTTCTCGGAAAAAATGTCCCTGGTGGCCGCCGTGGACGCCTTCAACCTGCTGAACCGGGCCAACGTGGATCAGGTGTTCTCGGTTTACGGCTCGCCCGTCTTTTGCGGAGCCATACCGCGTCATTA
>JBAPOM010000234.1:0-3078 GCA_049279635.1 Candidatus Acidiferrales bacterium
GTCAAAAACTGTCGGCGGGAACTATACACGGAACTCGAAAGCAGCGGAAGCCTTCCGTACGGAAATTTTCACCGTAGGGAGAGACAAAATGTACACAAAAGACCGCTGAAGCACACGGGGAAAAGGCCGCCGGACGCCCTTCGACCTCGCTCAGCGCAAACCAGCGCTACTGGCCGACGTCCACGAAAACGTCCTCGCCCCTCACCTCGACGGGGTAGCTCTCGACGCCGATCGTCGGGTTCTGCACGACCTTTCCCGTGGTCATGTCGTACTGCCAGCCATGCCACGGGCACGTGACAACCTGGCCCTCGAGCTCGCCTTCGCCCAGTGGCCCGGCCTCGTGCATGCATATCCCGCTGATCGCACAGAACTTGCCGGCTACGTTGGCCAGAGCTACAGACGCGCCATTCACCTGCACTTCGCAGATTTTCCCGACTGGAAGATCCTTCTTGCTCGCCGCTCGGACGAAGGCCACGTTCGCTCCTTGGATAGCGCCGGCTTACCCGCAACCATACATGCCGCAGCTTCTAGTGGTGATACGCCTTCTCGCCCGCCTCGATCCTGATCGCCAGCCTATTCTCGGGAGGCGGCAGCGGACACGTCGTATACGGGTTATACGCGCAGGGCGGATTATAAGCCTCATTGAAGTCCATCACCACACTGCCGTCCTTAGCAAGCTCCGTATCGAGAAAACGCGCCGCACCGTAGGTTTCGTGCCCGCTCGTCAGGTCGCGAAAGACGAACTCGAAATCCGATCCGTCCAGCTCGGATTCGAGCTGCAGCTTCTGCCCCTTCAGCGTGAACTCGACGTAGCCGGTTATCTGCTCCGGCCCCACGTCGCCCATCACGTTCTCGATCATCACAGTTTTTGGCTTCGCGTACGGCACGAAGTGGCCCACCACGCGATACGCAGGGTCGACCGGGAACCAGTGCAGTCCCGTAAACGCTTTCCGCAGCTTGCTGTTTTTGTCCCTCAGGCGGATGGCGTACCGCTCGCCGCTCGCGTGGACGTACAGTGTCAGATCGCCCATCACAAGCTGGTCGGCGGCATCGGGGCGCATCTCCGCGGTCATCACTGGCGCGCCGTGCATTGTCGCTTCCACGCCCGGCTTCACGTGCACGATCGTCTTGCCATTGTGGAATTCGAAGGTGCCCGCCTCCGCCGGCACGGGCGCCGGCAGCACGATATCGTCGAGCGGGTTCGATCCAAAGCTGTTTTCGCCTTCGTGCAGCCAGAAAAGCCCCGAAACGCTAAGCCAGCCATGGTCGGAGGTGAGGTCCGCCTGATACTCCTGCCGCCATTTCTCGACCGATGCGCGATACGTATCGCCGTCTGGCGCCGCAGCCGCGAAAGCGCAAATCGCCGCCGCGGCTACAAGTGGTGCCACTGCGCGCAAGAAAATTTTCCCGGTTCTAGCCATGCAATCCCTGTACGACGCGCTGACCGCAGGCCCAGCAATATTGCGCGGCCTCCGGACCCATCGCCCCGCACCGGCAGCAGAAGCGGTTCGGGCCATTCACGGGCCCGGTCACCGCCCCACTCACGGCATAGATCGGCACGCGATGCTCGTCCGTGCACGCCCAGACCAGCGCGACGATCCAGCCGATCACCGTCCACCCGAGCAGCAGGTTCAGCGCGAAAATGCCCGCAAACGAGCGCTTCTCGTGGGCGATGATCGAAGGCAAAAAGTAGGCCAAGAGGCCGAAGGCTAAGAAGAACATGAGCGCTCCTTCGAGCGCAACCGCCATCCAGCGGTGTTGCGCCCTGCCTTAAGATACGATTTCAGTGGCCCTCTTGTTCCCTGGCTCATTTCAAGTCCAACTGAGTAAGGTTCTTGTCGTCGGGCCGATGTTCTGCCACCCACCAAAAGCCCCTGCGGAAGAAAATGAAAGCGCCGCTTACCAAGCACACCATGCCGATGCCCAAGAACACGGTGCCAAAATCTCCAGGTAAAGGCTGATTAGGCGAATGGCTGGAGAGATAAGGCTCGACGCCTACAAACCAACTACTCACGCTCTGGTACGACTTGGGTGCCGCTTCCGGCCAGACGAATCGAAGGATGCCCACCGCGAAGCCGGCAGCCATAAGATTCAACCCGAGCCGGGGTCTATCCGGTAGGTCGGCGAGATCTTTGAAGATGTTTCGCATCGTGGACCGACGGCGACACCCTTGAAGTTCTACTGCTGAACCTTCGCCAGAAGCTGCGCGAATCTTGCTTCGCGATCCTTCTGGTCGAGCCCCTGGTAGGCCTCGGCGATCTGCGTCGTATTCATCGAGCAGAACTTCGGCCCGCACATCGAGCAGAATTTCGCTTCCTTGTAGAAATCGTCAGGCAGCGTTTCGTCGTGCATGGCGCGCGCCGTATCCGGATCGAGCGAAAGCTCGAACTGCTTGTTCCAGTCGAAAAGGAACCGCGCGTAGCTGAGTGCGTCGTCGCGATCCCGCGCGCCCGGGCGGTGCCGCGCCACGTCCGCCGCATGCGCCGCGATCTTGTAGGCGATCACGCCCTGCCGCACGTCGTCCGCGTTCGGCAGCCCGAGATGCTCCTTCGGCGTGACGTAGCACAGCATCGACGCCCCGTGCCAGCCGATCATCGCCGCGCCGATCGCGCTCGTGATGTGGTCGTAGCCCGGCGCGATGTCCGTAACGAGCGGCCCGAGCGTGTAGAACGGCGCCTCGTAACACATCTCGTTCTCTTTCTTCACCTGCAGCTCGATCTGGTCCATCGGGATGTGCCCCGGGCCCTCGATCATCACCTGGACGTCATATTCCCAGGCCTTCTTGGTCAGCCCGCCGAGCACGCGCAATTCGGCAAACTGCGCTTCGTCGCTCGCATCCGCTAGGCAGCCGGGCCGCAATCCGTCGCCGAGCGAAAAGCTGACGTCGTGCTTCTGGAAAATCTTGCACATCGCGTCGAAATTCTCGTAAAGGAAATTCTGCGCCTTGTGAAAACTCATCCACTGCGCCAGCAGCGCGCCGCCGCGGCTCACGATTCCCGTGATGCGATTCCGTACCAGCGGCAGGAACTCGCGCAGCACGCCCGCGTGAATCGTCATGTAATCCACGCCCTGCTCGGC
>JBAPOM010000235.1:0-1630 GCA_049279635.1 Candidatus Acidiferrales bacterium
GCCCGCTGCCGATAATTACCAAATCATATTTGGCCACTCCGGTCCTCCATTGCTCTCATTCCCACCACGGCCGGCATTTGCATGAAAGGGGATCGTCGCGATGATGGCGTTCCAAGCGCAGACTCCAGATTCTAACAGCGGCCATCGGCGCTCGCAACCGAACGCCGCCGAAATGTAAGATGGGAAGCGCTTGGCGGTCCGAAGAGAAACGACCGGATCGCGGAGACGACCATCGCCACCCAGCCACCTGCCAGCGGGCCGCAATTCGCGATGCATGACGGCCACAACGGCGATCTGCCGCCATTCGAGCGAGCCCTCCACCGGATTTTTCTTGGCCCGGATGGACTGCGGCCAATTTGGCGGCTCGCGGCAGCAGTAGCGCTCTACAACCTTCTCGTATTCGTGATTGAGGCGCTGCTCGCAACCGATCCGGCCATATGGGCCTGGATGCGAACCCAGTCGCGGGCCGTGCTGACTCCAGGCGCCGTTCTCTTCAGCGAAGGGATTCGCGTCGTCGCGGTGGTGGCGACGGGGGATTTGATGCGCCGAATCGAGAATCGATCCTTCGCGGATTACGGCTTGCCGTTGGGTGCGGCGTCCGGCAAACGCTTCTGGCAGGGCGCGGCATACGGACTCACGTTGCTCACGGTCCTGATGGCGTCGATCGCGGCACTCGGTGGATTCTCGCTCGGGAGAGTGGCGCTCGATGCGACGACTGCCATTCGCTATGGCGTGCTGTATCTGATCGCGTTCTTGCTCATCGGTTTCTTCGAGGAAGCAAGCTTTCGCGGATACATGCAGTCGACGCTCGCGCAGGAGATCGGATTCTGGCCGGCGGCGCTCGCTCTTTCCATCTGGTTCGGCCTGTTGCACGTCGGCAACTCCGGCGAGGCAAAGGCCGGACTGCTCCTGGCCGGATGCTTCGGCCTGTTGGCGGCTTTCTCGCTGCGGCGCACCGGAAGCATCTGGTTTGCGATCGGGATGCACGCTGCCTGGGATTGGGGCGAGAGCTTCGTCTACGGAGTGCCCGACAGCGGCGTCCCGGCGACCGGCCACCTGACGGCTGCTTCGCTCCACGGCGCCGTGTGGCTGACGGGCGGCAGCGTGGGGCCGGAGGGAAGCGCCCTCGTCTTTGTCGTCATCGCGCTCGGCATGCTCGGGCTACACGTTCTGTTTCCCACGGCGAAGAAGAACTGAGCCTCGAATCCTTTTGCGCGAAACCTGCATCTATTGCTGACTGTTGTATCGCCGACGGTACTCGTTTGACACGGGCGGGGGTTACCGCTAAAATCGCGAGATTTGAGTGAGGCCATTTTCCTCACCGGAACGACACTCAATGGACAAAAAGCGTTTGGAGTATTACAAAAAGAAACTCGTCGCGCGGCGCGAGGAACTGCTGCGCGCGATCGCCCGCACCCAGCAGGAGGGCCGCGAGGCGGACGAGGATCCCACGGTCGATCTCGCCGACAAGGCCGCGAACTCCTACACCAAGGAGTTCCTCTTCGGCGAGACGCACAACTACCGTTCGCTCCTGCAGCTCGTGGACGAAGCGCTGGACCGCATCAAGGAAGGGACGTACGGCGAGTGCACGTCTTGCCACGAGGAGCTTCAGCAGAAACGCCTCGAAGCC
>JBAPOM010000236.1:0-11320 GCA_049279635.1 Candidatus Acidiferrales bacterium
AACGATCACCAATATCATCGCCTACCTTCCGTTCTTGATGCTGACCGGCAATACCGGCGAGTTCTTGAAGAGCCTCCCCGTCGTGATGACGGTTTCTCTGCTGTCCGCCCTCTGTGTCGCGATGACCTTTGTGCCGTTCCTGGGCTACTACATCTTGCGTGCCCCAGCAAAGCGAGAGCCGACGATCGAAGAGAGACGGCAGCGAGGATTTTACGGCTTCTATAACAGGCTTGTGGGCAAGGCCATAAGACACCGTTGGGCTGTTCTCGGTGGATCCCTAGTTTTTCTGGTCATCGGGGGACTGTTCGGTTCGAGCCTTAAGACCCAATTCTTCCCCGAGGATGTCCAGTATTGGTTTTATCTGGATATTTGGTTGCCGAATAACACTCCATTGAGCGCTACCAACGAAGCGGCAACGCAGGCCGAGCGAGTCGTTCGTCAGGTGATCGAAAATTCGCCTGACGTGACCGACAAGGAACATCGTGGGCATCTGCTCAAATCGCTGACGACGTTTACCGGCGGCGGAGGACCTCGGTTCTGGTTCTCGGTGTCGCCGGAAATGCCGCAGACCAACTACGCGCAAATGATTGTCGAGGTCACTGACAAAGAGGCTTCGCCAAAGTTAGCTCGTCCGATCCAGGATGCATTGGACAAGGAAATTCCAGGCGCGTGGGTCACTGTCCGCCAGCTCCAAACGAATCCTGTCGAGAATCCCGTAGAGCTGCTGATTTCCGGGCAGGCAGACGTCGACGCGAGAAATGAAGCTGGCGATATTCATACGCTGAGACAGATTGCCCAGCAGACTGAGGATATCGTCAGACAATCTCCCGGCATTGCCGTTCTTCGGGATGATTGGTTCCCGGACGATGTTGAGCAGAAAATTCAGATCGATCCGGACCGCGCAAACGCTGCAGGCATCACCAACGCTGATGTCGCAGAGGCGTCAACCACGGCTATGAGCGGCACCCCAGTAGGCATGTTCAAGGAAGGCGACAAGAACATCCCCATTGTGGCGCGACTTCGGATGGAAGACCGAGCCCAGCTCGCCGATATCAAAAATTTGTATGTTTACTCTTCACAGACGAACGCCCGAGTGCCTCTGATGTCGATCGCGACGGTTGGAAATTCTTTGGAAACTGGTCGCATTGTCCGGCGCGAGCATTTCCGCACCATCTCCATACTTTGTTATCCGGAACCCGGGGTTCTTGCCTCTGAAGTGCTCAATCCGATTCTTCCACAATTGCAAGAGTTCCAGAAGAGTCTTCCTCCCGGTTATCACGTCCGCATCGGGGGCGAAAGAGCTAAACAGATAGACGGGTTCACGAACCTCAAAATCGTTCTGTTGATTTCTTTGATCGGCATTTACCTGGCCCTACTCGTTCAGTTCAATAACGCGGTGAAACCGCTTCTGGTATTCGCTGCTGCTCCCTATGGCGTGATCGGCTCTCTAATCGCTCTCTCGATTATGCACACGCCCTTTGGATTTATGGCTTTTCTGGGCATCGCCAGCTTGATCGGCGTGATCGTTAGCCACGTGATCGTCCTGTTCGACTTTATCGAGGAAATGCATGCGAAAGGGGAACCCTTGGAGCAGGCGCTTCCGGACGCGGGAATTCAGCGTATTCGACCCGTGATGATCACGGTGCTAGCGACCATTTTGGCCCTCTTCCCATTGGCGCTTGAAGGAGGGCCCCTCTGGCAGCCTCTCTGTTATGCACAGATCGGCGGCCTTGCCGTCGCAACCTTTATCACGCTGCTCTTGGTGCCGGTCCTTTACAGCATCTTCGTGCTTGACCTGAAGATCATCCGCTGGGAATCGAAAGAATCCCCTGCCATGCAAGGCGAAGTGCTTGAAGCGCCTAAGACGCTTCCGCAAACAACCTGAGACCAATCAAAATGACCCTCATTCCTCAAGCGGCGGCCGCCGTTCTTCTCTTAATCCTCACACTCTGTCTACAGTGCGCTGGGGTTGCGGCGCTCATCGAGTGGCTAAGAAGCGTAACCGCCAAGAGCGTCAAAGAATTTGGTCCGATCCGTTCTGCCGTGCTGGTGGTGAAATTCACCATCGCAATCATCATTCTCCATGGCCTCGTGATTCTTTTGTGGACGAGTTTCTATCGGTTACAGTGCTTCTCTTCCTGGGAACTAGCCTTCTACTTCTCTTCGAGCAGCTATGCGACGGTCGGTTATGGCGACGTGACGCTCCCGAGCAGGTGGAGGCTCTTAGGACCGCTGGAAAGCATGACTGGAGTATTGATGTGTGGAGTATCGGTGTGCCTTCTGTTCGCCACGATCACGCGGCTGATCGATCGCGATGCGCGATTCTCCCAAAATGAACGGAACCCTAACGAACATTCTATGAAGGCCTCTCACCCCATTCCAGGGTTTAACGGAGCATTCGAATGATCGCTAGCACGTCTAACCCTGTGGTCAGGAGTCCGGATTGGCTTCGTCATATGGAGAGCATCTTCGAAGACCTCAATGAGGGTGTCGTCATCGTTGACAATCAACTCCGAGTGGTATTCGCTAACGAAACATTGTGCCGGTTGATGCTTTACGAAGTTGGCGAAATCCGGGGCTGCACTCTCGACGCGCTTTTCCCACCCATCGATATTCAGCACATTATGCGGCAGCACGAATCGGGACACCGGCATGGCCGGAATCGCGACGAGTTTTATCTTCCGCGCAAGGACGGGCAGAAAATCCCAGTGATTTTCAGTGAACGGATCATTCAAGGCCCAGACGGACAGGACTACTCATTGGTTACCGTCACCGACATCAGCGAACAAAAGCGAATCGAGGAAAAGCTTCGTCAATCCAATGAGCTCCTTGAGGAGCGCCAAAGAGAAATTGAGGCCGATCTTTCGATTGCAGCGCGCGTCCAACAATCACTTGCGCCGCACAGCTTGATATGGAAAGACCTCGCTGTTGAGGCCTACTACAGCCCTGCGCACAAAATTGGCGGCGACTTCGGTGTTGTCCTGTCGCAAGGCGACGAATTGCTTAATGTTATTGTCTGCGATGTTTCAGGGCACGGAGTTGGCTCGGCTCTCATGGCCGGCCGCATCTACTCGGAAACCCTGCATGTCCTGGAACGCAGGACCGCGCCTGTCGCCTTGCTGCAGCGCCTCCACGAGTTTGTCTGTGATCGGCTCGCACAGGAAGATTTCTACTTCACCATGGCCGCAGCGCGTTTTCGCGAGTGTGGGCGTCGGATGAGTTTTGCCGGTGGAGGTCATCCCCCGGCAATAATCATCTCGAATGGCACTCTTCGTCTGCTTACTTCGCGGAACGCCATCCTTGGCCGTTTGCCCGAGCTTGCTCCGTCCGGGTCCGCGGACGAAATAGAACTCGCGCCCGGCGATCGTCTGGTTCTCTATACGGATGGTCTCGTCGAGGTGTTCAACAGCTTCGAAGAGATGCTTGGCATCCAGGGTCTTCAAGAATTGATTCGCAAATCTGCGACGCGATCACTGCCGGAAATGAAGCAGGCAATCCTCGACGGAGTGGCTGCGTGGAGCCACGGCCCACTCGCCGACGACGTGTCCCTCGTTATCGTCGAAGTCCGTTAGCCCCGCATTCCGCCTAGCCCGCGAACCGACGGTTCAGTCGCACTCGGGAACGTCGGTGCCGATTACGCTCAGTGCTCGGCTACTATTCGCCTGCGGGCCTCGAAGAGAGAGACTCACGCCGAGCAAGGTCCTGACGCATTCGGTGGCGACGATAACATTCGTCGAGGGATAGTGTGATGCACAGTTTTGTCTCAAGAGGAGTTCACCTCGCGCAGTGTTCAGTTCAAGGCTAGCCGGCTGTGTCAGAGCTGTGTCAAAACCCCATCTGTTTGGGACGTTTGGCTTAGCTTTCGAGCGAAAAGCAGATGCCCCAAGTTATTGGAAATAAACAAAAGTGGAAGGAAGCAAGAGAGGGTATAGAGATTTCTCTGCGGCTTGCAAAGCAGGTGCTCTCCCAGCTGAGCTACACGCCCACAGTAGGAGGAACCTTCATTCTAAAGCATTTCCGCGCGCGCCGAAATCCATTCCTTCGCTTTTCGGTCATCTGGAGTGAACCCTATCTTGAGACAGTTCTTGGTGACCGCACTTCTCCCGTTGAACAAATTGCTGGAGGGCGGAAGGCGACGAGCCGACTGTCTGCAGATGGACGTTTAGACACAGGCCATTTCAGATATATTCGTAGTTTCGAATATACTAGAGTATATGAGCGGAGCATTGCGTCAGTTCAAGAGTGAGATTTTTCAAGGTCTCGCACATCCTACGCGGATTGCGATTGTCGAGCTCTTACGTGAGGGCGAGTTATCGGCCGGAAGTCTGATTGAAAAGCTCCGCATCGAACAGGCCAATGCCTCGCAACATCTGGCGGTTCTCCGGGCCAAACAGATCGTAGTCAGCCGGAAGGCCGGCAATCAAGTCTACTATTCGATTCGCGATCGCGCGCTGATTGAGGTCCTCGATATCCTGCGCCGCTATTTTTACGCTCAGCTGGACAACACCGTAAACATGTTAAGGGAAGTCGCCAGCGAGCAGCCCAAATCACGTCCCAGGACGAATCGATGACCGATTGCAACCGTAAGCTGGCCCGCTTGGACAGACTTCGTCGCGCAGTTGAACAGGCAGAACACCTACTCCCGGTGCAGGGCCCGATTGGCGTCTTTGTTCATCACAACACGCTGCATGCCTTTGAACGCCTGCCCTTCGAACAAGCTGTAATACAGGCGGCGCAACTGTTCGACGCTGAGCCCTACATGAGCGAAGCTGCCTATCGGGCCGAGTTGTCTCGGGGGCGGATTCAACTCGTAGATGTCGATGCCGTGCTCGACCAGGAACCCGATTCGCTCATCTTCCCGCGTCTAAGTCGTGGCTCGCTCCGCAGAGCCATGATTACACCTGGGGTCAGGGAATTCGATGGCGCAACGATTATTTGGCGCACCGAACAGGGCGATCTCGCCAAGGACTTTCGCCGCCCGGCATTGCGCGCACTCTTCGATGCCTGCTTTGTGCGCGCCGTGGCTCATGAAGAAGAACCAACTCCGCCCCGGCCCGTAGACGAGGTGATCCATCCGTGGCTGATCCGGCTCTGCTCTGTGTTCTTGGATCAAGGCACGGCCTATTGGCCCATGCCAAACCGCGAGAAAGGTTTTTATGAGTGCGTCCGGACGCTGTTTTCACGCCAGGGTGGAATGTTCCCCAAGTATCTCGTTGGACTAAGCGACGAATTTGGAAAGCAGGAGCGCCTTTCCTTTTCAGCATCGGACGCGGTCCTGGATTATCTGGACAGTCAGTCTTTCCGAGAAGCCGAATGGCCTGAAATTCTTCGAGCAGAGCTTCTTGCGCTACCAGGTTGGGCGGGTTTGATGCACAGGCTTGAGAAAGATCCCGCCCTGGCGCCGCACAAAACCCTTCCCTGTTCCTTGATCGACTTCCTAGCTGTGAGGCTGACGATGTCCCGCGTAGCACAGCGCAGGGGAGCAGCCGAGACTGTTCCACAAGAGAGTCCACTCAAGACGCAAGAGAGGAGGCGTTTAAGTCGGTCGGCGCGCATCTATGACGCCGCTCGCGTGTTGAGACTTTCCGCCGGAGAAATCAATCGCCTATCGGAGTCGGAGTGGTCGGCGTTTGTCAATGAAGTTAAAGCGTTCAATGGTTTGGAGCGCAGACGGATCCTACATCTCGCTTATGAACGGTGGCACGAACGCGAGATTCTACGCGGGCTGGCGAGCCACAGAAAGTACCGCGGCCTATTCGATCAGCAGGGGACACCCCCGGCGCAAGTCTTCTTCTGCCTCGACGAGAGGGAGGAGTCGATGCGGCGCGCTCTCGAAGAAGCTGACCCTCTGGTTGAGACTTACAGCGCCGCCGGCTACTTCGGCGTAGCCGTGGATTACAAGGGAATTGACGATCCACACGGTGCGGCGCTCTGCCCCGTGGTAATCAAACCCGAGCACGCCGTCGCCGAACGGCCGAAAGCTGAGGACCGCGCGCTGCAAGAGACCCGTCGTTTTCGGAGGCGACTTCTTGGATTGCTGATGCGGAATTCTTTTGTTTCTTCAAAGACGTTGCTGAGAGGTTGGCTTTCGACTTTAGCTCTTGGCTTACTGTCGGCAGTTCCTCTAATTGGTCATCTCTTGGCACCTCGACGCTATGCCCTCCTACGTGACTGGCTAAACAGGGAGTTTCTCCCAGAGCCGAGGACCGAGCTCACGTTGATGCGAAACACGAAGGAATCCCAAAACGTGGTGGCAGGTTTATTGACGGGGTTCGCTCCGCGGGAAAAGGCTGAACGCGTCGCCAGCGTGTTGCGCCCGGCTGGTCTCGCGCGCGGATTCGCTCGTCTAGTGGTGATCCTGGGTCACGGATCGACGAGCCTCAACAATCCTCACGAGTCAGCCCACGACTGCGGAGCCTGTGGAGGGCGTCGCGGCGGTCCAAACGCTCGGCTTTTTGCAGCAATGGCCAACCGGCCGGAGGTCCGCGAGTGCCTGCGGGAAGAAGGCATCGACATCCCCGGGGACACGTGGTTCGTCGGCGGCTACCACGATACTTGTAGTGACGACGTGGAACTCTTCGATCTCGATGCGGTTCCGGCTACCCATCAGCACGACTTGGACTCGATTCGCAACTCCCTGGATCAAGCCAGAGCGCAAAACGCACGAGAACGCGCCCGACGATTCGAATCATCCCGCCCGGACGCGGATGCGGGCCAGTCGCTTCGCCACGTGGAGGAGCGGAGCGAACATCTCGCGCAACCGCGGCCTGAGTATGGGCATTGTACAAATTCGGTCTGCATCATAGGGCGACGCAGCTTGACGCGCGGACTATTTCTCGATCGTCGGGCCTTTCTTGTCTCCTACGATGCCAGCCAAGATCCCGACGATCACAGCCTCTCGGCGTTGCTGGCCGCAGCCGTGCCGGTCTGCGCGGGGATCAGTCTTGAATACTACTTTTCGTTCGTTGACAACGACAGGTACGGATGCGGAACGAAACTTCCGCACAACGTGACCGGCTTGGTGGGGGTAATGGACGGCCACGCAAGTGATCTACGCACTGGGTTGCCATGGCAGATGGTTGAAATCCACGAGCCGGTGCGAATTCTTTTTGTAATCGAGACGACGCCTGACAGGGTCGAGAAGCTGATTAGTGCGAGCGCTTCACTGAAGCAACTCGTCGAGAATCGTTGGATTCGACTCGCGACGATCGATCCGGCCTCGGGACGCGTCCAGGTGCGGAGAGACAGTGGATATGAGGAGTTCCATCCGGCTTTGGAGCGCCTGCCGGTAGCGCTCTCGTCGCATGAATGGTACACCGGCAAGCTTCAACATCTTCCGATGGCTTGGATTCAAGCGCCTCAAACCCCGGCCGGAGACAGCGTAACATGAGTCTTTCGCAAGCCATTCTGATTTTTGTGGTGCTGGCTCCGGGTGTGGTGTTTGTCGTATTTGCGTTGCTGTGGCTGCTTGGTTGGACCCCGGGTGAACGCTTCCTTTCGTGGATTACCGGCTTGACGTTCGCCGCCTGCACGTTTGGAGTTGCGGCACTGGTCTGGACCATCGCGTCTGGGTCAACCGTTACGGTCACGTTCGGCAACTGGTTTGCCGTCGGAGACTACCATTTCCCGCTGGTGCTGATGACGGATCGGCTTTCGTTGCCTTTCCTGGCGCTGGCGGTCGTGCTATCGGGACTCATCGCGCAGTTCTCGGCGACCTACCTTCATCGCGAGCCGGGATTTCTGAGATTTTTTCTTTTGTTGCACCTGTTCGCGTTCGGATCCTTACTCGCGTTCGCCGCGGGTTCGTTCGATCTGCTTGCCGCGGGATGGGAAGTGGTAGGGATCACTTCGGTCTTGCTGATCGGTTTTTTTCAACTCAGGCCAGCTCCTGTGGAAAATGCGCTTCGCGTGTTCGGCGTATATCGCGCCTGTGACATTGGGTTGTTCGTGGGCGTGTTCGCCATGCACCACTGGGCCGGGACGACGTCGTTTGATCGCGGTTTCCCAACGCTGACGGGAGCACAGGCAGTGCTCGTGTGTCTTCTTCTGCTGCTGGCCGCGGCCGGGAAGGCCGCGCAGATTCCTTTTTCGGGATGGCTGCCGCGGGCTATGGAGGGACCGACGCCATCGAGCGCAATTTTCTACGGAGCGATCTCCATCCATGCGGGCGCATACCTTCTGCTGCGAGCCCAACCGCTGCTTGCGCGGTCGGCGCTGGCCTCCGCTTTGGTGATACTGATTGGTCTGGGTACGGCGATTCACGGCACCATTGTTGGACGTGCCAGCGCGGACGCCAAGACTTCGCTTGCCTATGCAACTTTGACGCAAGTCGGCGTGGTGTTTATCGAAATCGGACTTGGATGGAAATGGCTCGCGGTGGCGCATATTGTGGGAAACGCTACCGTTCGTACGATGCAGTTTCTGCGCGCGCCATCGATGCTTCACGATTACCACCAAATGCACTCGGCGATTGGAGGCGAGGTCTCGCCGACCGGCAAACAAATCGAGGAACTGCTTCCGGAGCGAGTCCAGTTATGGCTCTATCGTTGGGCTTTCGACCGCGGCCACCTCGATACAATACTGGACCGTTGGGTGATTGATCCTCTGCGACAGGCCTCCAGTTATCTTGCAAAACACGAACGCGTCGGAATGACTTGGACTACGATCCGATCCGGCAATGCAGCGCCGATTTCCTTGCACGGTCCGGCGAAACAGGGGGACGACTAGTGTCCGTGCCCGGATGGGTTCTCCACAAGCCGTTTCTGACCGGCGTCTCCATTGGCGTGCCTTGGTTCGCGGCTGTCGTTCTGACGGGTTATCGCCGACACGTGCGCATCGTCGGTTGTATAGCCGCATTCACATCGATCGTTGGAAGCGCGCTGCTTCTAGCGGACGCGCCGTACGGCGAGTCCTTGTACCAAGCATTGATGCTGCTCTTTTCTTGTCTCACTTTCGGCGCGACTTTGCTGCTTCCACGCCGTGATTGCACGAGAGAGGCGATCGCCGGAATCCTGTTTCTACTCGGTTCGACGCTTTTGGCATACTCGACTGGAAATTTACTTGTGCTGCTTTCAGCATGGATTTTGTCCATCGTTCCTTTCTTGTGGACGGGGTGGCTTCGTGCGCGAGCATGGCGTCCCCTGGTTGGCCTGCTCTTCTCAAGTCTCGCCCTTGCGCTAGCCGTCGGGCTCATTTCCACAAGCACAGGCGTCATTTCTATCGATAAACTGAAGGGGCAAAGTCCGGGTGGCGTGCCAGCGTTCGCGCTTCTCCTGGTAGCCGTGGTCTTTCGCAAGGGAATTTGCCCCGCCCACTCTTGGGTTGCAGACGCGGCTGAAACCGGTCCGGCGCTTCCGACGGCGCTTCTTCTTAACGGGCATTTCGGAGCACTGCTGGTTGCCAAATTGATCGTGCCGTTGTTTCCGCACACGGACAGTTTGTTTCCCGTACTTTCCTATCTTGCCATTGTGACCGCGCTTTATGTCGCGATCCGCGCGCTTGCTGAGAATTCTCCGCGCCGCCTGCTCGCCTTTCTGGCGCTCAGCCAGTCAGCCTGTATCTTGAGCGGGCTGGAAAGTCGAACTGCTGAAGGAATCGCCGGCGCGATCGTGCATTGGTTCGTGGTTGCGATCTCCACTGTCGGTCTTTTCGGAATCCTGCGATTACTCGAAGTCCGTTTTGGCGAGAACCTAACCGCAAGTAAGCACTTCGGTTTGGCCGAGCACGCGCCCCGCCTCGCCGTATCGTTTGTAATCTTTGGGCTTACGTTAGTCGGTCTGCCGGGCACCCTAGGTTTTTGTTCTCAAGACCTTTTGATTCACGGAGCGCTCACATCGCACCGTCTCATCGGACTGCTGCTGCCCATTGCCACGGCGATGAACGCCGTTAGCTTCTTCCGGTTGTTCACGCGCCTTTTCTTGGGTAAGCGTCGAACCGGGTTCACCGTCATGGCGGATGCGTTGCCACGCGAGCGCTGGATTCTTGCTGCCGGTGTTTTGTTTGTCATCTTCGGAGGCTTATTCCCAAACGCGGTCGTAATTCGGCGTTCGTCTGAGGCTGACCTAGTGCAGGAAGCCATCCATACCGGATTGGACCTTAACCCTATGGGAAAGGTTGAAGGGCCACCTGGGAAATTACCAATCACTGCCGCGCGCTGACGCTGAATTCGCGAGAAAAAGCTGAAGCTTCATCACTTCTTGCTTTTATGTACTTTCGCTCGAGTGCCCGCAGGCGCTTTGCTCTTCAGTTTGATCTGATTGTAATCAACGGCGGCACGGACGAGATTTTTTAGAGCACGCTCATTGATCTTATCGCCCTCGAATAAATCGATCGCTCGCCACGCGTTGCCTCCGAGGCCCGCGTTAAAAAGCTTGTCGGGATCCGGGAGGTTCGCCCCGTGCGAAAAGGTGAGCTTCACCTTATCTTTGTGGGCGTTGCCGACCGCGATGATTCCGTCGCGGGACCACACCGGGCTTCCCATCCACTTCCATTCCTCGATGATCTCCCGGTCGGCCTCAAGGATGCTCTTGCGGATGCTGGCGAGCGTTTTGCCGCGCCAGTCGGTGAGTCCCGCGATCAGCTGGTCAATCCGTTCCGATGGATTCATTGGATGCTTATGCCTCGAATACCATTTGATCTGCGTGGGCGCAAGGTCAGACCCTTAGCGAGCCACGAAATCCCCTGCCCTGATAGAAGCACGGCGCTGTGTTGTGATACACGAAGACCGTGTCGAAGCGGCGATCGCAAAAGAGGGCGCCGCCGAGCTTTCTGATATCAGAAGGTGTTTTCACCCAGCTGGAGGTTTTCGTGTCGAAGTTTCCGACCTTCTGCAACTCTCGATACTGTTCCTCGGTCAAGAGCTCAACGCCCATTGCAGCCGCCATATCGATCGCGCTTCCTGGATGCAGCCCCTGCTTCTCCCTGGCTTTCTGGCCCACACCGTCGTAGCACGTATTTCTGCGGCCCTTAGGGCTTTCCGCCGAACAGTCATTGAAAATGTATGCGCCGGTCTTTTTGTCATGACCAACAACATCCGGTTCGCCGCCCGTTCCTTCCATTTCACCGAGTGACCACAGCTTTTCGGGATTCGCTTCCAGCTTTGCTTGTACGTCGGCCCATTCAAGACCTTTATGACGGTCCATGTTTTGCTCAAAACGCGCTTTCAAGGTTCCGAGCAGTTCTTTCCGCTGTTTTGGCGACAGCTCCTTTTTATTCCGATTGGACGGTTGGCGCATCGTTTTGCGATCTCCTTGATTCACGACTCTTGAGCCGCCTGAGACGGTCGGTTCGGCGTTTCGACGCCGAACTGCTTGGCGTACTC
>JBAPOM010000237.1:0-14101 GCA_049279635.1 Candidatus Acidiferrales bacterium
CTTCATCTCCTTCCCGACATTTGAACCGATAGCTTTCGTTTCGTGAATGCGAAATTGATCGGATCCGGCCTGACTCGTTTCTCCTTGGATGATTAGTCGGATTACCGGAGAAGTCCTTTCCTAGTAATTGGCACCGTTTTGGGCCAATGATGATGAGGACTCCCCGCCTTCTTGGGAGCCTGAGGAGCAGCGTAAAGAGCAGCATCGAAATGGCGGCATCAACTTGTGTCTCGGCGGCGGACAGCCATTTCTAATTCAAGTGGCAGATGAAGATAGATCACTGCCCGTGTTGTGTTGTCCGGTTATACTTCTGAACAGGGAGAATGAACATGATCATCGGCGACAGGTTGAGAGAGCTGCGGGAACAGAAGCAGTTGTCACAAGGGGACGTCGAAAAGCGCACAGGATTGCTGCGCTGTTATATCTCGCGCGTTGAGAATGGGCACACTGTCCCGGCGATTGAGACGCTTGAGAAGCTGGCGCGAGCAATGGAGGTGCCGCTGTATGAGATCTTCTACGATGGAGAGGAACCGCCGAAGGTGCCCAACCTTCCGAAGCGCAAAACGGCGGACGACATCACCTGGGGAAACTCTGGCAAAGACGCCAAAGTATTGGGGCAGTTTCGTCGGCTCCTTGCGAAGACGGATGAAAAGAACCAAAGAATGCTTCTGCTCATGGCACAGAAGATGGCCCGGACCAGTCGCGCGAAGGCCTGAACCCCTGAGTCATATTTCATGTGATCTTGGAATGACATCCGAAGACCAGTGCGGAAAATGCGGCGCCGAGATCGACCCGACCCGTAGAGTTGACTTCACACTCAAGGACGGGACGAGAGTTTGTGAATCCTGCTTTGTGAAGGAACGACGAGACCAACGCAGACGGAGCGAGGGGCCGCTTGATTCGGAATCGTTGAGTCAACGTTGCCCCGCCCGCCCCAAGCATGCCGGATTCGTGCAGAGCGTGTGTGATTCGTCCGCCCATTCGCATGTCACCACAGGCTGGCCGGCGATTGGAGCTTCAGCATTTGGAAGCATGCGGCACGGCCTATCGTCAGTGCAGCCGCAGACCCTACAGACTCCGAATCGAAGATCGAGTTGTTTGCCCTTCGCAAGCGATCTCAAATGACGTACGAAGTATCACAGGCGACACGCCATCTGCAAGGCAGGTAAGCCGCACCTGTCCTAGTACTTGACTTGTCCGGTTTCGGCGTTAATCAGGACTTGAGTCCAGAATCGGAAGGATTAGGCGATTCGAGCCGGTCATTTTATCCTTCAAATCACAGGCGGTAGCTAACAGAAGGGAGTACCTCTCTTGCTTCGTCCGAAGGATGCCCTAGTCAACGGCGTGCAAATTCTCGAACCGCTGCTTCTTCCTAACGGCTTTCACTTTCGATTCGGTGGTGATGGAGTCGGATCGGGCGGGAATTTTGCATGGGGCGAGTTCGTTCGAGAGGAGCGTCGGTTAGAGCTGCATTTTCGACGCAGCTTGGGCCTCGATCGTTATCACGTAGGCGAACAAAGCGCATCTCACGAGTCTTACATGCGCGAGCTAGGAGTCTGGGATCAGTGTCGCTATCCCGGATTTTCCGACGACCCTGTGAACACATTCGATGACTTGGCACATGATCTTGGTTTTGCTGATGACTTTCTAGTGGGTCCTGGCACCACCTTGCGACAGGCAGCGGCAAAAGAGGCAGTCAGCACAGCAGCTCGGCAAGCAGATGCTATGGCGGGCTATGTCGGCGACAAGGGGAAAGTCGATCAGCTGCGCATCCGTTTCCGGGAGAAACGCTACGGTGATGTGCTTAGGCTGGCGGCAGAACTGAAGTATCCCAATCGGATGAGTGAGTCGGAACGCCTGATGGTTGAGATCGCTCGAAAGAATGAACCTCGCGTGACACTCAGACTGATTACTCCGCTCCGATTAGGTTTGCTGGGAATCAGCTTTTACATCGGAGCGGTAGCATGGGTCGCAATTTCACGGTATTTTGCACAGCGCAATGCCCCGCCGGGTTGGATCCTAGATCGTGCTAGTCCCGTCGGGACTCTTTACTTGGCTGTACTTGGAGCTTGTCTCGCTGTGTGTGCGCTGGTCTGGGCCGCTGTTGCATGGATCAAACGCAGAGTATCAAGCTGATTCGACGAATCGCAATATCATCGGTCGGTCTTCGAGGGTATAACTCCTGGTTAGTCGGATTACCGGAGAAGTTCCTCCTAGTACCCCACTTATCCGATTGGCGCGCTTTACGTGCATGTCTATGAGCGCAGGTCCCACGGCCGTGGGGTGCTTCCCCAAGACTGCAGCGAGGGATGAAGAAGGTGTGCATCAAGACTTGAGGCGCTGAGTTTGACTGCCTCTACGGGTTTTTAAACTTAGTTTGTAAACCGCCGTAAACCACTAGGAAACTGCCATGCCACACGACACCTCTGACTTCCGGCTCGGCCTACCCGTGCCTCGGGGCGAGCACACCTTAAGCGAAACAGTGACACCGACAGATATCCCCTAAGCGAGGGTTCGGAGACTTGAAAGCGTTGTTTCGAGTCCTTGCCATCGATCAGCACCGAAAGTATACACGTCTCCGCAGCTAGATCGCAGGAGACGAACGTGAGTAAAACTACAGGTCCCCATATTGAGCCTCTGCTTAATTGCGCAGCGGCGGCAGCCATCCTGGGTGGGTTGCACCCCAAGACGGTCGAGCGCTGGGCACGAGAAGGACGCATACCCGCCTACCGCTATTTCCGGCACTGGAGGTTTCGTGCTTCTGAGCTGGAACTTTGGATGCGTTCTCAGGTAAATTCAATTCGCCATCCGTGCCGCTTAAACCAGGAGAAATCGGATGGAACATAAGCGGCGACGGTTTCAGTTCGGTTGGCTTGACCTAAAAGCAAGGAGGAATGGTCCGGAGGTTTGGGTCTTACGCTATCGAGAGGCTCTGGCGAACGGCCGCAAGAAAACGCCAAGCGTCATCATTGGGACATTAAAAGAATATCCCTCTGAGGCGTTGGCGCGCAAAGCGAGCGCGTCCCACATTCTCACGATGAATGACCAAAAGCCGCCGGGAGCATCTGTCTCGTTCGGAGCAGTGATGCAGCGGTACCTTGCGGAAGAACTTCCGGAAAGGCATTCGACCGCGTCACGTTATCGCTGCTGGCTGAAAAACCACATTGAGCCAAAGTGGCGGGATTATCCGATTGAAAGGATCAAACCGCTGCTAGTCGAAGATTGGCTGAAAAGGCTTGATTTGGCTCCGAAGAGCAAATCCCATCTCAAAACCCTGATGCATGTCTTGTTCAACGCGGCGATGCGCTGGGAGTTGATTCCTTATCAGCACAACCCCATGAGCCTTGTTCGCGTTAAGGACAGTTCGAAGAGACTGAGGGAACCAAAGTTCCTGACAGCGCAGGAATTCTGCGCTCTCTTGGAGCACGTTCCCGAACCTTTTCGAACCATGTGCACCGTGGCGATGTGTTTGGGATTGCGGGTAAGCGAGGTTCTCGGTCTCACATGGAGTGATATCGACTGGGAAGGAATGCGTATCGCAATTCGCCATGCTTACGTTTACGGCAGGCAGGGCGAAGTAAAGACCCGCACTTCTCAGAAATGGATGCCTCTCGATCGATCACTCGCGGAGAAGCTGAGTCAACACCGATTCAGGTTTGGCTCTCATCCGAATATCGGGAATTGGGTCTTCGCGAACCCCAAGACAGGCAGACCGTATTGGCCTGGCCGAATACAGGAGACCTGGCTGGTTCCCGCAGCAACGAAAGCGGGACTCGGCCGCATCGGCTGGCACACATTCCGGCATAGCCATTCCACATTGCTTCGCGCGCTTGGAGTCGATCTGAAGGTCCAACAGGAGTTGCTACGGCATGCGGATATCCGCACGACCATGAATATCTACACGCAGGCCGTTCCTGCTGCTCTTCGGGAAGCAAACAGCAAAGTTGTTCGTTTGCTGATTCCGGCCCGGGTAGCCTGAGAGGTCACAAGGGGCCGTTAATGCTCCCTCGTGCGCCCTCGGGTTTTTCCAACTACAGTAGGATCAGGAAGTTGTTGGTAGGGGCGGTGGGGATCGGACCCACGACCTTCGGCTTAAAAGGCCGCTGCTCTACCACTGAGCTACGCCCCTGACACAAGAAGAGATGCGATTGCAGATGCCGCAGGCTGGCACAGCAAACACGGCACGCGACACATCGTCAATCATCCGTCGTGTCGTCGCGTGTCAATCGATTCTAGCCTGTGGGCGAGAAACGAGCAACCGCTAGCCGCAGTTCTCTCGGCAGCAACTCCGCGCAATCGGCAGCAAATACGAACCCAAGTGCGGGCAACTTGGCTCCAAGCGATCCTATCGGGTGATCCGACTCAATCCGCCGCTGTCTCGCCCAACTTGGGTACGCCGCGGCCGCGCTTGCGCTTCCAGACGTAGTCCTTCCGCAGTTTCTCCTGATGCTTCTTCGCCTGCACCTGAATTTCCGCGAATGCCGCCTTCGCTGCGCCGAGTACGTCCGTGCCGCGGCCCGTGGCGTGGAGCTTTCCCGTCGGGAGTGCGAGGTGCAGCGCGAAGTCGAAACCGGTTTTCCGCGGCGCCTCTTCGAGCGACGCGTGAAGCTGCAACGAATCCGGCTGGTATCGCTTCAGCAGGCGGTCCAGCTTTGCGACCTGGTGCGCGAATTCCGTTTCAATCGACTCGCGAAAGCGGGCTTCGATGTGGCTGTATGTGATTTTCATCTGAGGACCTCGTTTTCATCCGAGTGACGGCCTGAAGGGGTCGTACGCTAGCGGCAATTCCAGAATATCGCTTGATGTGAGCAGTTGCAACCAGCGATTCCTTCCCGCGACGTAACCCTACATGCCTCGCGCGGCACCGCGACGCCACGCGATTGACACCGCCGCCGCAAGCGTCATACGCTCGTTACGATCCAAGCGCGCAATCGATCGTTGCCTCCACGACACAAATCGCCCGACTCGGCGCCCAAGCCTCACTCGGGCCGCGTCCTCATCGGCCCCGCCGGGTGGTCCTACTCCGATTGGGGCGGCATCGTCTATCCCTCGCCGCGCCCGCACGGTTTTCACGAGGCGACGTATCTCGCGGAATTCTTCGACACGATCGAGATCAACACGTCGTTTTACAATCCGCTTCGGCCGGAACTTGCTTCGCAGTGGATCGACCGCGTGGCCGCAAATCCGCGCTTCCTTTTCACCGCAAAGCTCTGGCAAAAATTCACGCATGAAGAGGACGCAACCGCCGAGGACGTCAAAACCGTCCACGCCGGTTTCGAGCCGCTGCATCGCGCGGGACGTCTGGGTGCGGTATTGCTGCAGTTCCCGTTCTCATTCCATAACACGCCCGAGAATCTCGCGCGGCTCGGCCGCATCCTCGCCGACTTTCGGGAATATCCTCTGGTCGTCGAGGTGCGCCACTCCTCATGGACGCAGCCCGAATTCTTCCATTTTCTCCACGAGCGCCACGCCGGAATCTGCAACATCGATCAGCCGATCATCGGCCGCTCGATCAAGCCGGGCGAACGCGCGACCTCCGCCGTCGGCTACGTCCGGCTGCACGGCCGCCGCCACGACACCTGGTTCAGCGACGATCCCGAGATGCCCAGCCACGAGCGCTACAACTACCTCTACAGCGAAGAGGAACTCGATCCCTGGGCGCAGCGCATCCGCCACGTCGCCGCGCACGCGGACAACACGTTTGTCGTCACAAACAATCACTACGAGGGCAAGGGTGTGGTCAACGCTCTACAGCTGATCCATCTGCTCGACGGTGGCAAAATGAAAGTCCCCGAGACGTTGCGCCATCGCTATCCGCAGCTCGAATCCATCGCCGACGCGCCGCCGCAAGAGCCGACGCTCTTCCGGCTGCCTCCGCCTTAGTTCGCGGAGACGCATGCCGCAACCTGGGCGCGAAATCGGGCAGGCGCACGTATCCGCTGGCGTGTGTTGAGATCCCAATTTGGCGAATTGAGAGAGAAGCTACTTCTTGAAGAGATCTTCGAAGGCCTTGCGTGCGTCGTTGGGCCGTGCGGCGGTCGTTGCGACCGGGGCAGCGCTCGCGTAATTCACTGGCGACGTATCTTTTTCGATCGTGACCCGAAAATCGAAAAACTTGCAATCGTTCTTCGCGTCCTTCTTCGCAATTCTCTCCGGGATCGGTTCCGTGCACTCGAACTGCTTGCCCGTATCGAAATGCACGCACTGCTTGCAGCTGTGCAGCTCAAACTGGCAGCGCGGGCATTGCGAATTGAGATCGAAGCCAGGCGCCAGCACCGCACCGCAATTCGAACAGCGCGCCCGCGAGACCGTTCCGACCATTCGCGGCGTCCGCGGCCCGAGCATGTCCTGCTTGGGACGCGGCGGCTGCGGTGGCCGCTCGGTGCGCTCGGCCCGCTCGCGCTTCTTGTCTTCCGCGTCGCGGTCGCTATAACCCCTTTGCCTATACTTCCGCTCCATGAATACCTCCTGGGGGGATTGATCCCATCATACTCTGAAACATGGCCCGTACATCCTCTTCTTCGCACCGCGTGTAAAACGGTAATGCAGCATTCACGAGCGCGATCAGCTTCTGCGCCATTCGTTCACGAGAGAGAAGCCTGCGCCCGCTTCGCCCAAACCTTTGAAAGTCCCTCGAACGCCATATCCGCCTGCACGAATTTTCGCGGCTCGCCGAGGCTGGCGAGCGTTTCCTCCGCAGCCAGATAACCGCTGCGCACTGCGCCCTCCATCGTGGCCGGCCAGCCGGTGCGCGTCCAATCTCCTGCGAGAAACAGGCCCTCGATAGCCGTCTTCTGCGCGGGCCGCCATTGATCCACCCCCGGCTCGGGCGAGAACGTTGCGTGAATTTCCTTGATCACCGTCACCTTTTCAAGCTTTGCCTCGCGCGTTGCCGGCAACACTGCCTCGAGTTCGCGCCGGCAAAGGTTGATGATGTCCTGCCGCGAGCGCGGCACCAGGTCATACGACGCGCTGATCACAAGCTGCAGATACTGCCCTGCCGCTGGGGCGTCGCCGTTCGTTTGCGCGTGCGCGTAGAGAAGCGACTTGTTGAAAATCCACTGCGTCGTGTTGTCGAGCAGCGCCAGAAACGGCTCCTTCATCACCACGCGGTCGAACCACAGGTGCACGCCCGTGATTGGCGACGTCCTGAGATGCCGCAGGCCCGCGAGCGGCCCGCGTTCTTCACTCATCGCCGCAGGCAGCAGCCCCAGCAGGACGTCATGCGGCACGGCAGCCACGCACGCATCCGCGGAAATCTCGGCTCCATCTTCGAGCGTGACGCCCGCGAAACTGTTCTCGCGCATATGAATTTCGCGCGCCCCGCAGCGAAGCCTCACTTCTCCGCCCTTTCGCACGATTGCATCGCAGCATCCCTCGTAAAGCTCCGCCAGCGGCACCGACGGAATCCCCACGCGGTATCCCCCGCGGCTTCCCAGAAACGCTTTCCAGAATACATCGATGCCGTAGCGCGCATCCATCCGCGAAAGCTCTTCGTCGAGCGCGCTCACGAGGACGACCCGCCAAAAGCGCTCGATCGCGTCCGAGGTCTGACGCATCCGGTGCAGCCAGTCGAGCATTGTGAGGCCGTCGATATCCGGCGGCTTCCCTCCGGCGCGCGCGATCGCCATCAGCGCCTTCGCGATGCCGATCTTGTCGCCGAGCCCCAGCGCTCCAAAGCCGACAAACGACGGCGCCATGTGCAGCGGAGGCGGAAGTATCGAAGCCGCTATCGTCGAGCGACGTCCGTTGCGGTCCGCAAAATACAGCCGGTCGTAGAACCGGATCTTACCGTCGGCTCCCGCACGCCGGTAAAAGTCGGCAAGGTTCGTGCAGCACCCAAGCGTCACGTGCTGGCAATTGTCGACTTCGCTGCCGTCGGGCAGCGTGTACGACGTGGCGCGCCCGCCCAGGTGCGGACGTTTTTCAAGAAGCCGGACTTTGACTCCGGATTCAGCCAGCGCGACGGCGCAGGCCAGCCCCGCCAGACCGCCGCCGATCACCAGAACGCTTTGCGAGGACATCCTTTTTCCACCCGATGCGAGCGGTCAACAGGTACTGGACTTTCTCGGTGCTCGACACGGAGACACGCGAGGAAAATACGTCGAATTCGCGCTCTTCGATGCGCGAGAGAAGCGTGCTATAGGTGCGAATCAGCGTCGCGAGCGTCGCCCGGCTGTCGGCATCCACCTGATCCACAAGCGGCGCGCCTTCTTCGTAGAGCCGCCACGCGCGTTCCGCTTCGAATGCCAGCAACTCCCGCAGCTGCGCCATCACCGGCCCTCGCAATTCCTCGCGAGCGCACCCGAAGCGTTCGATATCTTCATCCGGCAGATAGACTCGGCCCATCTCGAAATCTGCGCGCACGTCGCGGATGATATTCGTGAGCTGGAATGCGAGCCCGAGGCGCTCGGCCAGGTCCGGCGAACGCGGATCGCGGAAGCCGAAAACGTAGAGGCACGTCAATCCCACCGTGCCCGCCACCCGGTAACAATACTCCGATAGCCGGTCGAATGTAGCATACGACGCAACCGTCAGGTCCATCTCCGCGCCCGAAATCAGGTCGTGGAAGTAGCGCGTCGGAATTTCAAACCGCGCGATGGTATCCGCCAGCGCGGGCAAAATCGCATGGCTGTCCGTGCGGCCTCCTGCAGCCTCATCAAGCTTTGCTCGCCACTGCGCCAGCCCCCTCCGCTTCGATTCAAGATCGCCGGCTTCGTCCGAGACGTCGTCCACCAGCCGCATGAACGCGTATAGCGCGCAAAGCGCGTCGCGTTTCGGCTTCGGCAATCCGAAAAACGCCAGATAAAAACTGCTGCGCGCCGCCCGCGCGATCCGATTGCACTCCGCATACGACGCGCGAACCGCATCGGATTCTCGCGATGAACGGATGGTGCGAACGCCAGAGGAAGCTGCATCCACGCCTTCGGCAGCTCGCGCTATCTCTGAAGCGCTGCCATCCGCGTCACGCCCGCCGCGCGTGAAAGCCCGCCGCATCAGCGCGCCGCCGAGCAATCCAAGCTGCTCGAATTTCGAAATGGCAGGACGCCGCTCGAGCGTGTTGTAACCAGACTCCTCGATCGCATCGAGAACGGCCAGCCCACCACGGCTGAAAAGCTCGATATCGACGCGCAGCGCCCCTTCCAGCCTCTCCGCGAGCGGCATGCCCGCCCGAAAGAGTTCCCGCGTCCGCGCAATCAGAGACTTCATCAGGGCAGCGTAGCGCTGATCAAATCGGCGCCCGGTGATGTCGGCCTCGGTCAGACCGTGCGCTCCGAGAGCGTCCAGCGGAATGTAAATCCGCCCCTTTTCGAGATCGCGCGAAACATCCTGCCAGAAATTTGCCAGCTGCAATGCCGTGCACGTGAAATCCGAGAGCCGCTGCCGGTCCGGATCGCGATAGCCGCAAATATACAGCACCAGCCGCCCGACGGGATTCGCCGAATAGACGCAATATCCGAGCACGTCGTCCCAGGTGGCGTAGCGGCGCACCACCTGATCCTGCCGAAACGCGCGCAGCAAGTCGCTGAACGGCTCGACCGGAATGTCCTTCGCGCGAATCGTCTCGGCGAGCGCAATCAGCACGGGATGCGAAGGTGCGCGCCCCGCTTGATAGATCAGGCGAAGCTCGTCTTCCCACGCGTCGAGCAATTCGAGCGCCCGCGCCCGATCCGGCACCTCATCGCCGAGGTCGTCCGACCACCGGCAATACGCATACACATTGTAGAAGTGCTGATGGAGATGCCGCGGGAGCAGCCACGACACCACGTTGAAATTCTCGTAGTGGTGCGTCGCGAGCTGGCGGGTATAGCGCTGAGCCTCTTCCGCCGTGCAGCCTTGCGCGGGGAGGTTGCGCGCGATTTCCAATTCAGGTGTTGGCAGCATGAAACCTAACGCCGGGGACAGCGCTCAGGGGATGACGGCCGTCTTCAACTCGCCGTTCCGGCTCTTCATATGCTCGAAGACGCGAGGAAGGTCTGCGAGCGGCACTTCTCCGGTGATGAAATCGCGGGCGCGAATCTCGCCGCGCGCGATCGTGTCGAGCGCCTCGCGGATAAATCGCGGCGTGTGATGGAACGTCGATTTGATCGTGATTTCGGAATAGTGCAGCGCCCACGGGTCGATCTTCACTTCGGTTCCCTTCGCGCAGCCCGCGAAGAGATTCACCGTGCCGCCCTTGCGCACCGTTTCGAGGGCCCACTGCCACGTGATCGGCTGGCCGGCCGCCTCGATCACGGCGTCCGCGCCGCGCCCGCCTTCGGTTAGCTCCCTCACACGCGTCACGGGATTGTCGATCTCGGAAACGTCAAACGCAGCGTATGCGCCAAACCGCTCGGCCGCCTGCTTGCGCACCGCGCGCCGCGCGACCGCGATCACCCGCACCTTCCGCTGCGAAAGAATCCGGATGAACTCGAGCCCGATCGGCCCGCAGCCGATCACGACCACCGTGTCGCCCGCCTTGATGCCCGTCTCGTGAATTCCGCGCAGCACGCACGCCAGCGGCTCGACCATCGCCGCATCGAGAAACGACATCCCGTCGGGAATCTCCAGCATGTTCTCGCGCACGATGCGCCCGGGAATCCGGATGTATTCGGCATACGCGCCGTTGTTGAAAAGCAGATCCTCGCAGAGATTCGGCTGGCCCTTCTTGCAGTAGAAGCACACGTTGCACGGAGCGGAATTCGCCGGCACCACCCGCATTCCCTTGTGAACGCCTCCGTTGACCTTGCGTCCCTGCGCTTCGATGATTCCCGCGCATTCGTGGCCGAAAAGCGACGGCGGCTGGATCATCCGCGCGTGAAAGCCCTGCTTCCAGACTTTCAGGTCCGTGCCACACGTCAACGCGACCGACACGCGCACCAGCACTTCATCGTCGGCAAGCTGCGGCCTCTCGACCTGTTCGATCTTCACGTCCTCGCGGCCGTAAAGGACCGCCGCGGTCATCTGCCCGTTTCTATCTGCCTCTCTCATGCGTGCGTGATCACCACTTTCAAAGTATCATCTTTCGGACGCGCCGCCAGTTCCAGAGCATCTGCGATGCGCTCGAGCGGGAAGCGGTGCGAAATCATCTCGCGCACCGGCAGCCGCCGTTCGAAAACGAGCGCGGCAGACTCGGCCTGATCGTCCACCGAAGCGCTATAGCTGCCGAGAATCTCTTTCTCCTCGATTCCTACTGCCGCCGCCGGAAACTCCAGCTGAAGCACCGGATCGTTATGTGCAAACAGTAGCACGCGCCCACCCGGTCGCGCGAGCGCAAGGGCCTCGGGGACTAATGACGGGTTGGGCACCGCCAGTAGGACCGCGTCGGCACCACGCCCTTCCGTGCGCCGCCGCATTTCCTCAATCAGGTTCGCCTTCGCGGGATCGAACGCTTCCTTCGCTCCGAAGCGAACGCTCGCCGCTCGCCGTCCCGCCATCGGGTCACTCGAGTAAACAATAGCGCCTTCATGCACCGCGAGCATCGTCAAAAGCATCCCGATCGGCCCCTGCCCGATCGCGAGAATCGTTTCGCCCGCAGCCACGCGCGCCTTGCGGATCGCCTTGAGCGCTGTGTTCACAGGTTCCACAAAAGTGGCTTCCTCGAAGCTCACATCCGCCGGCAACGCGATCATTCCGCGCTCGACGATCCACGGCATCGCCCGCACGTACTCCGCAAAGCCTCCGCCATTTGGATCGAAGCCCGCCGTCAGGCCCGTTTTCTTGTAGCCCGCGCACTGCGAGAAAAGCTTCCGTTCGCAATAGAAGCAGGCGCCGCAGGGAATGTGGTGGAAGCTCACCACGCGATCGCCCAGCTTGAATTTCTTGACGCCGCGCCCCACGCGAACAACCGTTCCCGCGAGTTCGTGGCCCAGAATCTGCGGCGGCGCGATGAAACCATGATGGATCTTCTTGATGTCGGTGCCGCAGATGCCGCACGCGGCCACACGAAACAGCACTTCCCCTTCGCCGATTTCCGGAATCGGGACTTGCTCCACTATCACGCGGCCCTTGCCGCGATACACGCCCGCGCGCATCTGGCCACCGCGATTCCGCGAAGCCTCATGCGATCCCAGATCAACGACCGTGTGGCTCATAACGCAAGCGCCTCAGCTTTAGCGATCTCCGGCAATGGACCGAGCGTCACGCGCTGAACGTACACATCGAGAAAACCCGCCAGCGCCGCCGCGGCTCGTTCGCTTTCATGCGCCAGCCGAATCAGTCCACCAATTCGACGCGGCCTCGTGACGATTTGTCCCAGCACTCTTGGAAGGCTCACCGCCCCTCGTTCGTTGAACGTCCGATCGAAATCGAGCGGAAGACTTGACTCGACATCGTCACTGATCGCCCGAATCGCAACAGCGCGAACCCGGTGATGGGCCGCCGCCGAAAGGACGAAAACACTCTCCATATCCACTGCGTCGCCGGAAACGCCGAGCGATTTCTTTTCCTCAGCGGTCGAAACCACGCGATCGGCAGCCAGAAACTTTTCTACAATCCTCGCCCCGCATTCCCCTGCGCGTGAAACCAGCTCTGCGTCGCTCCGGATCAGCCTCGTCTGATTCACGTCCGCCAGCGCTCGCGCCGCAAGGACCGCGCCAGGACGATAATCCGGTTTCAGCGCGCCGGCGAGACCAGAGGCGATGCACATGTCCGGCTCGTAATCGAACGCACGCCCCAGACTCCGCTGGGCGGCAAAGCGTCCGGCGCCCGTCAGCACAACCCGAACATCCACCGATCCAACTTCAGCCTCATACATCTGGTCCAAGTTGTCGACGGACGCGCGCCGGAAGCGCCGCATCTTGCGCCACGGTGCGAATTCGTTTTCAAGCGCGAACGTAATCAGAATTTTCATTGTAGAGACAACCGCTACGCCGCGGCCGCGCTCACAATCGTTTTCGGCTGCAGGCGTCCACGCACGTATCCGTTCCCTTCATACCACCGCACCGCTCGCTCCAGCGCCGCTTCCACCGAGCCGGGCTTGTACCCCAACTCTCGTTCGGCCTTGTCGCTTGCCACGAACATCCGGTGCCGCGACATCTTCACACCCTCGACCGGAATTTGCGGTTCGCGCCCAGCCAGCCGTGAAAACCATTCGTCCGCGTATCCCGCCGCAAGCGCGAATGCATGCGGCAAACGCACGCGCGGCGCGCGCCGTCCCGCGATCGGCGCCAGCGCCTCCAATATCTGCTTCAGCGTCATGTTGCAGCAGCCGAGAATGTACCGCTCGCCGATCCGGCCCTTCTCCGCGGCAAGCAGGTGCCCCGCCGCCACGTCTTCGACAGCAACCACATTCAATCCCGTGTCCACATACGCCGGCATCTTGCCATTCAGGAAATCGACGATGATCCGCCCCGTCGGCGTCGGCTTCCAATCGCCCGGCCCGACCGGCGCCGTCGGATTCACGATCACCACCGGAACTCCCGCGCCAGCAGCTTTGATCGCTTCGAGTTCCGCCAGAAATTTCGAACGCTTGTAGTGCCCGATCATCTGATCGAGTGTCGCCACCGTCGCTTCATTCGGCAGTCGGCCGCCGTGTCCGGAAACCGCAATCGTCGCGACCGTGCTCGTATAAACTATCCGCTCGACGCCCGCCTGCGCGGCCGCCTTGAACAACCGCTTCGTGCCTTCCACGTTGCTGTCGTAAATTTCCTCGGGCGCTTTCGTCCAAAGCCGGTAATCCGCGGCCACGTGAAAGACGCGCCGCACTCCCTTCATCGCGCGGTCGAGCGAAAGCGCGTCCCGCAGGTCGCCTTCGATGCGTTCCACCGCAAGGCCATCGAGCGCCTGCAGCTTACTCGATCGCCGCACGAGCACGCGAACACGATCGCCCGCAGCTACAAGTTGCCGGGCGACGTGGCTTCCAACGAAGCCGGTCGATCCGGTTACGAGCGTCGTCATAGACTCTGGGAAACCTGGGACCCGGCGGGAGTTTTCATCATTACCCCCAGTAACCTTCAGCGTGCTCGATCTCTTCGGGGCGAATCTGGATGCCCGCAAATCTTGGCTTGTTCCTGAGAAGATTATCGTAGCGCGCCAGTGCGTAAAGTGGAAAGGAGTTTCGATACAAGTGATATTTCAGATAGAACACTTGCGGAAAACCGGTCCCCGTGAACTCAGCTTC
>JBAPOM010000238.1:0-7224 GCA_049279635.1 Candidatus Acidiferrales bacterium
TCATTGATCTTGTACGATTGATCGAGAAAGGGATCGTTGAGCAACCCTTTCCAACCGACCGTGGTGCGAGGCTTTTCGAAGTAGACGCGCATGACGATGCACAGTTCCTTCGAAAGTTCGCGGATCGCACCCTTCAGCAGGCCGGCATACTCGCGCGCGGCTTTCGTATCGTGAATGGAGCAAGGTCCGACGACTACCAGCAGGCGATGGTCTTTGCCCGCGAGAATATCGCAAATCTGGTTGCGAGCGTGGTGGATCGTCGATGAAACGTTCTCTGTGGCGGGCAGTTCTTCCTCGAGAAAAACCGGTGGGAGAACGACTTTCGTCCACTTGATGCGAAGGTCATCTGTGCGGTAGAACGCCGTCATCGTCAACTCCGGAGGCCGCGGCCCGAGGGAAGTGCTGAACAAGTCTAACCCGGAACTTCAACCAATTTTATCTTTGCGCAAAACCAGATACCCCACATCCGGCTAGTGCCGGGCAGACGCAAGCCCCGCGGCTATTCGTATCGCAGCGCTTCGACTGGGTTGAGGCGCGCGGCTTTCCAGGCGGGATAGACTCCGAAGAAGACGCCGATCATGCTTGCGACGGACACGCCGAGAAACACCAGCAGGAACGAAACCGAGGCGGGGAACGACGAAAAAGCCAGCCGGATGCAGAGAACGATGGCCGAGCCGAGCAGCACTCCCATGGCTCCGCCAACGCCCGCGAGAGTGACTGCCTCGAGGAGAAACTGCATCAGGATATTCGTACGCCGCGCGCCGATCGCCTTGCGCACGCCGATTTCGCGCGTCCGCTCGGTGACGCTGACGAGCATGATATTCATCACGCCGATGCCGCCCACCAGCAGCGCGACGGAACCGACAGCCAGCATGACGATGAAAATGCCACTCGAGATCTGTTTCCAGAGGTCGAGAAAAGTGTCGGTGGTCATCACCGTGAAATCATCGTCCTTGTCGGACGGCAACTTCCGCATCCGGCGCAGATAGCCGCGCACCTCGTCGACCACCAGCGGAAGATTGTCCGTGGTGTCGGCTTTGGCGAAAAGCATGAAATCCTTGAACTCGGGATGAAGCTTCCGGAACGTGCTGAGCGGAAGGATCGCGATATTGTCGTTGGGATTCGACCCGGTACCGAGAGCCTGCTTCTGCAAAGCCAGGACACCGACGACCGTGAATACCTGCCCCTCGACCAGAACCTCCTGGTTAATCGGGTCTTCACCCTTGGGGAAGAGCGTTTCAGCCGTATCGTGGCCCAGGACGACGACGGCGGAGTGATGCTGCTCGTCCGTATTATTGAAGAAGCGTCCGCGCTGGAGGTCGAAATCGCTGATCTCGACGATGGAAGGCGTGTCGCCCTGCAAGATGACGTTGGAGGCGCGGTTGTTGCCGCGGCGCACGGCGCTCGACCCGACTCCTACGTCGAGATCCTGAACGTCTGCGAGAGGGGCAGCCGCCACCACGTGCGGCAGCCGAGCGAGACCGTCCGCCCATTCCGCTTTGAGCTCCTTGCGCTGCAGCATCGCCGGAGATTGCCGGCCGAGAGTCGCAAAAGAAAAGCGGTAGCAGATGATCGTGCTCGAGCCAAGCGACTCGACCGAATCGAGCACGTTGGAATTCAGGCCGTTGATGACGGCGCCGATCACGATGATCGTGGTCACACCAATCATGATGCCCAGGACGGTGAGAAACGAGCGGAGCGGATTCCGCACGACGACGTCGAGCGCCAGCGTAAGCGATTCCTTGAAATCTCCCGACCAAGGGGCTTTGAACACGACAGTACCTTCTTCCTACCCATTTAAACGCACCAACGGGCTATTTTGTATCGCCATTTCGGTTTTGTTCGGGAATGTAGACCTTGAAAACAATGCGATTGCTTTGACAGGAACGACCGGCGCTTCTAAACTAGCGACCATGGAAGTACGCCTCAAGCCCGAGACGGAATCGCGTCTGAACCAACTAGCCTCCCAAAGTGGTCGTCCGACCGACGAACTCGTGGAGGACGCGATGGCGGCGTATTTGGCGGAGGTGGCTGAAGTTCGCCATGCGCTCGACAGCCGCTATGATGAGGTCAAAAGCGGAAAGCTAGAGGCGGTCGACGGAGAGGCTTTCTTCGAGGGCCTGCGACGACGCGAGGATGAATTGGTGAGGCAACGCTCGCGGAAATGACCACGGAACAGGGTTTTGACCTTCACCCTGGAGCCGCGCAGGACATAACCGATATCTGGGAGTTCATAGCCGAGGATAATCCTGAGGCTGCAGGAAAAGTCCGTCGGGATATCCTCGATACGATCCGCAAACTCGTGGCCTTCCCCCATCAGGGTCATAGACGGACTGATCTAACGTCGCGCCCCCTGCGATTTCAGACGATACGCGAGTACCTAGTTGCTTACGCCCCGGACGAAACACCGCTGCTCGTGATTGCGGTGCTCCATGGGCGCCGAAATCCGCGTATCATCGCGGCCGCTCTGCGTGCGAGAACCTGATTCCGAGCTAGACAGAGGAACGAAGACTACTCGGTGTGCGAGGCGAGCCAGGCGTTGGCTTGCTTGACCTGAGGGAGGTCGGCGTCGGCGTGGGGCCATGCCGCGAGAAGATCGCGGTAAACCTCGAAGCTCCAGAAATCGCGGAGGAGCGGAGGCGACCCCCAGGGAAAAAACTCACCGCCGCGACGCGGGTTACGTTTCCCGCGCCGATTCGAGCTGTTGGATCTTGGCGCGGAGCCAGGCACGGACTGCTTCCTGGACGTGCGGCGCGTCGGCGGGGCCGCCGAGGGTCGCGAGCGTGTCTCCGCGTTCGTTCAGAGGGATATGGTGGCAGGGAACTGCCTCGTTTTGCTTCCCGGCTGGAACGAAATTGATGAGCCAGCACTCGGAGCACGCGTGCTCGCGGATCGGCAGGCGATAGTTGAGGCACCAGGGAGAATCCTGGAAAATGGAGCGCTGCTTGCGGAGCTCATGATTGCTTTCGAGGGGCACGAGTGTTGAAGCCCGATCGTGCCGACTGGCGTGCTTAGGATGGCTTTCGACGATCGTGTTGTACCCACCGCTCTCGCAAAACTGTAGCTCGAGCTTGAGGGCATTGAGCAGGGCTTGCCGTTCACTCTGCGCCATCGTAAATCCCCCGCCCCCACCCACGAGTAGTTTGAAGTTAGGGACCGCGATCGCGCGGTGACGGCGGTCACATGAAAGCCATTCAACGAAAAAGGGGCGGGTTTGAAACCCGCCCCTACGATCGGATTCATTCATCGCGGCCCGTGACGAACTGCGAGCTACATGCTGCCTTCGTCGCCCGAGGGGCCGTAGACCGAGGGGACCGGGACCTGGTTCATGCGCAGATAGACCGAGAGCTGGCCGCGGTGATGGATGATGTGGTTGAGGATCATGCTCCGAAGCACTTGGATCCGCGGCATGGAGAAAAAGGTCTTGCCGCCATTCATGAGCGTCCAGGTCTTGTAAAGCTCTTCGTCGCTGGCTTTAGAGATGGCGGCGCGAGCACCGGCAACATTCTTGTCGAAGATGTCGAGAAGCTGCTGGCGCGACACGGTCGGCTGCATTGGCTGCCCGCCCGGCGGGGCAAAGTCGAACGAATCCCCCATAAAAGTGGCGGAGACGAAGCCTGCCATCTCGGCGATATGCCCGGCGAGACGTCCCATGGGCATCGACGAATTGTGGGGTTTCCAGTCGACTTTATCCTCGGGAACCCGTTCAAGCGTTTTTCTGGTGGTCGTCATTTCGTATTCAAATTCAGGAAGGAACGCGTCGCGTATTGCCATCTAAGCCTCCATTGTGTGTTTGCTTCAAGTTTTGCCCCACGGCATTCTAACTTATCCATGTGAATAGGCCGTAACAGGAGGAGGCGAGCGCAAGCTCGCGCGCCGGGCGCTTAGCTGCGGCCGCGGCCGGCCGCGCGAGAGAAAGCGCGGACCACGGTTTCGCTCTTGCGGGAGATTGTGGCCTGGATCGGGTCTTGGACGATCGTGTCGCGCGGGCTCGGGCGGTGGGTGACTTCCTGCTGAGTCTTGGTCTGCTTCCAGGTGTGCAGGATGCGATGCACCACGGTGAAGTTGGGCCCGATCGCGAGAATCCAGAGGGCCACTTCCATGCGATTCGTAAGCGCGCCCAGGATCATCACGACGAGGCGCTCGGGGCGTTCCCAGAATCCGATTTCGGCGGTCGGCACCAGCGATTCCGCGCGCGCTTTTGCATAGCTGACCATTACAGCGCCCGCCATCGCTGCTCCCGCAAGCACCGCGTAGAGGAAGCGATTCACCAGCGCGTAGTAGACCAGCAGGCCAAGGAAAAGCAGCAGATCAGCGTAGCGGTCGAGAATTGAATCGAGGAAAGCTCCGAAGAGCGAGACGCGATTTTGCCGGCGTGCCACCGGGCCATCGAGAAGGTCGCAGAGGCCCGCGAGAACGATCGTGCCTCCCGCTATCGCAAATTCGCCCTTCGCAAAGAAGATTCCAGCCACGAGATTCGCAGCGAGAGCGGCCCAGGTGATGATATTGGGATGGATGCCCGTAGGCGCCAGAAGATCAGCGAGGCGGTCGATTGGCCAGGAGAGGTACCGGCCGATTTTCGGCATCAACATAGAGCGAGTTCCACCCGCCTATTCCTCGTCATAAATCGTGGTTAGCCGTACAACCTCGTATTCCTTCACGCCCGCCGGGGTCGTGACCGAAACTTCGTCGCCGACCTTTTTGCCTAGCAGGGCGCGGCCAATGGGGGAAGTGGTTGAGATGAGCCCCTGGGTAGCGTCCGCTTCCTCCACCGTTACCAGCTTGTACTCGATCTTTTTGGATTTTGCGGTGTCCAGCACAACAATCTTGGAACCGTAAGCAGCGCGGTCCTTGGGCAGATTGTTCAGATTCAGCATGGACAGGTCTGCCATGCGCTTGTGGAGCTGGCCGAGGCGGGCGGCGACGTAGCCCTGGCGCTCCTTGGCGTACTTATACTCGGCGTTTTCAGAGAGATCGCCATGCGCGCGCGCGACTTTGATCTCTTTCGGGAGCTCGTCGTGAAGCTCGTGCTCGAGGGCGGCGATTTCGTCCTTGAGCTTTTTCTTAATTTTTTCAGTAAGGTCTTCCATTTTGATCGAGAAATCGAACAGCCTGGCTGGGTACTACCTTGCCGCAACCCCTGACAGGCCGATTATAGAGGATTTTCCAGGTTTCCCGCAAATCGGGCCGGGATGGGGGACCACCGAGGAAGCTGCCCGGGATTAGAGCCCGGGTAGCCGTCGGGGGGCGTATGGTCAGGCCGAAGCCTTGAGCGGTTTCAGATGAGACTGGTACTCGCCCGGAACCAATCGGAAGGGGATGGCCAGACGGTTCCAGCTGTTGATCGTAGCGACGGCCACGCTGAGGTTTACAAGCTCTTCGGGGCTGAACTGCTTGCTGACTCGTGCGTGGACATCATCCGGCACGTGGCCTTCGCTGATCAGCGTGACTGCTTCGGCCCATTCGAGGGCCGCGCGCTCGCGGTCGGTGTAAAAGGGGCTTTCGCGACAGGCGCCGAGCATGTAGATGCGCTGCTCGGATTCGCCGAGGGCGCGCGCGTCTTTGGTGTGCATGTCGATGCAGTAGGCGCAGCCATTGATCAGCGAGGAGCGGATCTTGACGAGTTCGAGCAACGGGCGCTCAAGGCCGCAAGTGTCGACGTACTGCTGCAACGCACCCATCGCTTGATACGCCCCTTTGGGGGCGACTTTCGTGAGATTCAGGCGAGCTTCCATCTCTTTCTCCTTTCGAGGGCTTGGCACCAGGCTACACCCATTGCATGCGATGGCGCGAACAGGGTCGCGGCGCATGGCGCAGCCAAGATCGCAAGGTTCGCACAGTGACATGTGGTTGGCGGTAGAATGAACGGACGAGCGCGCACTTGGAGACGACGTGAACCTCGAGCTGACCGAAGAACAGAAGCTGCTACAGCGAACCGTGCACGAGTTTGCCGAAGCGGAAGTAAAGCCGCTCGCGGCGGAGATCGACGAGACCGGCCAATTCCCGCGCGAGACGCTGCGCAAGGCTGCGGAGTTGGGGCTGACGGGAATTTCCGTCGCCGAGGAATGGGACGGCGCGGGAATGGACCACATGTGCTACGCGATCGTGATGGAAGAGATCGCGCGGGTGTGCGCGTCGACGAGCGTGATTCTGTCGGTGCAGAATTCGCTCTATTGCGGCACGCTCGAGAAATTCGGCACGGACGAGCAGAAGAAGAAATTCCTCGTCCCATTCGCGCGCGGCGAAAAGATCGGCTGCTACGCCCTGACCGAGCCGCAGGCCGGATCGAATGCCGCCGCGCTCGCAACGAAGGCTGTCCGCAAGGGCGATCGCTACGTCGTGAACGGGACGAAAGCGTGGATTACGAACGGCGGCGTGGCCGATGCGGGAGTGATTTACGTCAACACGCAGCCGGAAAAGGGCGAGAAGGGAATCACGGCGCTCGTGATCGAGAAGGGCACACCGGGATTCTCGGTAGGCAAGGAGGAGAAGAAGCTCGGCATCCATGCGACGGCGTGCGTGGAGCTTTCGTTTGTGGATTGCGAGGTGCCCGCCGCAAACCGCATCGGCAACGAAGGCGACGGCTACAAAATCGCGCTGACCACGCTCGACGGCGGGCGCATCGGCATCGCGTCGCAGGCAACGGGAATCGCGCAGGGCGCGTTCGAGGCGGCGCTGGCCTATGCGAAGGAGCGGCAGGCGTTCGGGCATCCCATCGCGGAGTTTCAGGCGATCCAATTCATGCTGGCGGATATGGCGACGGAAATCGATGCGGCGCGCCTGCTGGCGCGACGCGCGGCGTGGAAACAGGACATCGGCGCGCGTTTTTCGATGGAGGCGGCCATCGCGAAGCTCTTCGCGAGCGAAATGGCCACGCGCGTGACGCACAAAGCCATTCAGATTCATGGCGGCAATGGCTACAGCCGCGAGTATCCCGTCGAGCGCGCCTACCGCGACGCGCGCATCACCGAAATCTACGAAGGCACGAGCGAAATCCAGCGGCTCGTGATCGCGGGCTGGGTGTTGAAATCCCACTGATCGGGGTCGAATCTTGATCCGACTACGGTTGGCGACTGGTCGACTTGGCGGTGATCTCAAATGCTGGGCCGAGCGTGCTGGATGTCCCACCGGGCGTCCCGGCGAGGATTCGGAAGTTAGAGCCTTCGTACTTGGCCGACACGGTCCATATGTAGGAGCCGTTGCTCGATGGTTTCAGGCAGCCGA
>JBAPOM010000239.1:0-38478 GCA_049279635.1 Candidatus Acidiferrales bacterium
CGAATACAGAGTGCGAAATAGCGAACCCGCGACTATGGCCATTTTGCAGGGCTTCGTGGCGAATCAGGGAGATGCTTGGGAACACACGCTGAAAGCCCTTTCGAGCTACTACGATCAAGTCGCGACCGCGAATCTCCCGGAGCCGAATGCAAAATCTCGGAACTCCGTCGCGCAGCTTCTGGGAAATTACCGTGCGGAGGCCGAGTTGCTTGGGCGCCGCACGGCCGAGATGCACGGCGCGCTCGCCTCGGATCGCAGCGACCCGGGCTTCGCTCCGGAAGCGTTTTCCGCCGCCCATCAGCGCGACTTATCCGAATCCATGATCGGCCTGGCTCACGAGACGTTCGGCATGCTCCGCCAGCGCGCGCCTGACTTCCCTGAGCCTGCTCGAGCGGCGGCCAACACCGCAATCGCTTCGGAGAAAACGCTGGTGGAGCGTCTTCGTTCGCTCGCGGATCGGAAGCTAACCGGCTTGCGCACGCGCATTCACGGCGATCTTCATCTCGGCCAGGTCCTTTTCACGGGCGAAGACTTCATCTTCATCGATTTCGAGGGCGAACCGGCGCGCACGCTCGCTGAGCGCCGCGAAAAGCATTCTCCTCTTCGCGATGTGGCCGGGATGGTGCGATCGTTCCACTATGCGGCCTACGCAGCGCTGTTTCGCCGAGCGGGCAGCGCCGGCGCGCAATCGGACGAATCGCGATCGCTCGTCCCATTCGCGAACGCATGGTATCGTGCTGCTTCGGGCGAATATCTGCGCGCGTATTTCGATACGGCCACAGCGTCGACCGCCAAATTCCTTCCGGCCAATCCCGGTGAACGCGAGTTCGTGCTGAATTTCTGGCTCCTCGGCAAAGCCATCTACGAGCTCAAATACGAGCTCAATCATCGCTTGGATTGGGTCGCCATCCCGCTCGAGGGAATCGACATGCTCCTCCGAAGGCCTGCTGCCACGTGAGCGTGGGCGCAAAGGCCGATCTCGGCTGCGCTCACGTCGGCGCCGACCGGTACGAGTTCCTCGTGTGGGCGCCTCGCGCCGAGAAGGTCGAAGTCCACGTCGTCTTACCCGCCGAGCGATTCATCGAGATGCGGCCCGAGGCGTGCGGCTATCATCGCGCCGTCGCTGATGGCTTGAAGCCAGGCGATCGCTACTTCTATCGCCTCAACGGCGTGACCGACCGGCCCGATCCCGTGTCGCGCCTACAGCCAGACGTTCACGGGCCGTCGGAAATTCCCGATCTGCGATTCGATTGGCGCGATTCATCGTGGAAGGGCCTGCCACTTGAAAATTACGTTTTCTACGAGCTACACGTCGGCACGTTCACGACCGAGGGCACGCTCGACGCGGTGATCCCGCGGCTCGGCGACTTGAAGGAACTCGGTGTCACGTCGATCGAACTCATGCCCGTCGCCCAATTTCCCGGCGCGCGCAACTGGGGTTACGACGGCGTCTATCCGTACGCCGTCCACACCGCCTATGGTGGCCCGCTCGCGCTGAAGCGCCTCGTCGACGCCTGCCATCAGCATGGCCTCGCCGTCACTCTCGATGTCGTCTACAACCACCTTGGCCCGGAAGGGAACTACGTCTCGTCGTTTGGCCCCTATTTCACCGACCATTACAAAACTCCCTGGGGTGAGGCCCTCAATTTCGATTTGCCCCAAAGCGACGAGGTGCGCCGCTATTTCATCGACAACGCCCTGTATTGGATCACCGAATTTCACATCGACGCGCTGCGTCTCGACGCCGTCCACGCCATCATCGATTCTTCCGCGCGCCCGTTCGTCGAGCAGCTCGCTCTTGCCGTCCACGAGCGCGCGCGCGAACTGAATCGTGAAGTGCATGTGATTGCCGAGAGCGATCGAAATGACTCGCGCATCGTTCGCGATCTCGAAAAAGGCGGCTTGGGCCTCGATGGTACGTGGAGCGACGACATTCATCACGCCGTCCACACACTCCTCACGGGCGAGCAGACGGGTTACTACGCCGATTTCGGCGGCATCTCGCGACTGGCCACAGGCCTTTGCGAAGGCTTCGTCTATTCGGGTCAGTACTCTAAATACCGCCAAAGAAGCCATGGGAATTCCGCGCGCGATTTGCCCGGCAAGCGCTTCGTCGTCTTCTCGCAGAATCACGATCAGGTTGGCAACCGCATGCTCGGCGAACGCCTCGCGTCACTCGTTTCCTTCGAGAGTCTCAAGCTCGCGGCGTGCGCGATTCTTCTCAGCCCTTTCGTGCCTCTGATTTTCATGGGCGAAGAATACGGCGAGAAGGCGCCGTTCCTTTATTTCGTCAGCCATTCCGATCCCGCGCTGATCGAAGCAGTTCGCAAGGGCCGCGCCGAGGAATTCCGCGCGTTCCGATGGGAAGGCGAGCCGCTCGACCCGCAGAGCAAAGACACTTTTGCGCGATGCAAGCTGAACTGGGAAGATCGCAACCAGGGGGAGCACGGCGTCCTGCGCGCGCTCTATAAGGAACTGCTCCGCCTGCGCCGCGAAGTCCCCGCTCTCGCAAGCCTCGATATGCAGAATCTTCGCGCAATTCCCAACAACAATGGCGAGGTCCTTTTCGTCCGCCGCCCACACGAGCGGGGCGAAGTGATCTTCGCGCTTCACTTTGGGGCGGAGTCGTCACGTGTTTCTTTTCCCTTCGCGCGCGGCGTGTGGAACAAACTGATCGATTCCGCCGAAGAACGCTGGTCGGGACTGGGGAGTCCTGCCCCGGCCACAGTCGATTCGCAGGGCGAAGTTTCCCTGGCGCTAAGTCCGAAATCCTTCGTGGCTTACGCAAAATCGTAACGAATGCCCGGCTACACGCCCAGCCTGCGCTTGATCTCGCGCTCGAACTGCGGAAAATAGCGCCCGATCACCGACAAATCGAATCGCGCGAGAATCGATTCCTTCGGTTCATTTTCCAGCAGAAATTCAAATGAGCGCCGCACCAGCTCCGCCGGCTCAACCTTGTCTTTCGCGAGCCGCTCGTAATCCTCAGTTTTCAGCGTCACGCGGTGCAACGTCTCCGTCTTGCCCTCGATCACGCGCACGCGAAAATCGCCTTCGCCGATCTGCTCGACTTCAATCTTCGCAGCCATTCTCCCAGCCTACTTTTTTCATCCGCCGAATTCCATAGTCCGGTTGCGGTCTCGCAGGCGTTTTGGTATAGATGCGGCGCACGTGCTTTTGAGGGGGAGACCATGGCCAGAAAGCTGCTCGTAGCAGGTGCGTTCGCTATTTTGATCTGCGGATTTGTCGCGCTTCGATCCGCCAAGCCGGCGCTGGCGGCGGCTGCGCCAGTTCCCGCCGCGGCGAATGACTGCGATCGCGCATGCCTCAACGGTTTCGTCGACAAGTTTCTCGCCGCTCTTGTGGCGCATGATCCCTCGAAGCTCTCCCACACGCCCGATCTGAAGTATTCCGAAAACAATGTGATGCTAAAGCCCGGCGACGGCCTGTGGGCCACCGCGGACGGAATCGGTTCCTATAAAATCTACATCGACGATCCCGAGGCCGGCGAAGTCGGCTACTACGGTGTCGTCAGCGAAGACACGCACCCGAGCATCTTTGGCATGCGCATGAAAGTGGTGCACCGGAAAGTTTCGGAGATCGAGGTCGTTCTCGCTCGTCGCGACCAGCCCAACAGTCCTTTCGGCAATCCGGATAACTTGAAGGATAAGCCGATCTTCTCCGAGGACGTTCCCGCGGACAAGCGCCTTTCCCGCGCGAAGCTGATCTCCATCGCTGACTCCTACTTCTCCACGATCCAGCAGAACTCGGGGAAAATCTACGCGCCGTTTGCCGGCGATTGCCAGCGCGTCGAAAACGGCATGATCACGGCCAACAATCCCAACGGCACCGGAGTCGCCAAGCAGGGGTGCGAGGAGCAATTGAATAAGGGGCTGCTCGTCTTCGTCACGCGTTGCCGCGATCGGCGTTTCGTGGTCGTCGACCAGCAGAAGGGTCTCGTGCTGGTCAACGGCTTCTTCGATCATGCCGGTGTGATCACGCACTACCAGCTGACGGACGGAACGCCGCACACCGTCGCGCCGCCATTCGACCGGCCGTATTCGTTCAACATGTTCGAGCTATTCAAGGTCAATGAAGACGGCAAAATCCGCCAGATCGAGGCCGTAATTCTGACGGTGCCGTACCACATGCCGACGCCTTGGCCTCCCACGCCGATGAAATAGGTCTTTTCGGCGCCGGTCGCGCCGAAGCGAAGATTGGGGGAATCATGCGCACGTTAAGAATCAGTCTCGTCTGCGCTTTCATGCTCGGCATAATCGCGGCACGGCCCGCTGTGGCTCAAACTTCCACTGCGATTCCGCAGGATTACGATCCGAATTTCAATTACGACTGCGACCGCGCCTGTCTCGACAGCTACGTCGATCAGTATCTCGCCGCGCTCGTCGCCCATGATCCGTTGCGCCTCTCTCTCGCGCGCCAGGTCAAGTTCACCGAGAACGGCCAGGAACTCAAGCTTGGCGACGGCCTCTGGGGTACGGCCAGCGGTATCGGCAATTACAAAATCTACGCGGACGATCCTCAGGCCGGCGAGGTGATGTTCATGGGAACGATGCTCGAAAATGGCGCGCCGGTCATTCTGAATCTGCGCCTGAGGGTCGAGCTCCGCCGCATCACCGAAATCGAAACGCTGGTCGCGCGCAAGGAAGCCGGAAGCTTGGCTCGCCCCGAAAATCTCGTTACGCCCAATCCGCTTTTCGCTGAAACGGTTCCGCCTTCCGAGCGCCGCTCGCGCCAGAATATGATCGCCATCGCCAACAGCTACTTCAGCGCCATCGAAAAAGGCCACGCCTCGTTTGTTCCGTTCGACAAGGACTGCAATCGCATCGAGAGCGGCGTGCAGACCACCAACAACAAGCAGCTCGCGACCAGTCCAGATTCCGTTCTCGGTCTCGGCTGCGCGGATCAGCTTAAAACCCGCAACTTCCAGCCGGACACGCTGATCCGCGACCGTCGATTTGCGGTGATCGACGAAGAGCGTGGCCTCGTTTTCGTCCTCGGCTTCTTTGACCACGACGCAACGCTGCGATCCTACACGCTCGCCGACGGGCGCACGGTGAAGCAAACCCGCACCGCCCCGTGGACCTGGGAAATCGCCGAAATGTTCAAGATTCAGGACGGGAAAATCATGCGTGTCGAGGCCATCGTCAACACCGGCCCCTATGGAATGAAATCGGGCTGGTAATCGGCACAAGCGTCACCGTATCAAGAAAATTCTCACTTGTGACGCCCATCACACGCCTGAAATCGTGGTTTACACGTGCGACAGCGGCATGTAGTATGTCCCATTCGCGTGCAAACTTTTATTCCAAGAGGATAATTTTTCGTTGTCTGCGCACTCTTTCAATCGGTGGGTTCGCGTTGCAATTGTGGGTGGCGTGATCGTTCTTGGCTGCTCCGTTTTGGAATGGAGGCTGCACGCCCAGGAACAGTCCGCTTCTCCAGCGCCGAGCGACGACATTTTCACCACGGAGCACCGCACGGTTTTCGCGGCGATTCGCGAATATTTCGGCATTCTTCCGACGCCGGTCCAGCCGATCGCCTTTACACACACAGTGCACCTCGCGAACGGCCTGCAGTGTGTGAACTGCCACACGGGCGTGGATCAAGGTCCCGACGCGCGCATTCCCAGCGTCAATTTCTGCATGAACTGCCATCGGGTGATTGCCACGGACAAGCCCGAGATCAAAAAGGTCGCCGCGTATTTCGCTCGAGGCGAGGATATTCCGTGGGAGCGCGTCTATGGCTTCGAGCCTTCGGCGCACGTGAAGTTCAATCACGCGCCGCATATTCGCGCGGGCGTCGATTGCAAGGAATGTCATGGTGATTTGGCGACGCAGACCGTCGCCGAACGCAAAGTCAACTTCACGATGGGCCTATGCATTCAGTGTCACAAGCAGCACAACGCATCGATTGATTGCATCACGTGTCATTACTAGGGACGAAACGACCGGCATGGAACGTCGCGACTTTTTGAAAATTTCGGCGGTCGGAACCGCCTCAGCAGCCCTCGAAGGCTGTGGTAATCCCGATCACCAGCTCATCCGGTTCATTCCGGAAGAGGACATGCTTCCCGGCATCGCCACCTGGAAGCCGAGCATCTGCACGCAATGTCCCGCGGGTTGCGGCCTGCTCGTGCGCGTGATGCAGGGCGAAGCTGAAGTGATTCGCCACGGCCAACTCGGCCTCATCAAAATGGGCCTCGCGAAAAAGCTCGAAGGCAATCCCAATCACCCGATCAATCAGGGAAAGCTCTGCCCGCGCGGCCAGACGGGCTTGCAAGTCACCTATCATCCCGACCGCATCCGCACACCGCTGCACCGCTCCGGCCCGCGCGGCTCCGGCCAATTCAAGGAAATCACCTGGGACGACGCCATCAAGCAGCTAGTCTCGCAACTGACCCCGCTGAAAGAAAGCAAGCAAGCGAGCGGGCTTGCCGTCCTCACGTCTCCGCTTCGAGGACATCGAAAGAATATCGTTGAGGGCTTCGCTGCATCTTTCCAGCATTCCTCGGTCGGCGAGTTTGCGTTTTTCGATGATGCGGTTATCCGGGCAGCCAATGGGGCGAGTTTCAATCAAGCGGCGCTCCCGACTGCGGACCTGGCGCAATCGAACTACGTGATTTCGTTCGGCGCGGATTTTCTTGGGACCTGGAATTCACCAGTCGCGCAAGCGATCGGCTACGGCACGATGCGCCAGGGACGTTCCGGCCAGCGCGGCAAGTTCGTTCACGTCGAGCCGCGCCTGTCGCAAACGGCCGCCAACGCCGACGAATGGATTCCCTGCAAGCCGGGAGCGGAAGGCGTATTCGCCCTGAGCCTGGCGCACGTGATTCTGCGCGAGAAACTGCGTCCCGCCGTCTCGGTAGCCGCAATCGAGGGTTGGTCCGAAGGGTTGCCGGATTACGCGCCAGAGAAAGTCGCGGACCAGATTGGCGTCCCGGCGGACACGCTTACGCGCATCGCGCACGAAGTGGCGGCGAACGCGCCCGCGCTCGCTCTGGCGGGCGGTTCGGCAACCGCGCAAACTAACGGGCGATTCACCGCGCTGGCCGTGAACGCCTTGAATTTGTTGCTGGGCAGCGTGGGGAAACCAGGAGGAATTCTTTTCAGTGCCGCCGCAAACCCCGAACCCGGGAAGGCTGCCGTTTCGCCGTTCGATGCTTTCCTTCGGCAAATCCAGTCGGCGCCGGACGCGACGAAGGCGCTGCTTCTGTACAACGCGAATCCGGCGTTCGCCACGCCGCACAGTTCCGGCATCCGCGAAGCCTTCGAAAAGATCCCGTTCATCGCAAGTTTCGGAAGCTTCATCGACGAAACGAGCATCCTCGCCGATCTGATCCTTCCCAATCATTCGCCGCTCGAATCCTGGCTCGACGACGTGCCGCCCTCCGGCAGCACGCGCATGGTCGCGAGCCTCGCGGCACCCGCGATGAACCCGTTGCACAACACGCGTGCGATGCCGGATGTGCTTCTCGACGTCGCACAGCAGCTCGGCGGCGATGTGGCTAAAGCGCTGCCATGGAAAACCTACGACGAGGCTCTCAAGGCTGCGTTCGAGAAGTTGCGTCAGCAAAAAGGCTCGGTCACTGCGACCGATCCCGACGATTTCTGGCAAAAGGTGCAGGATCAGGGTGGCTGGTGGAGCGCCGAAGAAAAGTCGCTTCCCGTGAGTGCGGGAAAATTAGCAGGTGGCCCCACGAAAAACGCCGCGCCGCAATTCGATGGCGACCCTGGCCAATATCCTTTTCATCTCCTGCCGTACGCCTCGCAGATGTGGTACGACGGCTCGCTCGCCAATCTCCCCTGGATGCAAGAAGCGCCCGACCCGGTCTCGAGCGTGATGTGGGGCTCGTGGGTCGAAATCAACACGCAAACGGCGGCCAAGCTCGGCATCGTGCAGGGCGATCTCCTCGAAGTCGCGTCGCAGCACGGCACGCTGCAAGCTCCGGCATTCGTCACGCCAGGTATTGCGCCCGACTGCGTCGCGATGCCCGTCGGCCAGGGTCACACCAATTTCACGCGCTACGCCAGCAATCGCGGCGCGAATCCGATTTCGATTCTCGCGCCGCTCACCGACTCGGAGACGGGCTCGCTCGCTTGGGCCGCGACCCGCGTCAAGATTTCGCGCATTGGCAAAGGCAACATGGCTCTCTTCGGTGGCAGCCTCACGGAAACGCCGCCGGAATTGAAGCACCGATAGAAAGGCACAGCTGATGTCTCATCAATGGGGCATGGTGATCGATCTCGACCGCTGCACGGGCTGCGAGGCCTGCGTCGTTGCTTGCCACGCGGAAAATAACATCTCGACGGTCGGCGAAGATCAGGCCGCCATCGGGCGCGCCAAGCACTGGATTCGCGTCGAGCGCTACTACGAAGGCGAGTTTCCGGACGTGAAGGCGAAATTCACGCCCGTCCTGTGCCAGCAGTGCGACGCGGCTCCGTGCGAACCTGTCTGCCCCACGTATGCCAGCTATCACACGCAGGAGGGCCTGAACGGCCAGGTCTACAACCGCTGCATCGGCACGCGCTATTGCGCGAACGCCTGCCCCTACACCGTTCGCTTCTTCAATTTCTACAATCCGGTCTGGGATAAGCCGCTGCAGCTGCAGCTGAATCCCGACGTTTCGGTCCGCTCGGTCGGCGTTATGGAAAAGTGCACGTTCTGCGTGCAGCGCATCAAGGCGGGCGAGATTCAGGCTGAAGCCGAGAAGCGCGAGGTGAAGGACGGCGAAATCCAGCCCGCGTGCGTGCAGTCGTGCCCCACGCGAGCCATGGTTTTCGGAGACTTGAACGATCCCCATAGCGAGGTTTCGCGGATGGCGCGCTCCAATCGCGCCACCAAGCTCCTCGCCGAATTGGGAACATTGCCGAAGGTCACGTACCTTCAACGGGACTCAGCGAATGCCGGCGAGAACGCCTGAACAGATTAACGAAGACTTGATGCGCCCGCTGCAGGGCGTTTCGGCGCGCTATCTGGTGATCCTCGCTTTCTTTGTGGCGATCGTCCTCGCCGGTTTCTTCGCTTGGGGCTGGCAGGTGAACCACGGCATCGGAGTCTCAGGGCTCCGCCGCCCGGTCTTTTGGGGCTTCTACATCACGAATTTCGTCTTCTGGATCGGCCTCAGTCACGCGGGGACGCTGATCTCGGCCATTCTGCGCCTGGCCAACGCCACGTGGCGCCGCCCGGTCACTCGTTGCGCGGAAGTCATCACGGTCTTCGCGCTTTCGATCGGTGCGATGTTCCCGATCATCCACCTGGGCCGTCCCTGGGTTTTCTTCTGGCTCGTGCCGTATCCGAGCGAGCGTGGAATCTGGCCCAACATCCGCTCGCCCTTGCTCTGGGATTTCTTCGCCATCAGCACCTACTTGCTCGGAAGCGGCACGTTTCTTCTGCTGCCGATTCTGCCGGACTTGGCGCTGGTCCGCGACCGGTCGACCGGCCTGCGCAGGAAGATTTACACGGTCCTCGCGATCGGGTGGCGCGGCACGCCGCGGCAGTGGCACCGTCTTGAAAAAGCCATGTCGATCATGGCCATCGCCGTGATTCCTGTAGCCGTCTCGGTGCACAGCATCGTCTCATGGGACTTTGCCATGGCGCCCGTCCCCATGTGGCACTCAACCATTTTTGCTCCGTACTTCGTCGCAGGCGCGATTTTCAGCGGCATCGCGGCGCTCATCATCGCCATGGCTCTGCTGCGCAAGTTCCTGCACCTCGAGGAATATTTGCTCCGCATGCACTTCGAGAACCTGGGAAAACTTCTGCTGGTGATGAGCCTCCTCTGGGCCTACTTCGTATTCGCCGAGCGCCTCACGACCTATTACGGCAACGAACCCTCGGAAATGGCCGTTTTCTGGCTCACTCTCACGGGCCGTTATTCGCCGCTTTTCTGGACGATGGTCGTCTGCAATTTCATCATTCCTTTCCCTTTGCTCGCGATCAAGAAACTCCGGACCATTACGGGGTGCGTGATTGCTTCAATCGGAGTTGTCATCGGCATGTGGCTCGAGCGTTTCCTGATCATCGTGCCGTCGCTCTCCCACAAGTATCTCCCGTATTCCTGGGCCACTAACTTCTACAAGCCCTCGTGGGTGGAAATCACCATCACTGCGGCGACATTCGCCGCGATGGCGATGCTTTACATGCTCTTCTCCAAGTTCATCCCGATTATCTCGGTTTGGGAACTCAAGTGGGGCCAGCACACCGAGGAGGTTCGCGATCCGGTCCTAGCGCGAGCGGATGAAGAGGAGGCCACCGCTTAGATGTCTCAAGTGAACAGCATCTACGGTCTTTTCCCCGGCCCGCACTCGGCCGAGCGGGGCATGAACGCTTTGCGCGATGCGGGCGTTCCCACGGACAAAATTGTTGTAATGGCATCGGAGCCTTTCGAGGAGTATTCCTTCGCGCAGAGCGATCGATCCACCTGGATGGGATGGATTGCGGTCGGCGGCGGCGTCTTCGGCGCCATCGCCGGTTTCTCGCTGGCGTGGTTTGTGCAGACCGCCTATCCGCTCGCTGCCGGCGGTATGCCCCTCGTCGCTCCCTGGCCCACGGGCATCGTCACCTATGAACTCACGATGATGTCGGCTGTCCTGGTGACCGTGATTGCGCTCCTCGTCGGCTCACGGATACCCGACTGGAGCGACAAGCTCTACGACCCCGAAATTTCCTACGGCAAGGTCCTGATCGGCGTCGTCGATCCATCCGACGAATCTCGCGCCAGCCTCGAAGATCGCCTCCGCCGCGCCGGCGCCGAAAAAATCAAAGCCACCGGCCGTTTCGCTTCCAGCTGATAACCTCCGTCGTCCGCCGCAAGCGCGTTCCTTTCTGGCATCGTTCCTTCTGTGACACTTCACACGTTTTTGTGTGACGCACGTCACAGCCTCAATCAACACACCTCGGAGATAGTCCCTTCCCAGCCGACAGGCGGCGGGTCCGTCACCGTCCGGCGCGGAGGAGAATGTACGATGCTATCGAGAATTAGTGTTCGGTCGCTTTGGCTGTGTGTTTTCTTGACAGCCGCAATCCTGGCCGGGGCAGGTGAAGCTTCCGCCGTGCCGAGTTACGCGCGGCAAACCGGGCTGCCTTGCAGCTCGTGCCACACGACGATTCCGGAACTGACCCCGTTCGGCAGAAGCTTCAAGTTGAACGGGTACACGATGAACAGCTTGAAGCAGATATCGGAGCAGGGAGGCGGGAGCAAGGCCGGCTTGAATCTGAGCTCGTACTTGCCGCTTTCCGCCTTCATCCAGTTCTCAAACACCGTTGAGGAGAAGCCGCAGCCCGGAGCGCAGAACGGGAACTACGAGTTTCCGCAATCGGCCAGCCTTTTCCTGGCTGGCGCCTTCTCAAAGCACGTCGGCGGCTTCGTGCAGGTCACCTACGACGGCCAGGCCGATCACTTCACCTGGGACAACACGGACGTCCGCTACGCCAATACCGGCTCGATCGGAGGGAAGAGCGTCGTCTATGGCTTCACGCTGAACAACAATCCGGGCGTCGAGGACCTGTGGAACAGCACGCCTGCCTGGGGTTTCCCCTGGGTGTCCACTGACGTTCCCCCGTCGCCTGTGGCGGCTACAATCATCGATAGCACGCTCGCACAAGATGTAGCGGGCGTGGGCGCATACACAATGTTGGACGACCACTTCTACGTGGACTTTTCCGTCTATCGCTCGGAGCACATCGGTGGCAGCCAGCCGAATTCTGGTATGGACCCCACTGGCGCACCCTTCTCGTACAATATTCGCGGACTCGCGCCCTATTGGCGCCTCGCGTGGCAGCAAACGGAGGGAAACAACTACTTCATGGTCGGCACCTATGGCATGCACATCGCCTCGTCGCCCGGGGCCATCACGGGGCTGCAGGATTTCTATACGGACGTGGCCGCCGACATCCAATACGAACGCGTGCTGCCTTCGTTCCACAACGATATACTCACGATCCACAGCACATATATTCACGAGAGTTCCGAGCTGAACGCGACGGCCAATGCGCTCGAGGATCCCCTGGTAAATCACAATCTCCAGACCTTCAAGATTGATGGCGTCTACCACTTCGGAAACAGGTACTCAGCCACGATCGCGGGGTTCAAGACCTGGGGGACCACCGATCCGCTGCTGTATACGCAAGCGAGTCTGACCGGAAGTGCAAATGGAAACCCCCTGACAGACGGCTATGTGGCGGGTTTCTCCTACTGGCCGGTGCAGAACCTTCAGCTCGGCTTGCAGTACACCGGCTACCTGCATTTCAATGGTGCGAAGACGAATTACGATGGCGCCGGTCGAGATGCCAACGGGAACAATTCCTTGTACATGGTCGTCTGGATCGTGTTCTGATGCGCGCAAGAGAAGAAATGAAAAGCCAAGCGACTGCAGGACGAGAGGCTTCCACTATGAAAAAGAATAAATCACGCTTCATCGTAACCGCGATCCTCGGTGCAGCCATGCTGGGCGGCTTGTGCCTCGGTATCGTCGGTCGATTTTCCACCGGGGCGCAAGCATCAGCCGGCGGCACGATCGAGGGCACGATCCACTTCGAAGGAACGGCGCTCAAACGAGCCAAGCTCGACATGGGCGCGGATCCCTATTGTGCCGGCGCGCATTCGGAGCCGGTGCTCGCACAGGACGGCGCCGTCAACAGCAACGGAACGCTTCCCAGCGCGTTCATCTACATCAAGGATGTTCCGGGAACGTTTGCGCCACCCTCACAGCCCGTCGTTCTCGACCAGAAAGGGTGCATGTACGAGCCGCACGTGCTGGGCCTCATGGCCAATCAGGTGCTGCGGATCGTTTCGGACGATCCCACGACTCACAATATCCATCCGTTATGCAAGATCAACAAAGAATGGAATCAATCGCAGCCGCCTGGCGCTCCGCCGCTCGACAAGAAATTCGCTCGTCCCGAAATCATGATTCCCGTGCACTGCAACCAGCACCCGTGGATGAGCGCCTACATCGGAGTCACCAGCAACCCGTTCTACGCTGTCACCGGCACCGAAGGGACGTTCACGATCAAGGGCGTTCCTCCGGGCGAGTATACGTTGACCACCTGGACAGCGACGTTTGGCACCCAGGAGCAAAAGGTGACAGTCAGCGCGGGTGAAACCGCGCACGCCAACTTCACCTTCAAATAAGCGGCTTGGCTTTGAAGTGTTTTCTCGGGGTGTGTAAGGGGTGGTCGAACGCGTTATCACGCGAAATCGGCCGCCCCTTTCTTCGTCTGGCAGAATTTCTACGGCAGCATCCACGTCACCCAGTAGGCTTGGGCGTAGGCGAGCACGCCCACCAGCGTCGCGAAAACGATGCTGTGCCAGAAGGTCGACCGCAGCACTTTCCCTTCCTGCGCGATCAATCCCACCGTCGTCACTCCGACGGCGATATTCTGCGGCGAAATCATCTTGCTCGTCACCGCGCCCGAGGAATTCGTCGCCGCCATCAGCACGGGGCTCAGGTGAAGCTGGTGTGCGGCTGCCACCTGCAAATTGCCGAAGAGCAGGTTGCTCGCGGTGTCGCTTCCGCTCAAAAAGCATGCTACCCATCCGAGGTAGCTGCTCAGAAACGGGAAGATGTGGCCCGCACGCGCGGCCGCCGCTCCGAGCGTGTACGCCATCCCCGAATAATTGTAAAGGTATGCCAAGCCGACGATCGCGATCACGGTGAGCCCCGGAAGCCAAAGCTGGCGCAGCGTCGTCCATCCGCATTTCGCGAAGATGCTTGGGCGGACTCGAAAACACAGCGCGGTGAGCGCGGTGGCCGTCAGCGCTGCCGTCCCAGCCGCGAGTGGCTGGAATGTGTACAACGCCGAATACGGCTGCCCGTACAGCGTGATCAGAACGCCCCTGTGCAGGTGAGGAATCGCGAACACGACCTGCCCGATCGGCGTCAGCTTCAGGTACGACCACAGCACGACCACGCCCGCCAGCAGTATCCACGGGAGCCACGCTAGAAACGCAGCACGGAACGAAAGCTTTTCGCCCCGTTGCTCTTGCGGCTGGTCCGCAACGGCGCTCGGTTTCCATATCTTGAGAAAACCTACGGTAGCTGCGATCGAGACCGTCGCGGCGATGATGTCGGGTGTGTACGGCCCCCAGAAATTCGAGACGAAAAATTGCGCTGCCGCAAAAGTCCCGCCGGCCACCAGCGCCGCCGGCCACGTCCGCTTCAACCCTTTCCATCCAGCCACAACGCATGCTAGATAGAACGGAATGATGAACGACATCAAGGGAAGCTGCCGCCCGACCATCGACGAAAGCTTCTGCAGATCGAGGCCCGTCACTCCCGCGAGCGCCACAATCGGAATTCCCAGCGCGCCGAACGCGACCGGCGCAGTATCCGCAATCAGCGCAACGACGATTGCCCGCCGCGCATCGAATCCCAGCCCGACCAGGAGAAATGCGGCCACGGCAACCGGCGCGCCGAAACCGGCCGTGCCCTCGAGCAGCGCTCCAAAACAAAACGCCACCACGATCGCCTGAATGCACGGATCGCCCGAAACGTGGCGCTCCATCCAGTGGCGCAATAGATCGAATTTCCCGGTCACCACGGTCAGGTTGTAGAGCCACAGCGCGCAAAAGACGATCCACATGATCGGCCACGCCGCGTATAGGCAGCCGTACACCGTGCTCCACGCGACCAGCACGAACGGCATGTGCCACACCAGCATCGCCAGCGCGCCCGCCGCCACCAACCCACAGACCGACGCGAGCAGGCTGCTTGTTCGCAGAATTCCCATCAACACGAGGACGATGGCGAGTGGCACAGCCGCCACGAGTGCCGATACGCCGAGGGAATGCACGGGCGCGAGCGGTTGCGGCCAGATGGCGGCGAACGCAAGGATCATCGATCAGCCCCCTGGGTGATCTCCGCGAGATCAAATTTGGCCCGTTTCTTCTTGCTTCGCTTACTGGCCGTGCGCTGCCTTGTTGTCACCCGCGATCCGCACGAACGCGATTCCGTTCACTCCACTGCATGCGAGCCACAGGTTGCCGTCCTTCGTGGCCATCATGTTGCGGACCACGCCGCCGCCCGAAGGGATCACCCAGGTCTGAAATTTCTCCGTGGCGGGCTCGAAGCGCACCACCGTGTTCGGCTTCACGCCCGATTCGCTGTACCACAGGATTTTCCCGATTGCCGCGATGCCGTACGGCTGCGATTGCGGCCCGCCCGGCGACGCCCACTCGCTCACGTCGCCTGTCTTCGGATTGAGCCGCCCGAGATACCCGCGCCCGTAGTCCGTGTACCAGATGATGTCATCCGGCGTAATCGCCACGCGCCGCGGCCGGCTATCGGCGTGCGGCAGGACGTATTCGTGAATCGCCATCGTTTCGGGATCGATGCTCGCCACCTTGTTGCTCCCGAATTCGACGAAAAATGGAACGCCCTTCGATGTCACCACCATCCCGTAAGGATTTGCGTGCGGCGTCGGGACGTGTTCGAGTTTGATCTCGCCCGTTTTCGGATCGAGCCTGCCGACCATGTCCGCGCCCTGCGCCGTGAACCAGATCGTTCCCTTCTGTTCGAAGATCAGCGTGTGCGGGTCGCGCGCGGCAGGATCGGGCATCGGATATTCCGTGATGTCGCCCGTCTTCGGGTCGAGCTTCCCGATATACGCCTTGAAATTGGCGGTGAACCAGATGTTGCCGTCTTTGTCTGCCACCAAACCGTGCGGCCCCGAGCCCGGCGTCTTCAGGTGATATTCCTTGAACTGCTGCGTCTTCGGATCGAAGCGGCCGAGGACGTTAGCCATTTGCCCCGTGTACCAGATCATGCCATCCGGCGCGACCAGCGGATCGTGCGGCCGCGAGCCTTTCGTCGGCACCGGCCATTCCTGGATCGACACCTGCACGTTGCCGGGAATCACGACCGCGGGCGGCATCGGTCTCTCGGGAAAATTCTTCGCGAGATAATCCTCGATCGCAGGAAACTGGTCTTGCGGCAGTTTCGCGCCGAGGTTCGTCATCATGTAGAGGACATCGTCCCATCCCGCGCGCGTGTGTCCGCCAAAAGTGAGCATATTGAGCCCGTGGCATGTGGTGCAGAGCGTCTGCACCTGCTGTTTCCCGTCGCCATCGGGAAGCGTGACTTGCCGCCCCTGGCCCGCCGGCCCGGGCATCTGTCCCTGAATCTCTGCGGGAAATGCGGTGCACAACAAAGCCGCAACTGCGAGCGAGAAACCCAAATTTCTCGGCATGATCCCTCCTTGCAAAACGCGGCCGCCAGGGAAGCGCGGGTTCGTTCGGACCCTGGCGCGCCCGGATTCTACTACCGAATGGCAGGACCACTCGCGTTAGAATGTGGGTGTCATCCAAGGCGCCCGTAGCTCAATTGGATAGAGCATCTGCCTTCGAAGCAGAGGGTTGGGGGTTCAAGTCCCTCCGGGCGCGCCACTTCTTTGTCCTTCATGGCCTTCTCTAGCTGTGTCGATTAGACATGGTGCCCGTTGTTTGTTTGCAGCGAGTTACGGCCGTTTCTAATCGCCAAAATGTCGATTAGAAAACCGTGAGTTGTGAGTGGTCATTAGTGAGTAGTGGCGCCGCGACAAGCGGCTTCGAGGGTAAGACCACGGCGATTCACCGCAGAGACGCAGAGTGCGCAGAGAAGCCGACGGCGGCCGTATTGTGCGACCCGTGTTTTGCAATGGCCGAGAAAGCCTCACCCGGAGACAGTGGGGTGAGCCACATAGTCAAGAGTTTCCCGAGTGGCGGTCTCTTTTATCCATCCTAATTTTCAAAGAGCATTCGACCCCCGTCCAGAGGGCGGGCGACTCTCGTAGGCTCGACTATCTTGGCAGATTGGGGAGCTCGCGTCACTTGTCCGCGAGTACAGGTTTGGTCCAGCGCCCGCGGTCCGTACATTCGGGTCGAAACAGGTCGTTACTACGCCACGGGAGCCGCGACGGCCGCGGCGACGCTCGCTGCGTTGAGCGAGACCTGCCATTGGGCTCAGAGTGATGGTTTTTGCTGCTTACAATCCCAAGCAGTTCTAATTTCCTTCCATGCTTAGCTGCAGAATCGAGCAACATGCGCGGTTCCCCAGCGGAAAACAGGGGGTCCATCCAAACCGGGATCATGGGAACGGTGGAGCCTATGAACAAACCGCCTGACGAAGCGCTTCCATACGACGAGTTGACGCAGCCCCGCAAGCAACCGGCCACTCCAGATTTCCTCCCGCCTTTGCGCGAGCCTATCCCATCAGCCCGGCTCGCAACGATCGCAATTGCTCTAATTCTTTGGGGCGTCACGATGGCTTGCATTTTCGCGATCGCACGAGCGAACGGCTGGTGGTAGCGGTTGGGATCAATCCACACGATTCAGGGAGCGTTTCGATGATGATGCTGAAAGAGCAAGTCTATCGTTGTCAAAATAAGCAGTGCGGCGCCGAAATCGTGATTGCGAAAGAATCCATCGAAGGCGGCTCGACTCCAACGTGCTGCTGTGGGGCACAGATGAAGAAGCCCTACGCCAAGCCGACCCTTACGCGACTGGAACCCACAGCAGAGCTAATCGAGCCTTTCAAGCCGGAGCTAGGAAAAGCGGCGAACGGATGACGGCCATCTTATTCCGATGGCCGGATCACAATTGCGTGCCAGCGTCAAAAACCTACTGTGCGACCGGAGTTGCGACCGCCGCGGCGACGCTCGCTGCGTTGAGCGAGAGCGAGCTTTGCAGCACCATCTCGAATTGCGTGCCGGCGTCGAAGAGCACGCCATTGCTCGCGCGCGAATGATGAACCGCCAGGACCGCTGCGATGATGCCTCCCGCCGCGAGGCCCACCCCGATCCCGATGGCCGTTCCCATGCTGGGTCCCGGGTGGGGTAGTGGAGGTGGCTCAGGCGATTGTTGTGCCGCCAGCGCCAGGTGCGGCGCATCGCCACCTGCAAATGCGGCAGGCTCCAGCGAATTCGATCCGCGATCGAATTCAGGGCGCATGGCTTTAGCATCCGTGTTGATGCCGTCGATGTCCACCGTGTAACCATTGGCGTAGACCATGCGCGTGAAGTGGATATGCAAGCTGCTGATGTCCGAGCTTCCTCGCGTGACTTTGTCGATCACGCCTTCCATGTATGTGCCCACCGGAATCGCCACTTGCGTTCCGACCGACACGGGAAACGCCGTGACCGCGCGCACCGTAGTTCCACGCCGCGCCGATTTCGTCGTGATCGAAGCCGAGAGCGTGGCAGGAATGCGAGTTCCCTCGGGAACCACGATCGTTTGCGCCGGAGAAGTCATGGGCGCCGGAGCTTGCGTTTGCGTCGGCAACGGCTGAGCATTCGGCGCAGGTATCTGCGCCGGGCACGTCGAAATCACGAGAAGTATGGCGAGAATCAATGAAAGTGTCCGCATTAGAGTGTCTCCCCGGATGCTGTTTGATCGAAGTACAGCGCGAAACTCCGGCCTGCGAATCGCAGCGACTGCAAGGAAACTGAGCCGTCGGGATTGCTGAGCGTCCCCGGTACCGCCGAGGGCGATTGCTTGTTCAGCAGTACGACTCGCGCCAGCATGCTCGCAACGACTTTCTTGTTTTGAACGAGCTGCACCAAAGCCAGCGGCCCCGGTCCTTTCCACGTGGCTTGATAGCTGCCGGCGGACAGCGAATTCCCGGACACTTGAAAAGGCACGCTGATCTCGAACGATTCCTTCTGCGTTTTCGTGTTCGTGGCGACCACCGGCGGGCCCGGACAAGGAATGTCCGGTGTGGCGGGGCTGCCGGGAATCACCGTGTCGGGTGTTCCGGGCGTAGCCGGAATTCCGGGAATCACCGTATCCGGCGCGCCGTCGACTCCTGGGATCACAGTGTCCGGGGTGCCGGACGTGCCTGGGGTCCCAGGGATCACCGTGTCCGGCGTTCCCGGAGTCCCGGGAATCGTCTGGCACATCGTCGCGGACTTGAATCGGCCCGGCTGTACGGGCCTTGAGGCCTTCACGGCTCCTTCGACGCTGGTTGTATCGAGCTGCAACGGCAACTGCAGAACCATCTCGATCTGCGCGCCATTGTCGAGCAGCACGTCGCTTCGAGCACTGACGTCCACGTAAGGGTTCGCCACGGCGGGAATCACATCGCCGGGAGGAGCGGGACTCGCGCCAGGCGCGGCGTTCGGAAGACTCGGAATGTAGACCGTATAGCCATTCGCGAAGATCAGCTGCGTAAAATGAATTTGAAACTGTGCGTGCGCCGAAAATATTCCGGGCCGAGCCAGCGTGTCGATCTGGCCTTGCACGTAAGTGCCGGGAGGAATCGCCATCTGGCCGTTCACCGCGACAGGGAAGGCGCTCTCTGCGTACACATCGTCTCCAACCTTGGCTGTCTTGGCCAGGATGGCGTGCGCTAGCGTCAGCGAGACCGTCGTTCCGGCAGGAACTGCAATTGTCGCTGCGTTGGGCGTACCCGCCGCTTGCGCCGAGTCTTGTGAACTCGGCTGCAGCGGTCCCGTTTGCGCGGCAGATGCAAAAGCGAAAAGCAGTATTGCGATTGCGAGTCGGCGCATGGTCGCCACCTCCGATCGCCACTTTTCTCTCTCACATAACGAGACGGCGACGGGCGCGCACGCGTTTCACGATTCGTGACGGGCCTTCTCAATGAATTCATAGGCCGAGCGCGCAGGCGCCCTGTAGCCGTGTGTTATGCAGCACTTACACGGCGAAAGTCCTCGCGGGTTCTCGTAGGTATGGAACTGCGATTTGAGCCGGTGGTTTGGCCCGGGGCGGCGCTTCTACGAAATTTGCCTGCGGAGGCGGAGGACGCGCGCTGGCGGATTCTCGGCGTAGAGTTCGTCGACGAGAGCGCTGCGATGGTCGAGGATGGCGCGCTGGTTGAGCGAGCCTTTGTCGGTGATTTCGCCGTAATCGAGCGCGGGCGGCTCGTCGAGCAGAATCGCGCGCTCGATGCGATTCGAGGCGCCGGTTGATTGCGCGGCGAAGGATTCGAGGAGTTCGGTGAAGGCGTGCGCGACATTTTTATGCTGCAAGATTTCGGCGGCCGAGCGCGCAGCCGCAGCACTGCCGCCCGCCAGGGCGCGGCACGAATCCATATCGGGCACGACGAGCATCGCGAGGAAATCGCGGTCGTGCCCGGCGATCACCACGTCGCGGACGTACGGCGCGAAATGGTGGATGATGCGCGTGCGCAGCGGGCCGACGTTGACCCAGGTGCCCGACGCCATCTTGAAATCCTCGGCGAAGCGCCCGTCGAAGATGAGCCCCTTGTTGATGTCGTTCGGATCGACGAAGCGCACCGCATCGCCGAAACGGTAGTAACCCTCTTCATCGAACGCGGCCCGAGTGAGCTTGGGATTGCGCCAGTAGCCGGGAGTGATGCTCGGTCCTTTGACGCGCGCCTCGATTTTCGCGCCGATCGGAACCAGTTTCAGCTCGACGCCCGGCACGGGAATCCCGATCACGCCGGTCAGCTCGGAGTCGCGCGTCCACTGGATCGCCATCGGCGCGGTTTCGGTGGCGCCGAGCCCGGTGCACATCAGGATGCGCTCGCCGATCGTCTCGCGCGCGAGATCGCGGTACGCCTGCCAGAGCGGCTGCGCCATGCCCGCCGCCGCGTAGAACATGAATTGCAGGCGGCTGAAGAATTTTTCGCGCAGCGCGCGGTCGGCGCGCAGGTGGACCAGCAGCTCTTCGTAGCCTTTGGGCACGTTGAAGTAGATCGTGGGCGCGATTTCGCGCAGATTCGCGATGGTGGCGGCGACGCCCGCGGCCGTGGCTTTGCCTTCGTCGATGTAGAAGGTCCCGCCATTGTAGAGCGCCATGCCGATGTTGTGGTTGCCGCCCGCAGTGTGGTTCCACGGCAGCCAATCGAGGATCACGGGCGGCTCGTCGGCGAGGAAGCGAAATTCCTGCAGGATCATCTGCTGGTTGCTGCAGATCATGCGGTGCGTGTTGATCACCGCCTTCGGGATGTCGGTCGAGCCGGAAGAAAAGAGAAATTTGGCGATGTCGTCAGGCTGGATCGCGGCGTGCGCAGCATCCACGGCGGCGGTGGGCGCGATAGCTGCGAGCGTTTCGAACAATGTCGCGCGCCGCCAGTCGATGGGCTCGGCGCCAAAAATGACTTCGGTATCGCGATCGACCACAGCTTCGAGCGCCCGGCCATACCGCGAGCCGCTCGCGACGAAGACCGCGCCCGGCGTGAGCACGCTCATCACGTGTCGCAGCTTGCCGAAATCGGTGGAGACCAGCGCGTAGGCCGGCGCAATCGAGGCGGTCGGCACGCCGACGTGCTGCCCCGCAAGCATTAGGAGCAAATGCTCGAAATTGTTTTCGGAAAGAATTGCGAGCGGATGCTCGGTAGTGAGGTTTCGCTCGAGCAGCGCTTGCCCGATTCGTCGGACGCGCTCCAGCGTCTCGGCATACGTCATCGAGCGCCACGCGTCATCCGCCCCACGCTTCGCGACAAAGATGCGATCCGGCGCGCGCCGCGCCCATTCTACGAGCCGTTCGGTGATCACGCGCGGGTACGCCTCGAGCGGCTCGTCGCCGCGGATGATGAAGGTGCCATCGGCACGCCGTTCCATGGTCGCGCCCGATGTGCGCACGTGCACGGCGCGAATGCGGTCGCTGGCGTTCGGGCGTTCGGATGCCTGTATCGGTGTCGTCATCGCTGGCGTGGCGTCTCCACATTATACGTCGCGCGCCGCTGGACCATATGCGGTGCATAGAGGCATTGTCAAGCTCAGGCGCTTGAGTGGACTATTGAGATTCCTCTTCCGAATGCTGCCAAAGTTTCTTGACTTGACCCTTCAGATCGACTCGATACTGAATGGTGAAGCCTCGCGGAGGTCCTTCGTCGAAGTGTCCGTAGAGAACAACGAGCAGCTCATGCGAGCTGAGCCAGCGCGTTGCTCTCAGATACGAGTGCCCAGCCTTCAAGAACTGTGTTTCTTGAGCATCGTTCGCTGCAATTAACGTCGCGAGGTCCGTCGCCTTCAGTGTGATTGGATCATACACATAGGATAGCGTTCCGTTGCTCCCGTACTCGTCATCAACGAAGAACGAGCGGCCGTCCGGCGCCCATGAGACACTCAGACTCCGGTCGTAGCTGCCGACGAGCTTGCGCGCGCGGGAAGCGTTGCTCTCGAGCCACAGCTTTCTTTCGCTGCAATCGTTCGGACACTCAAAAACTAATGTCCACATTCCGTGCGGCGATGGAATGCGAGTCAGCGCGCCTTGAGGAAGTTGGACGACCATCTGCTGAAGAGGTTTCGCTTGCGCTTCCGCAGCCGGGACCCGTTGGAAGAGCACAACGCCGCCCAATAAAATGACCATCATGCCTAGCGAGCCGATTCTAGAATCAAGCATTTTTGACTCCACCTCCGACCGCACGCTATATCGTGTCCGGTTGACATTCGCCGCTCGAGCATCCTATTTTAGTTGATTCGAGTCTACGCTTGGAATTTGCTGGTACGCGGTCGCACGATCGGCGGTGGCTGCTCGGCCCGGGAGGAATGTATGCAAAGCGAACCGATCATGGATTTGGCGCATCTGGCGCACCTGGAGTTGCTGACTCCGAAGCCCGAGGAAAGCTTGCGATTTTTCGTCGATGTGATGGGAATGACGGAATCGGGCCGCGAAGGCGATTCGGTCTTCCTGCGCGCCTACGACGACTACGAGCGCCACACGCTGAAGCTGACCGCTTCGAGATTGCCGGGCATGGGCCACGTCGCGTACCGCGCGCGCAGCCCGCAGGCGCTCGAGCGTCGCGTCGCGGCGCTGAAAGGCTCGGGCTTCGACATTGGCTGGACCAAGGGCGACCTCGCGCACGGTCCTGCGTTCCTGTGCCAGGATCCGGACGGCCACAAGATCGAGCTGTATTACGAGACGCAATGGTATCAGGCCCCGCCGGAACTGAAGCCGGCGCTGAAGAATCAGGCGCAGCGTTTTCCCGCGCGCGGCATGAACGTCCGCCGCCTCGATCACTGGAACGGCCTCGCGGTTGACATCAAAGCCAACCGCGAATTCTTCGAGAATTACCTCGGCTTCCGGCTGACGGAGCAGATTGTCCTTAGCAGCGGCAAGGAAGCGGCGATGTGGATGACCGTGACGAACAAGAGCTACGACTTCGCCTACACGGCCGACCACACCGGAACGAAGGGCCGCTTTCACCACGTCACGTACGCGGTGAACAGTCGCGAAGAGGTGCTGATCGCGGCGGATATCGCGCTGGAGAACGGAGTCCCCATCGAGACGGGGCCGCACAAGCACGCCATCCAGCAGACATTTTTCCTGTACCTGTACGAGCCGGGCGGCAATCGCGTGGAAGTCGCCAATGCCGGCGCGCGCCTGATTCTCGCGCCGGACTGGAAGCCGATTCGCTGGAGCGAGGCCGAACGCAAGAAGGGCCAGGCGTGGGGACTCAAGACCATCGAATCGTTCCACACCTACGGCACGCCGCCCGTGGAAACGGTCACCAAGTGATGACCGCAAGCGAAAAAGCGCCCACTCGATTCCTCGCTCGGGCCCGCGAGTGAAAATGGCTCTCCCGCATCTGCTCTTGCTCCCCGGACTGGCGTGCGATGCCGAGGTGTGGAAGCATCAGGCGCGCTCGCTGCGCGAAATCACCGGCGTGCAGGTGGCGGACTACGGCGCGAGCGATTCGATTCAGGAGATGGCGCGCGTGGCGATCGAGCGCGCCCCGGAACGCTTTGCGCTGGCGGGCCATTCGATGGGCGGCCGCGTCGCACTGGAAGTTTTTCGCAGCGCGCCGGATCGTGTCCTGGGGCTCGCGCTCCTCGATACCGCGTACAAACCGTTGCAGCCGGGCGAAGCGGGCGAGCGCGAAAAGGCCGAGCGCGCTGGCTACGTGAAGATCGCCCAGACGCAAGGGATGCGGGCCATGGCGCGCACATGGCTGCAAAAGATGGTGCATCCGTCGCGCCTCGCGGATGCGCCGCTGATCGACTCGATCATCGAAATGATGGGCCGAAAATCTCCTGAAATATTTGCGGGGCAAATCAAAGCGCTGCTGGCGCGGCCGGACGCGACGCCGTCGCTGGCGGCCGCGCACTGTCCCACGCTGGTGCTATGCGGCCGCGACGACGCGTGGAGCGTCCTCGACGTGCATCGCGATATGGCCGCGCGCATGCCGAATGCGCGCCTCGCGATCATCGAAAATTGCGGCCATATGTCGACGATGGAGCGCCCCGAAACCGTGACCGGCGCTCTTGCGGAGTGGCTCTCCGGCTTGTCCGATTGACGCCATCCCGCAGCTTTTCTAGAATCGCCAGCCGGGAATAGAAAGGATTTAAACTAGCCGCGACATGATTATCGACTCTCACCAGCACTTCGTTCGTCTCGCCAAACATACGGAAGTCGAAGGCTTTCGCACGGCGCAGCTTGCCGGGAAAAATCTCGATGTTCCTAAAATCTCCGATGCGGATGTCACAAAGAGTCTCGAGCAGGTTGTCAGCCTGATGGACTCGCGCAAAATCGACGTCGCGTTCGCCTCTCCCCGCGCGAAAGCCATGGCGACTCATGAAGGCACTCCGGAACAGAACGCCATCTGGGCGGATCTCAACAACGGTCTGATCCTTCGCGCCTGCCAGTTGACTCCCGGCCGTTTTGCGCCGGTCGGCATGCTTGGCCAGCATCCTTCGTGTCCATCCGAGCAGATCGCGAAACAGATCGAGCGTTGGACCAAAGAAGGTTTCATCGCGTTCAATTTCGATCCTGACGGCACCGGCGGCCGCTGGCAAAACCAGCCCTTCACCGGAAAGCACAATTACCCGGTCTTCGAAGTGGCGCAGGCGCTCGATGTGCCGCTCGTGCTGCACAGCAGCGAATCGATCAATAAGAACTTCCCGCATACGGCGGTCCAATATCTGGTTGCCGATATTACGGGTTTCGTCCAACTTATGATGGCGAAGGATCTGTTCCGGGATTTTCCGCGTCTGCGATTTCTGATCCCGCATGGCGGCGGCGCGTTGCCGTGCCAGATCGGGCGCTGGAGGGCCATCGCGAAGTACAACAGCTGGGCCAGCCCGGACGAGATCCTCGGCAACGGCAACGTGTTCGTCGATACCTGCGTGTACAACGATCTCAACATGCAGATGCTATTCGACGCTGTCCCGCTCGCGAGCATCCTGTTCGGCTCGGAGTGCGACGGTGCGTTCCCTGGCGTGGTGAACGACGAGACGCACGATCATTACGACAATACGCGGCGCTATGTTGACGATTCGAAGCTCAACGCCGCCGATAAGGCCCAGATTTATGCCGCCAACGCGCGGCGCGTGTATCCCCGTGCGAGCCGCTGGATTCAGGCGTAGGGGAGTCTAGGAGAACTTTCATGAGCAAACCGGTCGTAGTGCGAAATATCGAGCAGCCCGCGGAAGACGCTGTCGCCGCGCTCGAAAAATACGGCGTTTCGACGGTGCACGAAGCGCAAGGCCGCATCGGCCTGCTCGCCAGTTACATGCGCCCGATCTATCCCGGCGCAGCAATTGCGGGCGCGGCGGTCACTGTGTCGTTGCCGCCGGGCGACAACCTGATGATCCATGTGGCGGTCGAAGTCTGCCGCAAGGGCAACATCCTCGTCGTGGCGCCGACGTCCTATTGCACGGACGGATATTTCGGCGAGCTGCTGGCCACGTCGCTGCGCTCGCACGGCGTGAAAGGCCTGATCATCGAGGCTGGCGTCCGCGATGTGGGCCCGCTCACGGCGATGAAGTTTCCCGTCTGGAGCCGCGCGATCCACTCGCAGGGCACGGTGAAGGCGACACTGGGCTCCGTGAATGTCCCGATTGTGTGCGCCGGCGCCGCGATCGATCCCGGCGATGTGATCGTCGCCGACGACGACGGCGTGGTGGTGGTGAAGCGCGCGGACGCCGCGAAAGTGGCGGCAGCCTCCGAGCAGCGCGTAAAAAAGGAAGACATCACGCGCGAAAAACTGGCGCGCGGCGAACTCGGCCTCGATATGTATGGCTTGCGCGCGAAGCTCGCCGAGCTCGGCCTCGAGTATCGCTAGGAAGGTGCGTAGCGCCGGCGTCGCGCCGGCTCCTTTCCGCCTTTTGCCTTTGACGTTTCGGGTGCCCCATCCTCGGTTTTTGAGGGTGGGGCCTTTGCTAGATAGCATTCATGGCCCACGAACCTTTTCGACGCATCGCACTCGTCGGCTTCGGCGAAGCTGGCGGAATCCTGGGCCACGATCTCGCGCAGCACGGAATCGAAGTCTCCTTCTTCGATATTCTTCTCCGCTCGAAGAAGGCGCGCCCAGCGATGCTCGCGAAGGCGCAGGCCAGTGGCGTTCGCGCCAAAGATACCCTGCACGACGCCGTACATAACGCCGAACTGGTCATCTCTGCAGTCACGGCATCCTCCGCAGCAAGCGTCGCAAAAGAATCCGCGCCGCTCCTAAGCCCAGGCCAAATTTTCCTCGATATCAATTCTGTCTCGCCGGAAACGAAGCGCAAAGAGGCACGCCACTTCGAAAAGAGCAAGGGCCACTTCGTCGAAGCAGCGGTGATGGCGCCCGTTCCGCCGCAAAGGATCAAGGTCCCGATGCTGCTCGGCGGAAAGTGCGCTGCCGAGGTTGCTCCGCGTTTGCAGGCGACGGGGATGAATGCGACTGCCGTGAGCGATCAGATCGGAGTCGCCTCCGCGATCAAAATGTGCCGCAGCGTGATGATCAAAGGACTCGAAGCACTGGCGATCGAAAGCCTATTCGCCGCGCGGCGCTATGGCGCTGAAGACGCCGTGCTCGCCTCACTCGACGCGACGTATCCCTCGATGGGGTGGAGGGACAAGTTGCCCGACTATCTCATCAGCCGCGTAGCCGAGCACGGGCGCAGGCGCGCCGCTGAAATGCGCGAAGCCGCGCTGGCGGTCGCCGAAGTGGGAATGAACCCGCTTTTGACCGAGCGAACCGCCAAGCGCCACGACTGGCTTGTCGATGAGATTGCCGCGCTCGGCTTGAATCGAGACGCAGAAGAATTCGGCGATTCTTTCTCCTGGCGCGCGCTCGCCGATGCGCTCGGCGCCCAGAAAAAGGGGCGGACGGCTCGTCCTTCGCAGCGGCGTTCGCGAAAATAAGGCCTAAAAGAAAAAAAATCGCTTGCGGCGGCCGGTTCGTATGCCTCGCACAGCCGCTTCGTCCATGCCCGCGCCTTCGGGCAGCTCCGGCACCCATGGCAGCGGTCGCCCTTCAAATGCCGCCAGCGGATTATCGATCAGCAGCGCTCGCGCCACATCTTCGCCGCGCGTCTTCGCCACCAGTTCGAAGGTTTCCTTCAGCCGCAGCGGCCGCGACGTCACGTTGTGCGCGTCGCTCGCGATGAAATGGACGGCATTCGCGTTGAGCCACTCCTCGGCCATCTGTTGCGCCGATTCGCCGAATTTCCCGAGCAGCGATTGCGCCGTGATCTGCGCGTAGCAGCCCTGGTTCAGCCATCGGTAGAGCCGCTCGGGCTGCGAACGGATCAGCGGATTGCGCTCCGGATGCGTGATGATCGGCCGCAAACCCGCCAATTGCAATTCATGCAGCGCCTGATCGAGCGATGGCGGAATCGAATAATCCGCGAATTCGACGAGCAGGTATTTCTTCTGGTTCAGCGCGAAACGCCGCGAGTCGCGCCGGATCTCCTGCAGGTTTTCGAAGCTCAAGTGAAAATCGCATCCAGTGGCGAAAATGAGCCGGCCTTCGAATCGCGATTGCAACTCATCGCGCCGCTGCCGGATCGCATCCGGCAGAAATGGCCACGCGGGGCTCGCGTGCGGCGTACCGATAATGTGCGTCACGCCGTCTTCGATGGCCATTTCGGCCATTCCGCATGCAATTTCAAAGGATTCCGCGCCGTCGTCGAGATTGGGAAGAATGTGGCAGTGAATGTCGACCATTTAAAAGAGCATAGCGCAGCCGAAATGCGATCACAACGGCCGGTGTTCCATATTTCGATCAGTCTTCCTCAGAGTGCGCGCTTCCTGTTATGCTTCTATTTCACAAAGTCGACCTTTGGTTTGGTTTCAAGCGCGTTTCGGCTGGCCAAGTTGCTCGCAGCAAATCCAGAAACAAACTTGGGTGAGAGAATAAGAGGATGAGCGGGGATCGCAAGCCTGACTTTTTCGCAGGGAAGGATGTAGGCATCGCAATCATCGGATGTGGCTACGTGGGATTGCCGCTGGCGCTGCGCTTCGCCGATGTAGGCCACCGAGTCACGGGATTCGACGTTGATAAATCCAAGGTTGACAAGCTCAATGCGGGCCAATCCTACATCCAGCACATCCCAGCCGACAGAATTCGCGCTCACGTCGAGGGAAAACGCTTCGACGCCACCACGGATTTCTCGCGGCTGAAAGGGATGGACGCGGTGTTGATCTGCGTGCCGACTCCACTTGACGAGCGCCGCGAGCCCGACCTCACGTACGTGGCCGACACCACGAAAGCGATTGCCCCGAACCTGCGGCGCAACCAGCTGATCGTCCTCGAGAGCACGACGTATCCCGGCACCACCGAAGAGCTGGTTCTCCCGATCCTCGAAAAGACCGGCCTGAAATGCCCGATCGCGCGCGGCCCGGCCGCTGAAAACATCGCCACCGACTTCTATCTCGCTTTTTCGCCCGAGCGCGAAGACCCCGGCAACAAGCAATACGGCCTGGCGCAAATTCCCAAGGTCGTTGGCGGGATCAATCCTCCAAGCGGCCGCGCGGCCGCGGGGCTGTACGCGCAGATTGTTTCGAAGGTCGTGCCAGTCAGCTCGACGCGCGCCGCCGAAATGGCCAAGCTGCTCGAAAACATCTTCCGGTGCGTGAATATCGCGCTCGTCAACGAACTCAAGCAGCTCTGCCTGCGCATGGACCTCGATGTCTGGGAAGTGATCGACAGCGCCGCGACCAAACCTTTTGGCTTCATGCCTTTCTATCCGGGGCCAGGGCTGGGCGGGCACTGCATTCCCATCGACCCGTACTATCTATCGTGGAAGGCGCGGGAATACGATTTCGCCACGCGCTTCATCGAATTGGCGGGCGAAATCAATACGGAAATGCCCTACCACGTCGTCAACGCCGTAGCGGGCGCGCTGAACGACCGCCAGAAGAGCATCAAGGGATCGAAGATCCTGCTGCTCGGGGTGGCATACAAGAAAGATGTCGACGACCTACGCGAATCGCCGTCGCTGAAGCTGCTCGAACTCCTCACCGCCCGCGGCGCTGCGATCGACTACAACGACCCCTATTTCCCGGCTCTCCACAAGATGCGCCACTACGATTTCTCGGACAAACGCTCGGTGGAACTGACGCCTGTGAATCTGGGCGCCTACGACTGCGTCCTGATCGCCACGGATCATTCGAGCTACGATTACGATGCGATCGTAAAGCACGCCAGGCTCGTGGTGGACACCCGTAACGCCACACGCCGCGTCAAAGAGGTGCCCGAAAACGTCGTCCACTGCTGAGGCCGCACCCCTGCAGGCCTGGGGTTAACTCGGAGGTGCCAATGGGACCAACGTACCATTGCCACGTTAATACAATAGCCCTAGCGTACTATACATGGACGCACAGACCGCCTCACGCCAGGGCAAGCAAGCTGTGACCGTGGAAGCCAGCCGTCGCCGGAGCATGCGCGTGCTGTTGAGCGTGCCCATTCGGGTCACAGGCAAAACCGCCGCCAAAGAGGACTTCGAGGAGCAGACACGCACCCTCGTTGTGAATGCCCATGGCGCCCTGATTTCCCTGCAGGCTCCCGTCGCCGCCAATCAGCATCTTACCGTCGAGCACAAAGCCACCAACGAGTCGCGCGAATGCCGCGTGGTGCATGTGGGAACGCAGGCCGCCGGGAAGATACAGGTCGGAATCGAGTTCGTGAAACCTTCGGGTTCATTCTGGCAAATCGATTTTCCTCCGGACGATTGGGTGGTCCCCGAAAGCTGAGCACATCCCCGCGGGCCAAAGAGAGTTTCCACCCAGAATTACTGCGATGATGAAGTGAGTTCGGCGCGCAAGTTTCCGAATGGAAGCTGCGCCTGCATGAGGACTGGTGTGCGCGCAGCGTCGTTCGCGATCCATACGATCACGTGGACGCCCGCCACCGGCTTTTGGTGCTGGAAGAGATCGATCGCCACTCGCGACGTGGAAAATGTACCCGCGGCGATGGTCACGCTGTCGTCCGTGGTCTCGCGCTTGGCCGTGGCTTCGTACAGGTCGTGCCCATCGTAGACGCTTCCCAGGAATTCCGGCGTGTGTTCCCAATCGACGTGGCGCAGCTCGTAGAGCGTGCCCAGCGGATCGCGCGTGCCCGCCAGCACCACGACGCTCGGCCGCGGCCCGCGCGACGCCACGCCCGGTGCCGCGAAATGGAATACCTGATCCTGGATTTTGCCGAGTTCGTCGAGATGCGTTTCGTACTGCCGGGCTTCGAGCGTCGATTGATCGGCGTACGAATCGAACTGGTCGTCGACTGAAAAGAGCTCGCGGACAGGGTTAAGCGTGTGCGCCAGCGCTCGGAAATGCCACGTCGAGTAGCCGAAAAGGTCGCGCTGCTCGGGCACGGTCAATTGGACCGACGCGGCATTCGAGAATGCCGACCACGACACGCGGTAATTCAGCGTCTCGCCCGTGCGAAACGGCATCGCAACCGGCTTCATCGCCGCGGGCGGATCAGGCTTTGATTGGATCGCCTTGTGACGCGCTGTTTTCTGAGCGCTCGCCATCGCCGCCGGCAGCAATAGCGTGCCGGCTGCGACGATCATCGCGGCGAGCGGGCCGCGCCTCCTCCAATTTTCGTGCGCCCTCATCTTCCTTAGCTGTGATTCTCCGTTGACCGAAAGTGTTGCGCCGCGAGCAACGGCGCTTGCCGCATAGCAGCTGCCGGGCTATATTCAAGCGTACCTGAAAACGCACAGCAGGGTTACCTCATCCCGAAAGTCGACAAAAGCTCGTTGAAATTGGGACATCTTGCTTCGGCGCCCTTCCACAGAGGAGGTTTCACCATTTGCGCTATCTTGTGACAGGTGGTGCGGGTTTTATCGGCTCCAACATCGTGGATGAGCTCGTGCGGCGCGGGCATTCCGTCGTGGTGCTCGATGATCTTTCGAGCGGGAGCGAGGAGAATCTGGCGGGCGTCCGCTCGAAGATCGACTTGCGGATCGGCAGCATTATCGATCTTGCGACGGTGCAATCGGGCTGCGTCGGCGCCGATTACGTGATCCATCTCGCCGCGCGCACCTCGGTGCCGAAATCGGTGAAAGACCCCCTCGAAACGAACCACGTGAATATCGACGGCACGCTCAACGTGCTCGTGGCGGCCCGCGACGCCAAAGTGCGCAGATTCGTTTACGCGGCATCATCCTCCGCATACGGCGAGACGCCCACGCTGCCCAAGATCGAGTCGATGCAGCCCGAGCCGATTTCGCCCTACGGCGTCACGAAATTCGTCGGCGAGCTTTACGCGCAGGTTTTCGGCCGCGTCTACGGCCTCGAAAACGCGTCGGTGCGCTATTTCAACGTCTTCGGGCCGCGCCAGGACCCGACGTCGCAGTATTCGGGCGTACTCTCGCGCTTCATGCTGGCAGTGCTCAAAAGCGAGCCGCTCGTCATTTATGGCGATGGCGAGCAATCGCGCGACTTCACCTATATCCATAACATCGTCGACGAAACGCTGCGCGCCTGCGAAGCGCGCGGCGCGTCGGGCAAAATCTTCAACGGCGGCACTGGCGCGCGGATCACGCTGAACCAAGTCGTAAAGCTCCTCGAAAAAATCACGGGCAAAAAGCTCCAGGTGAAATACGATCCGCCTCGGGACGGCGATATCCGCGATTCGCAGGCCGATGTTTCGCTCGCGCGTAAAATCCTCGGCTACGAGCCGGGCGTTCTCTTCGAGGAAGGCCTCCAGCGCACTTGGGAGTGGTACAAATCCGCCTACGGCGCGAAGTGACGCTCGCCGGATGAATCTAGAGAACGCGGAGAGTGTTTGTCGGGAACTCCGTGTACTCAGTGCTTCTCTGTGTACTCTGTGTTTAGATCGGCGTTTCAGTTCACGCCGCGATCAAATGAAACACCGGGTCGCCCAGTTGCCGGGCACCCGCGAGCCGTCTATGATAGGCAATTGCGCTGAATGGCCGGCGCCGGTCTGGGCCTGCGGCGAAAGGAAATCATGGCCAGCGAAGCCTTGGTGATGGAAGCGTTGCGCGGAGTGATGGATCCGGAGCTGCACAAGGACATCGTCACGCTAGGCATGGCGAAAAACATCCAGGTGAACGATGGCTCCGTGTCGCTGCTCGTCACCCTGACCACGCCCGCGTGCCCGCTGAAAGACACGATTGAGAAAGATGTTCGCGCCGCGCTCGCAAAGGTTGCCGGTGTCACCTCCGTCGAAGTGAAATTCGATGCCTCGGTTCCGCCGGGAAAGCGCCTACAGGACAAAGCCCCGATCGAGGGCGTGAAGAATTTGGTCGCCGTCGCCAGCGGCAAGGGCGGCGTCGGCAAGACGACGGTCGCCGTAAATCTCGCGATCGCGCTAAAGATTATGGGCGCGACGGTTGGACTGCTCGACGCCGATATCTACGGTCCCAACGTTCCCGTGATGCTCGGCACGCTCGAGCAGCCGCGCGCGCTCGACGAGCGCACCATCATCCCGGTGCAGGCGCACGGCGTAAAAATGATTTCGATGGGCCTGCTCAATCCCGGCGATAAGCCGCTCGTGTGGCGCGGCCCCATGTTGCACAGCGTGATGCAGCAATTCCTGCGCAGCGTGCGCTGGGGCCAGCTAGACTATCTGATCGTCGATCTACCGCCCGGCACAGGTGATGTCCAGCTCAGCCTGATGCAGAGCGTCTCCGTCAGTGGCGCGGTCGTCGTCACGACGCCCTCGGTGGTCGCGCTCGCCGATGTGCGCAAGGCCATTGAGATGTTTCGGCAGGTGAATGTCGAGATTCTCGGCATCGTCGAAAACATGAGCTATTTCGCCTGTCCGCATTGCCAGGGGCGCATCGACGTCTTCGGGCACGGCGAGGGCGAGAAGATGGCGCAGACGTTCGGCATCCCATTCCTCGGCGAAATCGAGATCGATCCGAAGATACGCATCGGCGGCGATACGGGGAAGCCGGTCGCGTCGCTCGGGCAGGAAGCGCAGGGAGCGAAGAGCATCTACGCGATGGCGCGCAACGTGGCGGCGCGGCTCTCGGTGGTGAACTTGACGGCCTCAGCCCCGGTCGTCCAGATTTTGTAGCGTGTTTGATGCTGCCGGCTTTCGGTGGCACAGACAATCCTGTCTGTGCTGTTCTGCCGTGTAGCAGCTGCGCTCTCGATCGCGCGTATCAAAGTGGCACAAGAAATTATGATTCACCCGGAGACGTTACCCACATGAGCGAACTCGTTCAATTCACCACCGACAAAGACATCGCCATCATCACCATCAATAACCCCCCGGTCAACGCCCTGAGTCGCGGCGTGCCGGAAGGAATCGAAGCAGCTATCGCGCGGATGAATGGCGATGACTCGATCAAAGCAGCAGTCCTGATCGGCGGCGGCAAGACGTTCATCGCCGGCGCGGACATCAACATGTTTGTCGAGATGACGTCGGGCAAGGGCGGCAAAATCGACCTGCTGCCCACGCTGCTGAAAATCGAAGATTGCCGCAAGCCTGTGGTTGTCGCGCTGCACGGCAATGCGCTCGGCGGTGGCCTCGAAGTCGCACAAGCCTGCCACTATCGCCTCATCGCTCCGGGCACTCGCGTGGGGCAGCCGGAGGTGAATCTCGGGATTATTCCCGGCGCGGGCGGCACGCAGCGTTTGCCGCGTCTTGCGGGCATCGCGAAGGCCGTCGAGATGTGCACCACAGGCAAGCCGGTAACGGCTGCCGAGGCGCTGGAAGCCGGAATCGTCGACAAGATCATCGAGGGCGATCTGCTGGCGGGCGCAATCGCATTTGCGCGCGAAATCGCCGGCAAGCCCGTTCGCAAGACACGCGAGCGCAGCGAAAAATTGGGCACGCCCGAACAGAACGCTCCCATCTTCGCCGCCGCCCGCGAAACCGTCCGCAAGAAGCAGCGCGGCCTTCCCGCGCCGCTCGCGGCCATCGACGCAATCGAAGCCGCTACCAAGCTGCCCTTCGACAAAGGCTGCCTGGAAGAGGCGCGGCTCTTCGATAAGTGCCTCTACAGTGACGAATCCAAAGCCCTGATCCACGTGTTCTTCGCCGAGCGCGAAGTCTCGAAAGTCCCGGACATTCCGAAAGATCTGCCGCTGATCCCGGTCAATTCCGTCGCGATCGTGGGCGCGGGCACGATGGGCAGCGGCATCGCCATGGTTTGCGCGAATGCTGGCATTCCGGTGGCGCTGAAGGATTCGGACCAGGCCGCACTCGATCGCGGGCTCACGAACATCCGGAAGAATTACGCAACATCGGTGAAACGCGGCCGGTTTACGCAGCAGCAAGTCGACGAGCGGATGGCGCTGATCAAGCCCACGCTCAACTACGCCGATTTCGCGAGTGCCGACATGGTGATCGAGGCGGTCTTCGAGACCATGCCGGTGAAGAAAGAAGTCTTCGCCGAGCTCGAGCGCGTTTGCAAGCGTGGCGCGATTCTTTCGAGCAACACATCCACGCTGAATATCGACGAAATTGCCGCCACCACCTCGCGTCCCGAAGCCGTGATCGGCATGCACTTCTTCAGCCCGGCCAACGTGATGCGCCTGCTCGAAATCGTCCGCGGCCGCAAAACCGGCAAAGATGTGATCGCCACGTGCATGCAGCTCTCGAAAAAAATCGGCAAGATCGGCGTGCTCGTCGGCAATTGCCGCGGCTTCGTCGGCAACCGCATGTTTCTCCCCTATATTCGCGAGGCGCAGTTTCTCGTGGAAGAAGGCGCGACGCCCGAAGCGGTCGACGCCGCGCTCACCGATTGGGGAATGGCGATGGGGCCGCTGGCCGTCGGAGATCTCGGCGGGCTCGACATCTCGTATCGCATCCGCAAGGAGTATCGGCACCTCGAAAAGCCCGGCACGCGCCAGCCGTATGTCGAGGATCGTCTCGTCGAAATAGGCCGGCTCGGCCAGAAAACCGGCGCAGGCTGGTACAAATATGATGCTGACCGCCGCGCATCATCCGATCCCGAGGTCGCGGAACTTTTGCGCAAATGGAGAGCGGACGCCGGCACGCCGCAGCGCCAGATTTCATCCGAGGAAATCGTCGAGCGCTGCGTCTATTGGCTGATCAACGAGGGCGCGCGCATTCTCGAGGAAGGCTACGCCCTTCGCGCCGGCGATATCGATACCATCTACGTGAGTGGCTACGGCTTCCCGGCATTCCGCGGCGGTCCCATGTGGTACGCAGGCGCCGTGGGACTGAAGAAAATCTACGACCGCATCTCCGAATTTCACCGCCAGCACGGCCAGATCTGGGAGCCCGCGCCGCTGCTCAAGCAGCTAGCTGAAGCCGGTAAAACCTTCGCCGATTTCCAGCGTGAAAGCGTCCACGCCGCCGACTAAACGCCTTTGACTTTCCGGGTGCCCCATCCTCGGTTTGTGAGGGTGGGGCCTTTGCCGGTCTCACTAGCTGTAAAACCGCATGAGCCACTCCGCCACGCAGCAGGGCTTGGCAGCGTTCTCTCCCTCAACCGTCACCAGCACCTCCGCCTCGACGCAATCCGCAAGTTCCTTCAACGCCTTCAGCGCCACTCGCGCGCGAATCCTCGATTCCACCCGCACCGGAGCAGGGAACCGCACGCGATTCAATCCGTAATTCACACTCATACGCACGCCGCGCACCTGAAATACCTGCCTGGTAAGATGGCCGATCAGCGATAGCGTCAGAAATCCGTGCGCGATGGTCGTGCCGTAGGGCGATTCGCGCGCCGCGCGTTCGCGATCCTCGTGGATCCACTGATGGTCCTCGGTCGTCGCCGCAAATTGGCTGATCCGTTCTTGCGTCACCGGGAACCAATCGGACACGCCAAGCTCGCGCCCGACGAATTCCTTTAGTGCCTGCGGCGTTTCCAGAATGAGAGGCGGCATAAGCTATTTCTTCGGCGTCACGCCGAAAGCATCCGATTGAAATTCAAGCGACGCCGGAAAATGCTGCGCGAAGTAGCTCCAGTCGTGCGCGCCGGGATAGAGGTGGAATTCGTGCGGGATGCGCCGCGAAACGAGCAGTTCGTGAAACGCCTGCGCGCCCACGTTGAAGCCGTAGCTGTCCTCCGTCCCGCAGTCGAAATAGATCGTTAGTCCAGCGGGCCGCGGCCCGTTGCGCACGATCGTGAACGGATTCTCACGCTCCCAAAAGGCGCGGTCAAACGGCACTCCAAAAGCCGATCCAAGCATGCGTGCCAGAATATTCGAGTCACTGGGCGCCGCCATCTCGATGTTCGGCAGCTTGGCAATCAGCGCGGGACTATTCGCACTCACCGCGGCGAATGTCTGCGGAAAAAGCAGCCCGAGCCGCAGCGCCCCGTAGCCTCCCATCGAAATTCCGGCAATGCCGCGCGAGTGGCGCCCGGCGCGAATGCGATAGTGGCCTTCGATGTACGGCAGGAATTCGCGCATCAGGAAATCCTGATACCGCACTTTCCCGTCGCGCGAGTTCATGAAAAACGTGCGACCGCCCGCCGGAGCCGCAATCACAAACTCCCCCATCTGCTTCTGGTCCCAAAGATCCTGAATCAGGTCCCAGCCGCCGGAGTTCAGCAGGGCCTGCTCGTTCTCGCCGATCCCGTGCAGAAAATAGACCACGGGATACCGCCGCGCTTTGTCCGCATCGTAGCTCGGCGGCAGCAGCACGCAATAGGGAACCGCACGGCGCAGAATCTTGCTCGGAACCGAGTTGCATTCCGCGCGTCCCGCCCCATGCGCAGGGCCAGCAAAGAAAAGCCACGCCAGCGCGAACAGAAATCCAGCGAGCGCGAGCCCGCCGCGCCTATTCATACCGCAACGCCTCGACCGGATTCAGCCTCGCCGCGCGCGACGCCGGATAAATCCCCGCCGCGAGGCTCACCGCAACCGAAAACGCGATCGCCGCCGCCACCATCCACCATGGCACGGCGGCTATCGTGATCGCTGGCAACTGTTGCCGCGTCAAATAAACGTCGGTGCCGAAATTGAGCGCCCGCGCGATGAGCCATCCGATTGCCACGCCAACCACGCCGCCGAGCAGCCCCATGGCGGCCGCCTCCGCGAAGAAGAGCCGCTGCACGTCGCGATCGGCCGCTCCCAGCGCCTTCAGCACGCCGATCTCGCGGCGGCGCTCGAGGATCGCCATCACCAGGGTATTGATGATCCCAAGCGAAGCCACCACCAGCGCGAGGCTCCCGAAAATCAGAAGCAGCAGGTCGAACACAGTGAAAACCAGCCGCAGATTCCGGGTCGCGTCCAGCAGCGAAAACGCGCTGAACCCCATTTTCTTGATGGCATCTTCCGCGGCTTTCACGTCGACCGCGTCTTTCACGCGCACCGTCAGATTGTCGTACGTCTTCTTCGCCGATGCCGTCGTGTCGCGTATCAGATCCCGTAGATCGTTCGTCTGCGTCGCCTGCAATTGCTCCGCGAGCTGCAGCGGGATCAGCAGCCGCCCGCGCCCGAACGTCCCGAGCCCGGCCGACGGTTCCGTCGTCACGATCCCGACCACGCGCAGCTTCTCCTCGTGCGGCACGATGGAAAATCCGCCCGCCTCGGAATTTGCGCCGCTCCCCGCAGCCAGCGGCGTCCGTTCCGCATAGCGCAGCACGAGATCTTTTCCGAGCAACGAATACGGCTGGTCCGAAAGTTGCTTCGCCAGATCGATCTGCAAAATCGCCTCGCTCGCGTCCGGCCCCGAAAAGAAATGTCCCTGCATCCCGTCAAACGATCCGCCGTCGCGATCCGATTCGGGTATCCCCGCCACGATCGTCGGATAGGGATTTCCGTTGTAGTGAATCTCGGTCGGAAAACGAATCTCGGGATATACCTCGATCACGTTCGGCAGCGCACGAATCTCGCCCCGCGCGCTGTCGTCGAGCGGCTCGATAGGCGTGGCAGCCGCCGCAGCCTCGGCGGGATTCGCGCGTCCGGGCCGTCCAAAGCCGGTGAAATTCGTTCGCGGAGTCACGATGATGGCGTTGAATAGCCCCGAATGCGAAAGGCTGTCGCTCGCCAGATTTTGCAGCCCGACTCCAAGCGACAGCATCGCCACCAGCGACGCCACGCCCACCCCGATGCCAAGCGTCGTCAACGAATTGCGAAAGATCGCCTCACGAAGATTCCGCGCCGCGAGATCCACCAGATCGCGTGTCTTCACGCGCGCACTCCATCGTTCGTGATCTTGCCGTCGCCCATCAGGATCATTCGATGCGCGAAGCGCTCGGCGCGCGGCTGCTCGTGTGTCACCATGACGATTGTCATGCCCAGCGTCTCGTTGATCTCGCGCAGCAACAGCATGATTTCGTCGCCGGTCGCGCTGTCGAGGTTTCCGGTCGGCTCGTCGGCCAGCAGAATTGTCGGACGATTCACCAGCGCCCGGGCCAGCGCCGCCCGCTGCTGCTCGCCGCCCGAAAGCTCCG
>JBAPOM010000240.1:0-9251 GCA_049279635.1 Candidatus Acidiferrales bacterium
GACAGCCACCGCGGGATTCCAGTTGCGAGAACGGCTGGCCATTTATCCCGAATTCTCGGCTCGGCCGGAATTTGTAAGCGCGGGCGTACAACCGCACCTGGAAAAATTCCGTGCCGGAGACGGCTACGCCCGGAACTGAGAGCGATCCATGCTGAAGATCAACGATCCCGAGTGGCGAGAGATTTCCTGGGAGCAGGCCCTACGAGCTGCGAGTCCAAGAATTGCCGGCATTCTCGAAAAAGCTCTCGGGGAAACCAATCTTGATTTCCATGATGGGCTCGCGCTTTGCGACGTTGCCGAAGAGGATTTTGTGGCGGTCGTGAAGGTCGCGAATGAGCTGCGACGCCGCGAAGCCGGCGATCAAGTGACATACGTCGTAAACCGGAACCTGAATTTTACGAACGTGTGCATCGTCGGATGCGCATTCTGCGGATTCGGCCGGGGCCCTCACGCTGCGGATGCGTACTTTCATTCCACCGAGTCATTGGTTGCGAAGTCGGTGGAGGCTGTCGAGCGCGGCGCCACGGAGGTGTGCATTCAGGGCGGATTGCCACGCGACCTGCAGGGCACGTACTACGCCGATCTTCTGCGGGCGATCAAATCACGCCTGCCGAACCTGCACGTGCACGCATTCTCGCCGATGGAAATCGTCTACGGGGTCGAAAAGACCGGAATGAGTCTCCCAGAGCATCTGCGGACGTTGAAGGACGCGGGGCTGGGAAGCATCCCCGGAACAGCGGCGGAAATTTTGGATGACGATGTGCGCCAGCTCTTGAGCCCGAACAAGCTCAAAGTCCGGCAGTGGATCGCAGTGATTCGCACGGCGCACGAGCTGGGGATTCCGACCACGAGCACAATGATGTACGGCCACGCCGAACTGCCCGAGCATTGGGTGAGGCACATACTGCTCCTGCGCGAGATTCAAATGGATACGGGCGGGTTCACGGAGTTCGTGCCGCTCGGTTTCATCCACTCGCAGACGAGATTATTCCGCACGGGACGCGCGCGTGCGGGGAGTTCATTTGAGGGACACTTACTCGTGCACGCGCTGGCCCGCCTGCTGCTGAATGGCCATATCAAGAATATCCAGGTATCGTGGGTAAAACTTGGCTTCGAAGCGTCCCTCGCCTGCCTCGAAGCAGGCGCCAACGATTTCGGCGGCACGTTGATGGAAGAGAGCATTTCAAAAGCTGCGGGAGCGACTTTCGGAGAATATGCCTCGCCGGGTGAACTGCGCGCATTGATCCGGACGATTGGCCGTACGCCGGCCGAGCGCACCACAACCTACAAAATCCGGCGCGTGTTCGAACACGCGGATGCAGACGAACTCCTGCCACTCGAACGCATGGCGGCGCAGCGAGAAAATGCCACGCTGCTCGACCAGGCAAGACACTGATGGACATCGCGGCACTGGCGGGCGGGATTGGTGCCTCAAAGCTCTTGCTGGGATTCAATCACGTGATGGATCCACGCGAGCTGACGGTCGTCGTCAATACGGGCGATGATCTTGCGATGCACGGTCTCTCGATATCGCCCGATCTCGATATCGTCACGTACACGTTGGCAGGCCTGGTGAATCCGGAAACGGGGTGGGGATTCCGCGAGGAAACGTTTCGCGCGCTCGAGCAGCTCGCCGTTTACGGCCGCCCCCAGTGGTTCCATCTCGGAGATCGCGATCTGGCGACGCATATCCACCGCACCGCCATGCTCCGCGCCGGAGCGAGCCTTTCGGAGGTGGCGAATTCCATCCGGGAAGCGCTGGGCGTCCAGGCCAGAATTCTCCCCATGAGCGACCAGCCCGTGCCGACCATGATTGAAACCGGCGAGGGCCGGCTTCACTTTCAAGAATATCTGGTGCAGCGGCGCGCGGAGCCGACCGTTCGGGCAATTTCGTTCGATGGAATCGAACGAGCGCGGCCAGCCCCCGGAGTACTTGAAGCCATGGAAGGTGCTTCGAGCATCGTAATCTGTCCCAGCAATCCACTGATCAGCATTGGGCCGATTTTGGCAATCGCGGGTGTAAGGGAAACCTTGCGAAAGCGGCGGAAGCGCGTCATTGCGGTTTGCCCCATCGTCGGAGGCAAGTCCCTAAAGGGGCCGTCCGATCAAATGCTCGAGCAGTTGGGGCACGACGTGTCGGCACTCGTAGTGGCACGGATGTATCAGGATATCTGCGGAACGTTTGTGATCGATTCCGTCGACAGCGCCCAAAGCGCGGCGATCGAAGCGCTCGGCATGGATGTCGTGGTTCACCCGACGGTTATGCGTAATGTGGAGGACAAGGAACAGCTCGCGCGGAGAATTTTGCAATTTGCCGAAAAGCAGAGAGCAGGGGCCGCTGCATGAAGGCGATCCTGATTCCGGTGAAAGAATTTTGCGAGGCGAAAAAACGGCTGGCGCCTCATTTCCCGCCTGGCGATCGCGCGGCGCTGGCGGAAGCGATGTGCGAGGACTTTTTTAATGTGGTGGCGGCGACGCGGTGTGCAGACCAAGTGTTTGTGATCAGCAAAGAACCAGGGGCCCTTTCGCGGGCCCAGAAACTTGGATGGGAAACGATTGTCGAAGCCCGCCAGACATCAGAGAGCGACTCGGTCGACGAAGGATCGCGCTATTGCGCCGAGCACCACGTCGACGCCTTACTGCGGCTGCCGATTGATCTGCCGCTGGCCGAACCGAGCGACATCGAGGCGGTTTTCCACGAGTTGGAGGCCGCGCCGTCCGCTGTGATCGTTCCTTCGAGTGACGGTACGGGCACTAACGCGCTGCTACGATCGCCTGCGGTTCTGTTTCCCTCGCGTTTCGGTCCCAATAGTTTTCCGCGGCACTTGGCCGAGGCAAAGGCATGCGGCGCGCGCGCTCGAGTGTATCGAAATCCTCGCCTGGAACTCGATATCGACGAGTTGGATGACCTACGGAGACTTTCGAGTCGATTGCGGCCCGATTCCGCCACCGCGCGATGGCTCGTCGAGCGCGATCTCAGTGGTATTGCCGACGTAAGCCGCCGATGTGGTTCCCGGTTCCCGGTCAGATGACGCGATCGCGCCGAAAGGCGTCGATTTCAGCCGAAGTGTAGCCGAGTTCTTGCAGAATCGCCTCCGTGTCCTGTCCCAGCGCCGGAATCGGATCGAAGCGCGCGGGGCTATCGGAAAGCCGCAAGGGACTCCCGATGACAGGAACGGTCCCTACAGGCGATTCCATCTCGCGGATCATTTTTCGTGCGATCACCTGAGGATGAGCGAGGACTTCGCCGATGCCATTTAATTTGCCGTGCGGCAATTCGGCATCGCGAAGCCGGCGGAGCCATTCTTCGTGCGGATGCTTCAAAAATGCCTTCTCGACCAGTTCTTCCAACATCGCGCGATTCTCGCGGCGGTCCGGAGCGGTGCGGAAGCGAAGATCGTCGATCAACTCGGGCCGCTCAATCACTTTGCGGCAAAAGACCTCCCAATCCTGAGGCGTAGCGACCGCGAGGGTCACGTAGACTCCGTCGCCGGCCAGGTACGGACCGTAGGGAACGATGTAATGGTGACGCATGCCGACGCGGGCAGGCTCTTCTCCCTGATGCCAGAAGTGATGCGGAAAATATCCGAGCCAGGCCAGAGCAGATTCAAACATCGAAATATCGATCGTTTGCCCGCGGCCCGTACGTTCTCGCTGATACAGCGCCAGCAGAATTCCTACGGTCGCATACATCGATGAAGCAAGATCGGTGATCGGGACGCCGACTTTCGCAGGCTTGTCCGGGTATCCGGTAGTGGCAATGATCCCCGCCTCCGCCTGGATGAGCAGGTCGTACGCTTTGACGTTGCGGTAGGGGCCGTCCTGGCCGTAACCGGAGAGAGAACAGTAAATGAGCCGCGGATTACGGGCGCAGAGCTCAGCGGCTCCCATCCCCAGGCGCTCGGCAACTCCCGGGGCGAAATTTTCGAGGACGACGTCAACGCGGTCGGCAAGCTTCTGAATCGCTTCCCTGCCAGCCGGCGTTTTGATGTCCACGGCAAAGCTTCGCTTGTTGCCGTTGAGCCAGACGAACCCGGAGGACAGGCCCCTCACCACGGAATCCCATCCGCGAATCACATCGCCGGTTCCAGGTTTCTCTATCTTGATGACTTCGGCGCCCATGTCCGCCAGGATTCGCGTGCAATGGGGGCCTGACACAGAGACTTCCAAAGCGAGGACACGCACGCCGTCAAGAGCCAAAGCCGCTTTTTTCGGACGGCTCTCCGGCATCAGGGACGAACCTCGGGGAAGAGATTCTGCATCGGCGCGTGGGCTCGCTTATAAACCATGACGCTGCGGCTATAATCGATTACGACTTTGCCCTCCTGCTGAATTCCACGCGTCCGGACCTTGATGATTCCCCACTGAGGCTTGGATTTGGATTCGCGTTTCTCCAATACTTCGGATTGGGAATAAAGCGTGTCGCCCGCAAACAGCGGGTTGGGAAGCTTGATTTCGTCCCAACCGAGCGCGAAACCGTTTTCACTCACGTCCGCAACGCCCATGCCGGCCACGATCGCCAACGTAAGGGCGCTGTTGATCAAGCAGCGGCCGAACTCGGTGCGCTTGCCGTATTCGTTGTTGAAGTGGATCTGATTTGTGTTGTTGGTGAGGAGCGTAAACCAGATGTTGTCGTTTTCCGTGACGGTTCTTCCGAGCCGGCAACGGTAAACGTCTCCGACTTCGAAATCTTCAAAAAAGCGCCCTACCCAACCTGGCTTGACTGCCATTTTGATTTCTCCTTCTTCGATGTCCTGGATGAATTCATCAAGATCGAATGACGCCGCTATCCCGACATGGAAACTGCAGCCGTTCAAGACAAGGTTGTCGAGATCCGATTCCGCTACGAGGCGCGCGCACGGAGCGATTCCGCCAACGCGAGTGTTTGCCGTGCCCTATCTATAATCGGGAGATCCAAGAGCTGCCCGCCAAACGCTACGGCGCCTTCGCCGCGGATCCGTGCTTCATCGAACGCTTGAAGCACCCGGTGCGCGTAGTCGATCTCGTCCGCCGCCGGCGTGAACGCGCCGTTGACGATTTCGACCTGCGCGGGATGAATCAACGACATGCCGGAAAAGCCCAATCGGCGGGCCTGCACCGCGAATTTCTTCAGCCCCTCGATATCCTTGAGGTCCGGCCAGACTCCATCCACCGATTGCACGTGCGCGCATGCGGCCGCCGTCACGATTCCAGAACGCGCGTAAATAAGATCGCGGGCTTCACCTTCGCGCGTCAAGGGCAGACTCAGCTCCCGCGAAAAATCCTCGGCGCCAAAAATCAATCCGATCACGCGTGGCGAAGCGCAAGCGATTGCGTAGGCATTGAAAAGACCTCTCGGACTCTCGATGGCAACGAGCAGACGCACGCTTCCTCGACCGAGGCCCACTTCCGGTTCCTGACGATCGAGAATCTGCTCGACGGTTTTCACTTGATCGGGAGTGTCAACTTTGGGCACAACCAGCCCCTCGAGGCCCGGCCGCAATACGTGAGCGAGATCGTCGCGCATTCGCTCGTGGCCCACCGCGTTGATACGCACGAACCGCGCCGGCGTGCGAAGGTTGGGATCGGCCTTCAGGCGGGCAGCCACCTGGTCAAGGCAAGCCGCGATTTGCTGGCGAGCCGCGTCCTTTTCATTGGGCGCAACGCCGTCCTCGATATCCATCATGACGGCGTCTACCGCAACCCCGAGTGATTTCTCGATCATGCGCTGACGATTTCCGGGAACGAACATCCAGGAGCGCAGCAGAGCGTTTTTCTGATCCATTTGTCCTTCTCCGTTTAAGACTTGACGATGCACCGCGAGTGGTTTTCACTCCCCAATCGCATCGAGCTTTAATACGATTTCGGCATTTTGAGCACGTTCTGGCCCAGAAATGCCAAAATCAAGTTATTGCTTACTGGCGCCACGGTGAGAAGCCGAGTTTCCCGAAACTTCCGTTCGACATCGTAATCCCGCGCGAAGCCGTAACCGCCGTAAGTTGTTAGACAAACATCCGCGGCTTCCCAGGCGGCCTCGGAAGCCAGCAGCTTGGCCAAATTGGCCTCGGCGCCGCATTTCTCTTTCCCGTCGAATTTCGCGGCAGCATTAAAGCGCATCAGGTCTGCCGCCTCCACGTGCGCATAGGCTTTCGCGATGGGAAACTGAACGCCCTGATTCGCTCCGATTGGCCGCCCGAAAACTACGCGTTCACGCGCGTACGAGGACGCCCGCTCGACAAACCAACGGCCGTCCCCGATGGCTTCCGAGGCGACCAAAATCCGTTCGGCATTCCATCCGTCGATGATGTAACGAAACCCTTTCCCCTCTTCGCCGATCAGAGCCGTAGCGGGGATTTCCACGTCCTCGAGGAAGATTGTGTTCGTATGGTGATTGACCATCATATCGAGGGGTCGAATCTGAAGGTTTCCTTTGACCTCTCGCATGTCCATGATGAACACGGATATTCCTTGAGTCTTGTCCTGCACATCGGCGTACGGCGTCGTTCGCGCCAGCAAAAGCATCAGGTCGGATTGCTTGGCGCGAGAGATGAAAATCTTTTGCCCGTTGACGATGTAGCGGTCGCCTTTGCGGACGGCTCTCGTCTCAATGCGTGTGGTTTCGGAGCCGGCGTTCGGTTCGGTGACGGCGAACGCCTGCAGCCGAAGATCGCCACGGGCAATCGCCGGCAAATAACGCTGCTTTTGCTCGGCGCTGCCGTGGCGGAGAAGCGTGCCCATCGTATACATCTGCGCGTGGCACGCTCCCGAATTGCCTCCGGAGTGGTTGATCTCTTCGAGGATCACGCCGGCCTCGGTGATGCCCAATCCCGAGCCACCGTACTCCTCGGGAATCAAGGCGGCCAGGTATCCGCTTTCCGTGAGCGCCTTCACGAAATCCTGCGGATACGCTTCTTTCTTGTCCGTTTCGCGCCAGTACGTATCCGGAAAGTCCTGGCAAAGCGCCCGAACATTGTCCCGGATTGATTGAATATCCTCTGCTGTCGACGGCATGTTCTGACCTCCGTACCTGTGCCTGCGAAGCCGCGAGCTTCGCTAGTCGAACCACATCGTTAGTCGAGCCACATCAGTTTCGCCGGATTGTCGTGGAGCATCACGCGGACTTCATTTTCCTTGATGCCGAATGCGAGCAAGGCTCGAATGAAGACCCTCATTCCATCGATGCTGTTTATGATTTTCCCCAAGCTTCCACGAACTTACGGGCGTCGTCGATCACCGGCTCCGTCACTGGAACGTAGGGAACGATGAGTCGCGTGACACCCGCCTCAACAAAAGGTTGCAGTCGATCTTTGATCTCCTGGATGGAAGTCGCAGGGATCACGGGCAATTTGTCCATATAAGCATCGGTGATCTTGGTGCTCGCCGCCTTGAACCCGCCGGCCTTGAACGCCTCCTGCACGGCGTTGACTTCCTCTTCGAATCCGGAGGCGCGCAGCATGTCCTTGTAATGATCGGCGATGTTGTAGAAGGTGAGGACCTGCCGGATGCGCGATCGAGCCATAGCCCGATCGGGGTTCATCGACACGCGAACCTTGGCAATAATGTCGATTTTGCTCGGATCGCGGCCCGCCTCCACGGCTCCTGCACGCACCCGACCGGCGATCTCGCGAATCGTGGCAGGCGTGGCCATGTTGATGAAAACGCCGTCGGAGATTTGTCCTACCAGCCGCGTCATCTGCGGCCCCAAACCGGCAAGATAGATGGGAAACGTGGGATGGGACGGTTTCCACGAAAGCTGAAACCGCTGCCCCGTGGTGTACATTTCTCCCTGGTATTCCACGCGCTCGCCCGCCGCAGTTTTGCGAACGATTTCGATATATTCTTTGGCGCGGCGCAGGGGCCGATCGAATGTCCCTCCGTGCCACGCAGCGATGGTTTTGTTCGCTACGCCCAGCCCCAGCAAAAGCCTCCCGCCCGAAAGGTCCTGCAAGGTGGCGGATTGAATCCCCATGGTTACCGGGCTTCGGCCGTAAATGTGATAAATCGCGGTCCCGACCTTAAGCGTCTTCGTGCGTGCGGCAATGCCCGAGATCAATACCAGAGGATCGGTGCTGTTTGACTCCCCTTTCCAGAAAGCGCCGAAGCCGGCAGCTTCGATCGATGGCGATAATTCCACGATACCTCGTACTGGATAGTGCGCGGCGGAGTTCAGCTCGATGTCGTAAATCACGATTGCTCCTCGCTTTCGATACCACGTCAGGCCGATAAGGCTTTGTCGCTTACTTCACATGCACGCCTTTCGGGTCAATTTCCTCCCGCAAAGAGGCGCGGTTCCGCGGCAGTCGGAAAGGCGTTGTAGGACTTTCTTTCGGATTCTGCAAGGGAAATTCGAAAAGCCGCCCAACGCGATATGGCTTCCCGAAGGTATCGACCTGACCACCTCGGAGACCGAACTCAGCTTGTCGGGCATGAGTGAATCGCCACCGACTTCCTGCGCATTGAACGCCGTAACGAAGGCAAATCGTATCAACACGGGCCAACAAAAGTCAACACAAAATAGTACGCAATTATTATATTCTGCGAATATTGAGAGTCAGAACTATCTGTAATACTAAAATACGGCATTTTAGGTTATTATACGGATCAGGTGGACCACCCGGCTCTAGGGAGGGCAATTCGTGAATACGGCAAGTCGACTCCTGGCCGTCCTAAATCTCTTCACGGTTGAAAAGTACGAATGGACCGTCGAGGATGCCGCCCGGGAAATCGGCGTTTCGGTCAGTACGGCCTACAGATACTTCAGAGAATTGTGCAAAGCGGGCTTTCTAGACCCGTTCTCCGGAAACAAGTACATTTTGGGTCCTGCCGTGATCGAAAACGACCGTAAGATTCGGCTCACCGATCCCTTGATCAAGGTCGGTCGCCCTGCCATGCAGCGGCTGGAGGATAGGTCGGGCGGTATGGGCATCGCGATCTTGTGTCGGATTTACCGGAACTGCGTGATGTGTGTCCATCAGGAACCACGAACGGTTTCCGACAATGCAATCAGCTACGAGCGCGGCCGGCCGATGCCCATCTTTCAGGGCGCTTCGTCAAAGGTCATTTTTGCAAACCTTCATCCGCGCTCGGCTCGGTGGTTTTTCGAAAGATACCCGACGGAGATTCGCGAGGCTGGTTTGGGCTCCGACTGGGAAACGGTGCGGGCGAATCTTCGCCGCATCCGGAAGGCGGGCGTTCACGTAACGCACGGGGACGTTGATAGCGGGCGCGTCGGTATTGCCGCCCCGGTGTTTGGTCCCGATGCGAACGTGATC
>JBAPOM010000241.1:0-4719 GCA_049279635.1 Candidatus Acidiferrales bacterium
AAAATAAATTTCGTCCGGAGCGCCCTCCGGAACATCCGCTTCTACTTCGTACGTGTCCTGATCGTCCACTTTCTCTGGGCCAACCACCGCGACCCTCGCGTACAGCTTCTTCATATCCAGCGGGTGATAGAAATCCGCGTCGCGACGCGCTTCACTCAGCTCCGGACCACTCTGCTCGCGAAGACCATTCTGCGGATCATCGGTCCAGCCGACCGTGCCATCGAAACCCTGCCGGAAGAGAATGCCCGAAATCCGGATCACCGAAAGAATCCGGTCGGGCGCCTTTTCACGTAATTCGATCGTACCGGAAAGATTCTGCGCCGCCACGTCGATCGTTCCCATCGTCACTCGCGATGTCAATTTCAGCCAAGCCCCGCGTCCTCCCACGGCCTCGACGTAATGATTCAAGATCCGGTCGACAGAAGGAAACGGCGCAGCCGGTGCCGATTGCGCCGGCGCTTGCCCGCGCGAGGGCGCGGCCAGCACGATTCCTATCACCGCGACGCCGAGCAATCGCTTCAATTTCATTTCACGTTTCCCGTTCGCAATCGCGCCGCGAAACATTACACTAATTGCCGCAGCGGCCATGCCTATCTCCGCCACAAAACGCGGGCTCATCGCACTCGCGGCGCTCGTCTGCCTCGTGGCTGCCGCCGCGGGAGTCTATCTCTACCGCGCGCGGCGCCCATTGCCCGCCGCTGCTCCGAGTACCCGTCCCGTTCCCGGTGTTTTTAGTGAGCTTCCACCCGATGCGCCTGGCGTTGCCTACTTAGATGTTGCAGCGCTCCGTAAGTTGCAAGGCTCGCCGCTGGCGGCCATGCTGGGCCTCGCAGGAGCCAATCCGCAGAGTGACCGCGACTACGCCGAGTTCGTTCGCGGCACCGGCTTCGACTACACGCGCGATCTCGACAAAGCCGCGATCGCGTTTTGGCCTGCCAGCCACATTAGGGAAGAGGGCATCTTCGATCGCGCCGTCGCCATCGCCGAAGGCCGCTTCGATCAGCCGAAAATCAAAGCCTACGCTCTCCGCACGGGGCACGTCGTGATGCACGGCTCCGACGCAATCTACGAAGTGCCGGGCAACCCGCCCACCGCGTTCGAGTTTCTCTCGCCGGCGCGCATCATCCTCGCCAGCGGGAAAAACCCGGCCCGCCTCCTCGGCCCTTTCAATCCACGCCCGCGCGATCCGGCAATACAAGCTCTGACCGATCGAGTTGCCGCGGCGCCCATCTTTGCCGTGGCGCGCACAGACAACTTACCTGCGGCCTTCTACGACAACTTCCGCAGCTCTCCGCAGCTCGAACAACTCGCGCGCAACATTCAGGGTCTCACGCTCGTCGGCCAGCCCAAGGCCGACGACCTCCAACTCGCGCTCGACGCCGAGTGCGACTCGATGGCGCACGCCATCGAAATGTCGACGCTGCTCGAAGGGTTTCGCATGATCGGGTCGATGGCGCTGGCCGATCCCAAAACGCGCCGCGAAATGAGCCGCGACGAAGTCGCCTTGCTCAATGCCCTCCTCAGCCAGGCCAAGCTCACCCATCAGGATCGCTGGGTGCGCCTCTCTCTCGACGTCACGCCGACGATGCTCGGATCGAAGTCCGCCGCCGATCCCAAGCCCTAGCTCGAGGAAGCTGAAGCGGTCCACGCTCGCGGCGCTCGTCCTTCGAATGCATCTTCCAGCAAGGCCCGAATCCCTTTCTTGGTCAGCGGCCGTGGATTATAGAAGGACGCTTGCAGTGCAAGCTCCGTGGCTCGGTCCAAGCCATCGGATTTCATCCCCAGCGATTTCAGCGATAGCGGCGCGCCCATCGACGCTTCGAGTTCATGCAATCCCGCCGCCGCGGACTTTCCGCTCGCCTTGCCGCCGAGCGCCCGCGCGATTCGCTCCATCGCATCCGGCGCGCCGCCCGCGTTGTACGCCGTCGCATGCGGCAACAGGACCGTATGCGTCTCCGAGTGCGGCAGATTGAATGCACCGCCAAGAATGTGGCACAGCTTGTGATGCAGCGCCGTGGTGGTAGCGCCAAGCACCATGCCGCCAAGCCACGCGCCGTAAAACGCCTGCGAGCGCGCCTCCATATTCGACGGCTCCTTCACCACAACCGGCAGGCTTGCCGCGAGCGCGCGAATTCCCTCCTCCGCTTCGAGCGACACGATCGGATTCCCGTCCTGCGCGTAGAGTGCTTCGACGCAATGCGCCATCGCGTTCATCCCGCTCGTCGCCGAAAGCGCGGCGGGCATGCTCACCGTCAGCGCGGGATCGTAGATCGCCGCCTTCGGTTGCGCGCGCGCGTCGCGCATCGTCTTCTTGATGCCGCTCTCGGTAAATCCCCACGTCGGCGTCATCTCCGATCCGGAGTAGGTCGTCGGGATGCACAGAATCGGGCGGCCCGCCTCAGCTGCAATCGCCTTCGCAACGCCGGTCGCCGAGCCGCCGCCCACGGCGATGTAGCCATCCGCGCGCAAACGCTCCGCCTCCGCGCGCGCCTCCTTCGCATTCTCGATCGGAACGTGCATCACCGCGCGATCGAAAACTCCCGCCGCTTTCGCTCCCAATCGTGCCCCCAGATCGCTCGCCAGCTTGCGGCGCCCCGGCGTCGCAATGATCAGCACGCGCTCCGCGCCTAGCCGCGCGATTTCCTCCGGCGCCTTCTCGATCGCGCCAATCCCGAATACGGCGCGCACCGGCGACGCCTGATACACGAAGGAAAGCTTGGATTCAGTCGTCATGCGCGGCTCCTTCGGCTGGTCGAGTGGCGGCGATCGTTTCGAAAGTTTCGCAGAAAACGCCCCGCAGAGCGAGTTTTCGGCAGGCAAGAAGACCTGCCGTTACTGTGTCGATTAGAAAAACTTTCGCACAGTGTTTTCAATAGGATAGGCTGATTTCTAATCGCCGCAGTGTCGATTAGAAGGCGCCGTTTCAGGGCGATTTTGCGAGGCACCGAGCCCATAAGCCTGCGCGCCGCGACATTTGCTGCTTGCGCTCGTCTCGTGCTGTTCGTCGCTCTCAATTCCACATGCCGCTCCTCAAATCTGAAGCTAACTGCTCAGTCTACGCTTGCACGGCGGCGCGCGAGTTTCAAGGGATTACATCTGCTAAAAAGGACAGGGACTAGAACTAGACCAAACCTGCACAAAAGGCCAGGCAACCGAGTCTGCTTCTTAGACCGTGGAAAACAGAGCGTGACAGTTAGTGGCGGATCTTCGGTCTGCGCGTAACTCACCGCGCTTTCGGCGTTGAGCTCAAGGGCGCTGGTGGAAGCGTGGGCCTTCAGGCCCTCGAAAAGCCGTCGGAATAACGCCGGCTTCAGCCGCGGGGGTTCGCCTCATCTTCAGTCCAGCTACCGCATCGTCTTTCTCACGGTCCATCAGGAGAGAGCCCTTCGGCCAACAGTTCAGAGGCGCCGGGGTAGTGGGTCAGTTTCCGGTTGATGTCATAACGAAGTCGGCCTCGCGACGGCCCGAGTAGACTGGGTGGTGTTCACCCGAACAGCCGCTCGGACTGAAGGAGGCCGAATGCGAATTATAGGCTGTGATTTGCACGCTCGCCAGCAGACGCTGGCAATTTTGGATACGACGACCGGAGATGTAGTGAATTTGCAACTGATGCACGAAGGCAACCAGGTGCGGGAATTTTATTCCACTCTCCCGCGACCCGCGCTGGTGGGCATCGAGGCCGGAGGATCGATGCCATGGTTTCTGAACCTGATGGAGGAGTTGGAAATCCAGTGCCGGGTCGGGGATCCCGCACAGATTCGTGCGGCGGAACCTCGCAAACAGAAACACGATCGGCGCGACGCGGAATTGATTCTGAAGCTGCTGGCAGAAGATCGCTTTCCAGCGATCTGGCTGCCCAGTAAGGAGTTGCTTGACCTGCGCGCTCTGCTGCTGCATCGCCATCAGTGGGTGCGCATACGCACGCGCATACAAAATGCGCTGCAGGCCATCGCTTTGGCAAATGGTCTACGGCGAGGTCCTAGTCTGTGGAGCAATGATGGACAGGAGAAGGTGGCGTCGCTACCACTGATGCCCCACACCGCTTGTCGGCGCACTGCCTTGCAGACCATGTATCGGAACATCGAATCACAGATCGAGCAGCTCACCCGGCAGGTGGCGGAGCAAGCGGAAAATCGTTCCGCTTCACGGCGGCTGATGACGCATCCCGGAGTGGGGCCGGTCACCGCACTGGCGAGCGACGTTTTCCTGGGTGACCCTAAGCGTTTCGCGGATGGCAAAGCCCTGGCGAGCTACGTGGGTATTATTCCCCGGGAATACTCCAGCGGAGGGCAGCAGCGGCTCGGTGGAATCACCAAGCAAGGCAGTCCACTGTTGCGTTTTCTCTGGGGTGAAGCGGGCGCTCACGCGGTGCGCCGCGATCCGGAGTTAAAGCGTTTCTACCGGCGCAAATTGGTGCAGAAAGGTTTGGGGAAGGCGCGTGTGGCCGTGGCCCGCAAGCTGGGGATCCGACTGTGGATCATGTTGCGGGATGGAATCGATTATCCAGAGTTCTGTCGTCGCGGACAGATGCAACGAAGTGGTGCGGCCTGTGGTGGGAATGCCTGAAACGCCCTGCGGTGCGAATAGTCATCGACCGGTTGATTAGGCTACCCGCCTCCCTGCAGGTTAGGGAGATCGAACAATTCATCATGGTCCGCGCTGATCGAAGAGATGGTTGGTGGGCAACACCAGAGCGATGAATGACACGGGACTGAGCGC
>JBAPOM010000242.1:0-2013 GCA_049279635.1 Candidatus Acidiferrales bacterium
TGGCGTTGCCGGTATCAACGCAGCGGCATGCAGAGTGGTTGCGGCCGGCGCTAGCGCCGCACTGTTCTGAATAGCGTCCTGAGTCGCTGACATCGATGTTGCCGGAGTTCCCGAATTGGCCTGAGCGCCGGTGCTCAGCGCGAAAAGAACGATAGCCCCCAAGACAAACCCCAAATGTCTCATCGCCTATTCTCCCTGAACCACCCTCACCGCCTCTGCCACGCCTGTCTAATTTGAATGAGAACCGCCCGACGCGTCTACTCAAATTTCGGGGCAGCGAGCAAAATAGCGGTAGGGGACCCAGACCCAGCGCAGCCCCCCAGATGACTGCGTGCCCGCGCAGGGTGTAGATCCGCGAACCACTCGCTCACGTTGATGCCATGCCGCAAATGCGCGACGCGGCACTGCGCGAATCCACTTCTGGTCGCAGCGCTCTGAGGTCCGGCCGAGGCACTCGGCCCCGCGATCGAAGCAGCGAAAAGCAGAAAAATCACAGCAAGTCGTGAGCGCACTTGAAGAAGCCTCGCCGAGAACGATAGAACAGCCGTTGGGCTCCCGCAAGCGGGCGCTATCATTCGACCATCATTCGAATCGAAATGGCGGGGAGCGATCCACGTGGCGCGTTTCTCTCACGCGCGGTGAAATTGCGGACGTCGAAGTCCAATCGCTCATCGTTCGTCGAGGCGAAAGTTAGCCGCGTTGTCCCGTCAGTAATGGTACCTTTTCCGGTTCAACTCATCCGGGGAATCGGAAAGTTTTTGCCATCAATGAGCACCAAGGTCCGTTTTGTCATGTTTCAAAAGAGGACAGTTTTCTTTTCAGACATGTAAATACCCTATTCGCAATGTATTAGCACCTCCCAGTTCTGGTTCACTTTGGCACAGGAAGTGCGGCAGATCTCGCGGGCTTATAGTGCGCCGGTGTTGCCTTGGGGGCGGCGTGAAAAGCGGTCGGCCAAAGAGGACATATGAAAACGTGGTGTGTGGGTTTGGCAGTAGTTGCAGCGGTGTTCTGCGCGTTGGTGCTTTGTCCCGGGGTCACTCGCGCGGATGGCCTGACGGGCTCGGCTGGAATCAGCTGGCTCTATCCGAACACCGGCACGACAATCGGATCGGACACGATCGCGGTCGGATCGACGCTGGCGTGCCCGGGTACTTCTCCGATCTGCGTGCCGTACAGCGGAAACGGAACCGAGACATTCAGCGTTGGCACTTCCTCGATCTCATACTCGGCCTTGTTTCCGGCCACCACCTACACTGACACCAGTTTTGATGGCTTCGATTTCACCGGGCTGACCTTCGCCGACGGCGGATCCCTCACCGGCTTCACGCTGACAACGGACATACCCGGATTGACGGATTCCGATGTGACCTTCGGATCGAACTTCATCGCGGTCAATCTGGCAGGGCTTTCGGTGAATGGCGACTTTACGCTCGATCTAATCTCGGGCCCAGCGGTTTCAACGCCCGAACCATCCTCGTCCCTGCTGTTGGGGATTGGATTGTTGGCCCTGGTTGGGTTTGCGCGAAGGAAAAAGGCCGAGGCTTACGCTTAGCCTGTAAACGGCTCAAGCCCCGAGCGCAGGAGCAGGGGCTATCTGCACAAGAACCGGCGCGGGGGCGGAAGCCTTCCGCGCCATCATCCCCGCTGTAACAATTCCCGTTCGCACAAAAGACTTCTCGCAATCCGCCGACGAAGGACCCCGCATATTCCCTTCCATATAGGCGAGACCCGGGCAGCGCGTGCAACTGCCGGCGTGAGTGCAGGAGGAGCACGTAGTAAGGTGCTTGAGGCGAATCGAGCGCACCTCGGCGAGTTGTGGCGAGTGCTGCCAGATTTCCAGGAACTTCTGCTGCCGCACATTCCCGCACGTTAGAGGGAATTGCACACACGGATAGAAGTCACCGTAGGGAGAAATATAGCAAGAAGTATGTCCGGCGCTGCAAGGCAGGCCATTAAGAACCTGATCATCCACAGGGGCGGGAGGAGCGCAAAAGCTCTCCACGTCGCCCA
>JBAPOM010000243.1:0-1703 GCA_049279635.1 Candidatus Acidiferrales bacterium
TTTTCAACTACGATTTCCGCCGCACCGAAATGTGCATCATCCCCTACGCCACGCAGCAGGGCGAAATCTCCTTCTGCGCGTACAACACGGGCATCGGCTGGCGGAAGATCATCGAGAACATGTACAAGAACGCGACGGTCGCCGAATGGTACAAGACGCACGGCAAGCACGAAATCTACGCCAAGGGCAAGGCCGTCAACCTCGAGCACTACGAGCACTCGCTGCGAATTGACGCGGAAGACGCCTCGCGCGTGCGGCATCTCGAGCACGATATCCCGCTAACCGCCGCCGAAGAAGACCGCATCCGCCGCAAGAAGGCCTTCGAGGAAGCGGCCAAGGTGCGGAAGATTTACGAAGAGCTCGTCCTGAAAAAGCCCCAGGAGACCGTGGTGCAGATTGGCACGATCCAGCAGATTCAGATGGCGGTTCCAGGCGCAACCGTGAAGCTTGCCTCGCCGGTGCAGATTGCCCCGGCCAACGGCAACGGCAACGGCAACGGCAACGGCAACGGCGAAGCCAAGCTCGATCAGGCCGCCGAAGCCGTCGCGGGCGACTAAAAGCCTAGATTGATCGCCTGTAGGGGCGGGTTTCAAACCCGCCCCTACGGAGCAAACCTTGCGTTACGAACAACCCCGGCTTCGGTCGGGGCTTTTGTTTTGCGCCAGACTGTTCTGATAGCATCGCTACATGCTGCCCATGCCGTGGAAGAGTTTTGCAGCGCCGCGCGACGATAGAGAATATGTCGCGCTGCTTTCCTTCCTGCCGCTGAAACGCTACTGGACGATCCCAAAGTTTGCGGGCCTGACGATGGAGACGATGGGGCAGCTCGCGAAATCGCGCGGACTGATCGGTTACGCGCTCGGAGCGGAACTGATGTTGAAGCGATTCTGGACGCTCTCTGTGTGGGAGGACCGGCAATCGCTGATGGGTTTTGTCGAGCAGATTCCGCACAGCCGGATCATGCAGGAGCTGGCGCCTCACATGGACAAAACGGGATTTGCCGAATGGATGGTTCGCGCTTCGGATATTCCGATCCCGTGGGCGACAGCCAGGCAGCACCTGCTAAAATGAACGCATGACCGATCGCCGCGCACGCGCCCGAGAACTCGCCACCGAATTTGTCGCCAAAGGCGATCCCACAGGATGGTTCGAGGTGCTGTATCAGGAAGGAGAGCAAGGGAAGAGCATCGTTCCCTGGGCCGACCACAAGGCGAATTCCCACCTGAGCGAATTCTGGAAGGCGCACCCGTTCGCGACGGCCGGCAAATCGGCGCTCGTGATCGGAAGCGGTTTTGGCGAAGATGCCGAGGAGATCGCTGGGTGGGGATTTCAGACGACCGGATTCGACATCGCGAAGACCGCGATCGCCGCGGCGGAAAAGCGCTTTCCGAACTCGCCGGTGAACTATGTAGTAGCGGATTTGTTCGATCCGCCGCCTGCCTGGCGCCACAGCTTCGATTTCGTTTTTGAAACGAACACGCTGCAGGCGCTGCCTGCTTCGCTGCGGCCACGCGCGGCTGAGAAAATCGCGGAGTTCGTAAAGCCGGGCGGCGTGCTGCTGGTGATCGCGCGAGGCCGCGAGAAAGGTGAGCCCGAAGGCCAATTGCCGTGGCCGCTCACGCGCGAGGAGTTTGCGGATTTCGTTCGCGCGGGCCTGCGCGAGGAATCGTTCGAGGATTTCGCCGATCCCGAGCCCCCGTGGG
>JBAPOM010000244.1:0-2723 GCA_049279635.1 Candidatus Acidiferrales bacterium
GTCTGGTGCTGTACGAAATGGCCACGGGCAAGCAGGCTTTCTCGGGGCCGACGTCCGCCGCTGTCTTCGACGCCATCCTGCACAAGGCGCCGACCTCGCCCGTGCGGCTCAATCCCGACGTGTCGCCGGAGCTCGAGCGCATCCTCAACAAGGCGCTCGAAAAAGATCGCGGGCTTCGTTACCAGCACGCGTCGGATTTGCGCGCGGACCTGAAACGCCTCCAGCGCGATTCAGATTCCGGGCGGCAGGCGGCGGCCGCGTCGACTATAACCGCGCCCGCATCGTCATACGCAACGGGGTCATCAGCTATGCCTGCGGACACACCCACCGCGGCACATCCCCCTAGCGCCGTCATCCTGAGCGAAGCGAAGGATCTCTCTTCCGGCCAAGCCCCACATTCGCAAAAGGCCAAGCGCTGGCTCGTGACTGCGTCGGCGCTGATCGTCGTCGCGGCTCTCGCCGCAGCCGCCTACTTCCATTTCCGCCACGCGCCCATGATGACCGCGAAAGATTCCATCGTGATCGCCGATTTCGCAAACACGACGGGCGATCCTGTCTTCGAGGGCACGCTGCGCCAGGGCCTTTCCGCACAGCTCTCGCAAACGCCTTTCCTCAACATCGTCTCGAACGACCAGATCATGCGCACGTTGCGCCTGATGGAAAAGCCGCCCGACACCCGCCTCGCGCCGGACGTGGCGCGCGAAGTCTGCCAGCGCGCCAACGCCACAACCGACATCGAAGGTTCGATCGCCGCGCTCGGCACGCAATACGTGATCGGTCTCAACGCAGTGAATTGCCAAACCGGCGTGCCCCTCGTACAGGAGCAGGTCACCGCCGACGGAAAAGAGAAAGTGCTAGCCGCGCTGGGCGATGCCGCCTTCCAGCTCCGCGCCAAGCTCGGCGAGTCACACACCTCGATGATGGCGTACAACGCCCCGCTCGACCAGGCCACCACGTCGTCTCTCGAAGCTCTGCAGGCTTATAGCCTGGGCAGCCAGGCAGCCATGAGGGCGGACTTTTCCGCGGCGATTCCCTTTTTCCAGCGCGCCGTAGACCTCGATCCGAATTTTGCCATGGGCTATCTCGGCCTTGGTGTCGAGCAGGCCGATCTCGACGACGCTCCCTTGGCTGCGAAAAACATAAAGCGGGCGTACGATTTGCGCGATCGGGCCAGCGATCGGGAAAAACTTGAGATCTCGGCGACCTACTACTTGGAGGTCACCGGCGACCTGGAGAAGGCCGCGCAGGCCACCGAGTTCTGGGCAAATAGCTATCCGCGCGATCCTATCGCACACAGGGAGCTGGCTGTGACTTACGGGGAATTGGGCCGGTATAATCAGGCCATTCCCGACCTTGTCGAAGCAACCAGGCTTGATCCGACATCGACACTAAACTATGGGGTGCTCGCTGATTATTACGCTGCTGATGGGCGTTTGGACGAAGCGCAGACGACAATCCAACAGGCACAAGCCCGGCATCTCGATTCTCCGGTATGGCCTTCGTTGTTGTATAACCTCGCATTTCTCCAGAATGACGCCGCGGGGATGGCCCAACAAGCGGCTCAGGCGATGGGCAAACCAGGGGTTGAAGACAGGCTGCTCGGGCTCGAATCCTATACAGCCGCCTACGCCGGTCGGCTGTCCACCGCCCGCGATTTCTCGCAGCGCGCCGTCGCATCCGCCAAGCAGCAGGGCAACAGCGAAATTGCCGCCGGCTACCAGGTGGACGCCGCGCTTGTCGATGCCCTCTTCGGGAACTTCCCGGCCGCCCAGAAAGGCCTGCAGGATGCCGGCAACGTCGTGGCGGATCGGAACGCTGAGCCCGAATCCGCGATCGTTTGGGCTCTCTCGGGTGACTTGGCGCAAGCTCAGAAGCTTGCCGACGACCTGAGCAAGCGCTTCCCCGACGATACCTACATTCAGTTCGGCGCGCTCCCCGCGGTCCGCGGCGAGATCGCACTTCGCCGTGGAAACGCGCAAGAAGCGATCGAAGATCTGCGTGCCATCACGTCGCACGAATTGTTTCCGGTCGGCCACATGCTGCCGGTTTACATTAGTGGAGAAGCGTATCTCGGGGCTCGTCAGGGGACGCAAGCCGCGTCGGAATTCCAGATGATCCTCGACCATGCGGCCGTGGTCGGAAACGAGCCGATCGGCGCGCTCGCGCATCTCGGCCTCGGCCGCGCTTACGTGCTCGAAGGCGACACCGCCAAGGCCCGCGCCGCCTACGACGATTTCTTCGCACTATGGAAGGACGCCGACCCTGACATCCCCATCCTCGTACAAGTCAAAGCCGAATACGCGCAGTTGCAAACCCAGTTGCGATAACCGCGATAACTCATGGAATCCAAATTGGATGGGATCGCCTCGGCCTGCACCCGGCTTCCTATTGACGGATTTACGCGGCTTTTGCTAGGATTTGCATGCTGCTGACGAAGCAGCGCTTATCCAGAGTGGCTGAGGGGACAGGCCCTGCGAAGCCACAGCAACCTGGTGCAACTGCCAAGGTGCTAATTCCTGCCCCTAACAGGGCTCTCAGGTCGCCGGTGAGGCGAGCCTGGGAGATCAGGGAGAGATAAGATCCTCAACTGATCCCGAGTCTCGGGATCGATTGAAGATTCAACTCCCAAACTGAAGTCAAAGAGAGCGGCCATCCGCTTGGCGGATTGCGTGCTCATATACTATGGCGCACCGACGCGTGCGCGGGCTTTGTCGCATCTGCAC
>JBAPOM010000245.1:0-28663 GCA_049279635.1 Candidatus Acidiferrales bacterium
CCGTCGTGAGGGCCAATTGGCCGCCGGGCTCGTAGCCGTCGAGCACGAGCGGGTTCAAATCCGCGCGTCCTGTGTAGATCGCCGCCGTCAACCCCGCACACCCGCTACCGATGATGATGACCTTGTACACTGAAATCTCCTGAGCGATTGGATACACAGAAGCGCCGCTGCGATTCAGCGCCGAAACAGCCTCTAAGTATACCATCCTGCACTTCGGCGACCACGCGCCGATGCGGGATGTCGTCAAAGAGGCGAAACGGTCATGTTTTTCCGGCTACGGGTCGACGCTGCGACAGACCGTCCCAATCAGTTCAGACGTAACAACTGGCGAGAGCGTTCCACCCGAATCTTGGCCTCAGCCAAGACATATTTCACAAACTCTCAGGGTTCTGGCGGCGGCTCTCGATTTCGTGGAGATGGTCGCGCAGGCGCCGCAGGGTTTCCTCGCCGTGTCCCTGGGCGATTTCGCGTTCGAGTTCGGTGAGCGCAAAATGAACGATATCGTGGTGATGGATCTCTTCGCCGGGAAGGTGATCGGCAAAATCCAGCCAAACCTTGTGCAGCAGGTCGACCTCCTTGGCCGTGAGTCGCGGAGCATGAGGTCCGAGGTAGAACACTTGTTCGTGGCCCGCGGGCGTGAAAATTTCGAGCGTGACGTGCGGGCGCGGTTCGGGCATGCGTTCCCAAGCCAAGCCGATTTCCCGCGCCTGTTCGGTGACAGCGGTCTTCGACGAGCTGCCTGCGACGATGGCGCTGGATTGGAGGTTGCAGGCGGTGCGCAGGATGCCTTCCCAGAGATCGTTGGCGGCGGCAACCGCAAGGCGGACCGGCTTGCCCTCTTTTTCGGCCATCGCAAGCACCTTGGTGAAGAGCATCTGTTCGATGTTCGTGAAAAGCTGGTCGGGTGCAAGATCGGATTCGCCCGTAGCAGCGCGTCGCAGCATGCGCACGTGGAGCACGACGATCTCCGCCTCTCTCTTCTTGGCACGCTGCAGCGCAGCCTGGAGCGGGTATAGCGCATAGTAGGTGCTGATCGGGACGAGGACGTTGCCCGGCTGCACGCCCACGTTTTCCGGCGTCAGGTCGCCGGCCTGAGAAAGATTGAACTTGTCGAGCTCGGCGTGGGATTGGGACTTGCTCTTTGTCATCTTCTCGGAAATTTCGAAAACGGCGAAGAAGATGATCGTGAAGGCGGCTCCGGAGATGGTCGCAACCTGCTTCGTGAACAAATTGATGAAGCACAAGGCAAAGAGGGCCAGTGTGATCAGCGCTACTCCGAAGGGAATCTCGACGCTTCCAATTTTCAGGTTGAGGGGTACCTTGAACTCCCGCTGGCCCGGCTGCTTGAATCGCAGGACGAGAACCGCCAGGCCCTTCATGGCAAAACTCCACATCACGCCGAATGCGTAAGCCTCGCCGAGCAGGAAGATATTGCCACGGCTCAGGACGATCGTGAGGATTTGCAGCCCCACGACCAAGTTCAGGATGCGATACGATGTGCCGAAGCGGCGGTGCGGGCTGCGAAACCAGTCGGGAAGGATTCCATCCTCGGAAACTCGGTTCAGCACCCCGTTTGAGCCGACGATAGCGGTGTTCACGGCTCCCGCCAGCATCAGAACACCCACCACCACTACGAAGATTCGGAATGCCAATCGGAGCTGCAAGGGCCCAACCAGGTTCATTGCAAGGCCGCTGATAGGGTTATCGGAAAAGTTGCCGCGCACGGAATCAGGGATGATCATCACCGCGAAAAAGGCGACACCGGCCGTGAAAATCAAGCTGTATAGGAAGATCACCATACCCGCTTTTTTCAGGTTGGGAAGCTTGGGGTGTTCGATTTCGCGATACACCTGCGCCATGGTTTCCTCACCGCTCATGGCCAGGACGGAGTGGCCGAGTCCGATGAGGACGCCGATGAATCCGACGGTGTAAGGAAGCGAAGTGTGCTTCAGCCAGCCGAGAGAGTCGTTGGCGTAAACCAGATTTCTCAGATGCGGCAGCGGCGGAAGATGCACGCCCCGCACCATCAGCGTGTAGCCGCACCAAAGGATCATCATGATCACCATCACGGTGGTGACGTACATGATGCGCAGCGCTTTTTCGCTCGATTCGGGAATGCCTTTGACGTTTTCCCACCAGAAATAGAGCGTCACGATCACCGCAAACACCGCCGCCGACGCATTGACCGGAAGAACGATTTGGATATGAGTGTACTGGAATAGCTCGTTCAGAAGACCGACGAGGTACAAGCCCGCGGACACGCCGCTGATCGGCCCCGTCAGGATGTAGTCGAACATCAGCGCCGACACGGAGAACTTGGCGAGCGTCGAGCCCATTCCCTCTTTCACCACGCGGTACACGCCGCCGCGCACGAACATCCCGCAGCTCTCGTAATAGAGCTGCTGAACTGCGAAGGCGAACAGCATGATGGCGAGGACGAACCAGGGGGCGGTCTTCCCGATGAAGTGTTCCGCAATGGCGCCCGCGTAGAATGCGGACGAGCCGAGGTCGTTGAGGACGATGGCGGCCGCGCGCCAAAACGAAATAAAGGCCAGCATCGCCGTCGTCGCCACGAGAACTTTGGCGACCGGGCGAACACCTTGCGAGAACGATGATCCCGTGGGACTAGATGACATAAAGATTTTGTAAGGCGCGGGGAGCAACTATACGTGGGCACAATCCAAAAGGGAAGGGTAGCGGCTCATATCATTTGCGAATGGGACGAATCGGATTTTTGAATTGCTTCGACGCTACGGCTAAGCTGTCTTCTCCTTTGCTACGGGACGGAACTCGCGCGCGCAGGCCTCGCAGGGGCAGATTTCCCGCAGGTGATCGAAGCTGTAGATGCCTGTGGCGTGGCCGTCCGTAAACTCTATTTGAATCGCGTAGTTGCCGACGGCCGTCGCCGCCTTGGCCTTTGCCTTCGGCTTGTACATTGGGAAAACGTCGCTGGCGGCGGCTTTGGCGGGGTTTTCCTCTTTCTTCAGCCGCTCGTCGTTGCAGGTGGCGCAGGGGCAATGATCGCGGAGATAGGGAAAATCGTAGCGGCTGATGTGCCCGTCGGACCAAACCACCTCGACACCCTCGCCCGTGCTCACATGCACCTTCACGCCCGAAGGCCTCTTGCGCGAATCGATTGGCAGCGGCATGTTCGTTTATTTTAGCAGAGTCGGGCGTGTCCTAATTTCAGATTAGGATCTCAGATTATGACAATGCTGTTTTGCAGGCTACCTTTGCGGATTTAGCACGGTGCCCGGGCGCCATGGCGTGTGCGGGTTTTTTTGTGTGGGCAACTCCGAATCACCTGTACCAGGGCCACATCGTGGGCCTCGAGCTCGCGGCGCAGGAATTGAGGCGTTCGGTGCCGCCCCAATCCTGAAAGGCTTTGCCGGCGGCTTCGTTGATCTCATCGACCGAGCGCGGCCGTCCATCACCCGATCCCGGGAAGACCAGATAAAAGACGCCGCCCCACGTTCCACCTCGCCGCGCGTCCGAGCGGATACCGAGATTATCGGCGAGCGCGATCGAGCCTTCGCCGAACGTGCCCACATCCGCGAAGATCGCATACGACCACACGCCGGTGCGAAGATTCATGACCACCGCGAAATCTCCGAGCCGCGTTCCAGAATCGAAAGCGACCTCGCGCGGCAGCACTACGTAAGGGATTTTCGACGCATCCACGAATCGCGTGGGATCGAGCGGGGGTTTGGTGCGGTCCGCAAGCGACGTGCACGAGATGTAGTAGCCCGGGAACGGGTCGGCCGCGCCCTGCACCAGCGGGTTGCCGTCGCGGTCCTGCAACACGCCGTCCCAGTGGCCGGGCTGGCCCGCGTTCGCGAGATCGTCGAGGCCGGTGTTTTCGGGATTGTAGGCGTTGGGCGAGCCATCCGCGTCGATCGTCATACCGGCGGCAAAGAAATAGGGCATGCTATCGCCAAGCCGCCAAACCGGCGCCTCGCGGACAACTTCGCCGTCCCGATAGATCGGGAAATTGAGCATCACCGAGCGCGCATCGCAGCTCTTGGGCGCGGCGGGCGCGGCATTTTGCGCGGCAGAGGATGCGTCGGGCGCCTGTTTACCCTGGTCATTTTCCTGCGCGACGCCAAGCAAAGGAATCGCAAGCGCTGCGGCGAAAATCAGGATGAGGTGGGCCCGTGGCATGGTCGTTGAATGGCCGCAGCTCGCGCGCGTCTCACACGACCGACAGCCAACGCCGAGTATACACCGCCCCTGCGCCCAGATCACGGGCTGCGAGCGCTGTTATCGAACGGCCTGGAGCGATCGCGCTTGAGGGAGCCCACGCTCTTTAGTTTTTGGAATGATAGTAACTATCTGAGGTCACTTCACCGAGTTGTCATGACGGTGTCATGGTTCATCTGTGATCCGCCGCCTACCCTCCCCATCGGAGCGCACAGACAGGATTGTCTGTGCCACGTCAGAGCGCGCAGGACGGGATTGTCTGTCGCGCGAAACTCTGCTTCCGAAGGAGCTGCCGAGTGATGAAGATGGGAAGCGTCTCCTTCCGAGGACTCCCACTCCTGGCCGTGTTCGCATTGCTAGTGGCGGCGCGGCCGGCCTACGCCCAAACGCAGGATTCCAGCTTGATGGCCGACGATTTGCGCCCAGAGAGCGGAGTCATCCTGGTTCACCAGTCGGATCAAAGCGCAAAGGATTTTACCGGCGTTCAACGGCTGGAGTGGCTCATCGACAGCACGATTGGACCCGGAAGCCTCGTGACTGGCGCGATGAGCGCAGGATTGGGAACGGGTTCCAACAATCCTCGGATATCCGGCGGCGGGCAGAGCTTCGTCCGGCGCTACGAGATGCACATCGCCGGCACATCTGCCGGAAACGCGATGGAAGCAACATTCGGCGCGGCTTGGAAAGAAGATCCGCGTTATTTTCGGGTGCCGACAGAGCCTATTGGCATGCGAATGCGAAACGTCATCAAGATGACTTTCGTGGCTTACCGCAGCGACGGGAATCTAGCTCCCGCTTACGCCCGGTATATCGGAATCGCGGGCAGCAGTTTCCTCGCAGACTCCTGGGAACCAAACAGTGAAGCCAACCTGCACGACGCGCTTCTGCGCACGCTGACGGGACTTTTAGGGAGAATGGGAAGCAATGCGTTTCAGGAATTTTGGCCTAACGTAAAACCGCACCTGTTCCACCATGTGCCTTCCATGCGTCCGTAGGCTGGTTCAGCAAAAGGAGCCGTGTCGGGATGCGCTTCACTTGGGGTCGTGTATACTTCAAATCGTCAGCGCTTCGCGAAACGAAACGAGAGAAAGGACGACAGATGACAAGACGAATCCTGCCCCTCTTTTTGGCTTTGCTCCTTACCGGGCTTTTCACTCTGCCCGCTGCCCAGGCGCAGCAGCCGCCCATGCCCCAGATCGCTCATACGTTCCTGAAGGTCGGCGACGTTGCGCCCGATTTCACCTTGCGAAGCGACAAGGGAGAGACGGTGAAGCTGAGCGATTACCGCGGCAAGAAGGACGTCGTATTGGCGTTCTACGTTCTTGCCTTCACCGGTGGTTGAACGAAAGAACTTCAGGGATACCAGTCTGGTATCGACTCGGGCAAGATCGATCTGAAAGACACCGAGGTCCTGGGCATCAGTATTGACGCTCCTCCTTCGAACGAAGCGTTCGCCGAGAAAATCGGAGTCAAATTCCCGCTTCTGAGCGACATGACGCGGCAAGTCTCGAAAGACTACGGCATCCTGAACGACCAATTTCAGTTTGCCAACCGCACCACGTTTGTCGTCGACAAGCAGGGCAAGATCCAGCACATACAGGAAGGCAACGGCGCGGTTGATCCGACGAACGCGATCGACATCTGTACCAGCTTGCACAAGAAAGAAGCTGAATAGAGGGAAGCGAGGAAAATGGACCAACTGCGTGTTGCGTCCCTTCCTGCGAGCATTTACCGGCCAGCAGAGTCGTTGCGGAGGCGGCTGTGGACCGGCGGCAAACGTTTGATGGTTCCAAGATGTGTTGGGATACAAAGCCAGCGGGAGAAGACCGTGCCGAATGACTCGCACCAAAGAGCAGCCGAATTCCACGAACTTGCGGCACACGCGCATCGCGTTGCCGCCGTGCACCACGGAAAGGAAGATCACCTCACCGCGCACGAGCTCTCGAAACAAGCGCTCGATCATGCCAAGAGAGCCCTTGAGTGGTCGGAGAAAGCGCATCGAGAATCTGCACAAGCAGCGGCGAAGCCATAATTTCAGCCAGGTATAGTAGGGGCGCTGCCCTGGCCTGAGTCTGTCGAAGGCTTGCTGCGGCCGGACTCGTGCAATCCCTTGCCATCAGCACAGTAGTTGCGCGCGCGGCCAGGCGGGCGGATACTACGAATGTTTCGTACAGGGAGAGTGCGCATGGATAAGAAAATCGATGTTCGCGCAATCATTGAGGATATTTGGTGGGGGATAATGCCGATCGTCGGCGTGGTCGCGGGGGTTGGGCTTATCGCGCTGGTGATGAGGCTGTCGATCGGGAAGTGGTAGGCGAGAGTACCGCGCAGAGGCGAGTTCGTCGTGGCTGACTACTACCTACTGAAAACGGAACCTTCCGAATACTCGTTTGAAGACTTGAAACGCGACGGGCAGACCGAATGGGATGGCGTATCGAATCCGGTCGCGCTGAGGAATTTGCGCGAGATGACGCCCGGCGTAAAGCTCGTTATCTACGAAACGGGCGACCGCAAAACCGCGGTGGGCACCGCAACAGTCGTTTCGGTGGACGCCGCGAATCCAAAGAATCCTGTGGTGGAAATTAAGGCAGGGAAGGCAATCGCGAAGCCGGTCACGCTCGCCGAGGTGAAAGCCCAGAAACTATTCGCCGATTCACCGCTAGTCCGCCAGGGCCGCCTCTCGGTCGTCCCGCTGAACGCCGCGCAATACAAATTCCTCGTAGGCGCGTGATTGATTGCTCGGGTCCTCCGCGTTCTCTGCGTCTCCGCGGTGCACCGTCCCTGCCTTCTCGGCGCTCGTGCCTCCTTGTCCTCGCCCAATGTTTAAATGTTTGCTGGTAGGTCAGTTTACTCACGCGGGAGTTGCGAAGAGTGCTAGTTCCAAGCAAGAATGTTCCTCCGCACCGATAACAATCGTGGTCAAGAAGAACACATTTTCGATCGTCGTCGCGATGATAGCGATCCTTGGATCGAATGTGTTGCTGCTGCTGGGAGTTGCCCACGGTATTCTGTCGCCCCGCGAGTGGGCCTTCGGAGTGCTTGCGTGGTTTGCGGCGATTTTCCTGTGGGCGGTCGTGCGGAAGCGGGCAGCAAGGAAGACGCTCTCATCGAACGCGGGGCCCCCGGTCGCGCTCGGTAGCCATGCTCGTAGACGAATCCGACGAACGATCCGGATGAGCAAAGCATGGATCGGTGTCCTAGCAGTCTGCCTTCCCATCGGCGTCGTGGATGGAGTGGCACATCGCGCTTGGCTCCCTACACTCACAGGCGTGGGAATCAGTGTGTTGATGATGTATGTCGCGCTGCAGAAGATTCGCCGGCTGCGAACGCTCGTCGCCGATTTGCCTCGGGAATGAAGGCCCATTGCAAATCCAGCCTCGCGTCGACGTCCGAAGGACAGCTCGACTAAACCTGTACCCCGGGACAATTGACGGGCTGGCTACAACCTGCCAGCGTAGTTGTGGCGGCAAATGTCGCCCGCCCTCTCAACGAGGGCCGAAACGCTCTTTGAAAATTCGACAGCGGCACAAACTCTCAGCAAGAATCGTGCGAGCGGCGCTCGACACAAGGCCCGATTCGGTCGCCACGAGCCACAAATCACTACGAATCACGAGTCGCAAATCACGCAATTCTAATCGACATTTGGCGATTAGAAACGTCCGCAACTCCCTGAAAACAAACAGCGGGCACCTGTCCTAATCGACACGGTTGCGGCAGACGCTTGTAGCGCGTTTATCGCGTGGGGCAGCAGGCGCCGGGCGGGATCGGATTGCCGTGTGGGCATGTCTTCGGATGGCCGAGGAAGGTGCAGATGCGCTGATCGAGTTCGGGGCTGATGATGTGCTCGAACTTGCAGGCGTGGGAATCGGCTTCGGAATCGGCAACGGAAAAAGTGTCGGTGAGCAATCGCTCGGCGAGGCGGCGGCGGCGAACGATATCGCGCGCGCGATTCTGCCCCGTCGCGGTGAGCGCAACTTCTTTGTCGCGCATTTCGAGTAGGCCGAGCGATTTGAGCCGCGCGATCAGCGCGGGCGTGTCCTTCACGCCGCCTTCGCGAATGCGCGTAAGCTCGGGCGTCACTCCTTCCTCGTCGAAAATCCAGACCTGCTCGAGCAGGTGATCGAAATCGGCCTCCTCCGCCTCGGAAATTTCCGTGATCTGCACGAGGCGGCCGTGCGCGAGGTCGATGCGGCGGTCGGCCAGCTGGCCGATCGACGCGGCGTGCGTGACCATGATGATCGTGTGGCCTTCGGCGTGAAGTTCGCGCAGCAAGCGCAGCACGATTTCCTCGTTGGCTTCGTCGAGATTGCCGGTGGGCTCGTCCGCGAGAATCAACTTCGGATGATTGATCAGCGCGCGGGCCACTGCGACGCGCTGCTGTTCGCCGCCCGAAAGCTGCGAAGGCAGATGCGTCACGCGGTCGGCGAGGCCGACGCGGGCGAGCGCCGCGCGCGCTTCCGATTCGTCCGTCGTGCTGTGGAAATATTGCGCGAGCATCACGTTTTCGAGCGCGGTGAGATACGGGACGAGATGAAATTGCTGGAAGACGAAGCCGATTTTCTCGGCGCGGAAGCGCGTGAGGCCGGATTCGTCGAGCCGGGCGACATCGACGCCATCGACGAGCGCGCCCCCCGAAGTGGGCGTGTCGAGCCCGCCGAGAATATTGATTAGCGTGGTCTTCCCCGAGCCGGACGGCCCCATGATCGCGATCCATTCGCCCGGATCGACGCTGAACGAGACGCCATCAAGCGCGCGGACGTTGCCGAATTCCTTGCGCAGATTCTCGATTTGGACGACGGGTTCGGCCATTAGACGCCTCGACCAACCGTAAACTTGTCATCCCGAGCGGAGTCCCGTGGGTTTTGTCTTTCCCGCGGTTTGTGCGGGCGCGGGACGCAGCGAGGGATCTGCTTCTGCCTTCGTGATTGTGGGCACATGGTCATTCCCCTCGCAGAATCACAGCCGGTTTCACTTTGCCGAGGAGGCGCAAGGGCAGCGCGCCCGCGAGCGCCACTACGACCATCATCGCAATCGTTAGCGGAAAAATCTCCCAGCGCGGCGTGATCGACGTGTCGAAGACGCGCTCGCCCATCCACTGCGCGAGCACGATGCCAATCACGCAGCCGATCAACCCGCCCACCGCGCCTAACACGCTCACCTCAGCGAGAAACAGGCTTACGATGCGCGCGATCGATCCACCGAGCGCCTTCATCAGGCCCACATCCTCGCGCCGCTCCATTGCGAGCGCCGCCATCGTCGCGAGAACGCACAGCGCGGTCAGCACCAGAATCAGCGCGACCATCGAAGCGATCAGCAGCCGCGTGCGATGCAGCAGATTGCCCTCGGCTTCGGTCACCGCTCGGATCGGGCGAACGCTCGCTGCCGGAAGGGCAGCGGCGAGCCGCGTGGCGTACGCGCCGATGCTGGCGGACGTCCCGCTGACGCTGAGTTGCCAGAGACCAACCACGTTCGTGGTGCCAATCAGATTTTGCACCACTGGAAGATTCACGAAAACCTGATCGTCCTCGGCCGCTCCCGAATCGACGATCCCCGTTACTTGAAGGTGCGCGGTGCTACCAACGTAAGTCAGCGTCAGATTACTGCCTGGGGAAAGTTGGAATTGCCGCGCCACGGTACGACCGACAAGGCACACCGATTCGTCGATGCGCGAATCGATCCACTGGCCGTCCAGTTTCCACGTTGGGTTCAGGCGGGGAAGCTCGTTGAGCCAAGTGCCCGCCAGAACTACGGGCGTCTGTTCCACGTGCGCAATCGCAAAGAGGAACGGGGCCGAGGCGACGACGTCGGGCGAGCGATTTGCCTCGAGCGCCGATCCGATGGCAGTTTCGTTCAACAGAACCGGAACTGTGGCCGTCGTCGAAGCCGAGGACTCGTCAAGACCTGATGGTTGGCTGCCCGATGCCGGGACGACGACGATGTTCGCACCGAGCGTGCGGAATTCCTCGGTGAGCTTGCGCTGCATGTCGAATTGGACGTTCAGCAGCGCCGAGATCACGGCTGCGCCGCTCGTGACGGCGAGAAGCGCGACGAAAATGCGTCCTTTGCCGCCGCGCAGCATTTTCCAGACGATGCGGCCGAACACTATTCGCCCCTCAGGATCGGCGCGGGATCGAAACGCGCGGCGCGTCGCAAGGGAATCAGACTGCCGATCAGCGCGACGAGCGCGGCAAGCCCGAGCACGACGGGCAGCAGCACGAGCCGTGGCGGGGCAGGCGAGCCGAAGACGCTCGACCCCAGCACGCGCGCGAGCAGAGCTCCCAAGATGAAGCCGACTGCGCCGCCCGCAATCGCGAGCATCAATTGCTCGGTAAGAAAAATGGAATTGACGAGCGCGTTCGTCGCGCCGATTGCCTTCATGATGCCGATCTCACCCCGCCGCTCGATCACGGTGGCGGCGGACGTCGCGCCAACAGCGAGGGCAGCCGCGATCAGCGCGGCCAGCGTGACGATCCAGAGCAGGGTGCTGATGCGCGTCAGGATACGCCCCTCGGAATCGGCGACCTTGCGGATCGCGCGCACGTCTGTGCCGGGCAGCACCTGCTCGATCTGGTAGCTGATCGACGAAATGTAGGGCGAGCAGAACCAGCGGTCGTATTCGGTCGGCGTCAGCGATTTCGGATCGCGCGCCGCCAGCGCGTCGGCCGGCTTTGTCAGCGCGCTGACGAAAAGCTGCCGGAATTGCCCGGGATGGCCCGAGTATTTCTGCGCCAAGGAAAGTGGTACGAGAACCGCATCGTCCTCCGTATCGCCGGTCGACACGATTCCCGTCACCACGAGGTTCCACTGTATGTTTGCCTCTTCCGACGGACTAAAGTGGATGGTTTTCCCGATGGCAAATCCGTCCGGGTCTTTCGCGGCGAGCGCTGCTCCGACTACGGCCTCATTTGTTCCGTCCCGAAACCAGCGGCCCCGAATTTGCCAAGAGGGATGAGTCACACTGAGGCCTGTTTTAAAGGTCGTACCGTCAGGTACGGGCACTTCGTGTTGATACCACGTGCCAATCAGTGTCGTACCCACCGCCTTATTGCCGTAGACCTGCATCGGCATGTCCAGGAAAGGAGTGAAGCCGAGAACATTGTGGCGCCAGAAAATGGTCTTGAGCTTGCCGAGATCGCGTTCGTTGAGGTAGGCGCCCTCATCGACCGGGCGATAATCGACGCCGCCGATTTCGAGTGGTAGCGCATCCGATTTTGGCGTGACGAGCAGATTCGCGCCGAGGCTGCGAAATTCGCGCGCCATCCGGTCGCCCACTTCGAGCGCGACGGTGAGCGTAGCCGTGGCGACGGCCATGCCGAGCACCAGCGCGGCAGCCGTCAGCACCTTGCGGCGCGGGTTGCGCACGAACGATTCGCCTACGAGTCTCACAAACATTTTAGGACTTGTGCACCTGTGCGGCCGAAGACGTCAGCGACGCGAGATCGACGATCACTTCGCCATTCGACACTTCCGACTTCACCGGAATCGGATTGCAGCCGCCCTTGTCGCCGATCGAAGGAATATAGATCGTGGCGCCGCAGTTGCGGCAAGTCACGTTTTGCCCTTCCTGCTTATAGCCGGCCCAGCCGCAAATCTGGCAAGCGTCGAGCGCTACGGAATAGTTTCCGTTAGTCTGATGAATCACCATGAAGCGAATTTCGGTGCCGTTCGCGTCGGCGTCGTAGAAATGCACGCTCTGGTCCGTGAGATCGGAGAGCGAAATGCGAACCTCGCCGTTTTCGGCGATCAGTTCTTTAGCGGGCGATGGCGCATTCATCGCATGCGCATAAGCGAATTCGGCGGCGAGCGACACGATCACCATCACGCACAAAATCGCAGCCGCAAAGCTCCAGCGGCGCTGCCGGCGGAACTCCCACTCGCGCATGCGGCGCTCAGCGGGATTCATCCCGGGATCTTCTACCGGGCGCCGCGCGGTGAAATATTCGCGCACCACCAGAAGCGCAGCCACCCCGAGAATCACCGCAAAGAAGAAAACCTCATTGCGGACGATCGGACCAACCGTAGCCATTTCGGCCTTGCTCGACCAGATCCACTCTGCTTCGCTCAGTTCGTGGATGCCGGTGAGCGCGAGCTGAAACGCGACGACCATCAGAATGATGCTGGTGGCTGCGAAGAAGCGGTGCAGGGGAATGCGCAGCGTGCCCTCAAAGAAAAAGACCCCCACGGCAATCGCGATCGCTAACCCGATCCCCGTGCCGATCCATGTCTGCACGCCTGCGCTCGACAGCTCGACCGCGCGCAGAATGAGGACAAGCTCAGCGCCCTCGCGCACCACCATGAAGAACACGAACGCGCCAATGGCCCATCCCGCAGCGCTTGAGGATTTCTGCGCGTACGCTTCGATGCGCTGCTCGATTTCTTTGCGCAGGGTGCGAGCGATACGGTTCATCCAAACGATCATGGTGACCACGAGCGCCGCGGCCACCAGCATCAGAACGCCCTCGAAGCCGTCCTCGCTAATCGCCCAGCGTTGGAGCAAAATGGCGGCAGCAATGCTGGCCGCGCAGGCGAGACCGACTCCCGTCCAGACGTAAGAGCGCAGAGCGCGCCGGCCCGTGCGATTCAGATACACGAGGACAATGCCGACGATGAGGGCGGCTTCGACGCCTTCGCGAAGAGCGACTAAGAGAGCAGAAATCATGGGATCCGCTAGTTGTTACCGAGTTACAACTAGCAAGCCGAGTGTAACGCTCGCCGTGCCTAAAAACAAGAAAATTCAACACCTCGCAGCTTTGCCTGACGGCCTGAAATCGTTGCTATTCCGCCCATTTCTAAGGGCGAATTCACGTGGCCGCCGGGACATTAACTGTAGAATGTGCATCTGACGCTCGCATGGCCGACAGGAATCGTGGCTGAGGGAGTCGATGGCTGACGGAAATCGACGAATACTTCGCATGCGGGCCGCAGCGCTTGCTGCCTCGCTTGCGATCATCTTATTCCTCGGGCGGCCATGGAGCCCCGATCCCTTCGCGCAATCTTCGCAGGCGCCGAATCCCGGCGCGCCGACATCGCCGCCAGCAGCGGAGACTCAAAGCAAGTCGATGCCGCAAGGGAAGCCTGACGCGAAGAAAGCGAAAGAGGCCTACGAGCGGGGTGTGCGCGCCGAGCGGAACGAGGATTTGGACGCAGCCTACACCGCGTACTCGGACGCCGTAAACTACGCGCCGAACAACCGCGAATATTTCATCCACCGCGAACTGGCGAAGAGCCGCCTGATGCAGGAAAGGGCGGACGCGGCGGAGCGCGACGCAGTTTCGGGAAGGCTCGACGAGGCGCGCAAGGAATTGCTCTCCGCTACGTATCTCGATCCGACAAACCGCGTGCTGCGGGTAAGGCTGGCGGAACTGATCGCGCAGGAACCGGACCAATCTCGGGCGGTGGCCGAACCCGATCTCGCGGGCCCCGTGCAGCTCGATTATCAGCAGGGAACGCGCAGCTTCGACTATCGCGGCGATACGCAGGGTGTCTATCAGGAGGTTGGAAAGCAATTCGGCGTGGAAGTGGCGTTCGACGGGGACATTGTGTCGCGGGCGGTGCGCTTCCAAGTGAGCGATGTAGATTTTCCCACGGCCATGCGGCTTCTAGGGGATATGACGGGAACGTTCTGGCGACCGCTGGGGCGACGCCTGTTTTTCGTGGCGGAAAATACGCCGCAGAAACGCAAGGACTTCGACGTGTCGGTGGTGCGAACGATTTTGCTGCCCGCCTCCGAGTCGCCCGACGACATGATGGAGATTTCGCGGCTGGTGCGCGAGATGGCGGGGATTCCGCGCTCGGACCTGGACGTGAACAGCCGGACGCTGACGCTGCGCGCTTCGCCGCAAGCGATGGCCGTGGCGACGGACCTGATCGACAACCTCGAACAACCCACTGGCGAGCTGGTCCTGGAAGTAGAGATCCTCGAGGTGAACGAAAACCTCGCGCGGCAGTTGGGCATCACGCCGCCTGAGACAGCGCAAACGTTCAGCGTGAGCAGCGCGCAGATTCAAGAAGCGGAGGCCTCGCAGCAGGGCCTGCTCGATGTGCTCCAGCAGGTGTTTGGATCGACCACGATTCCGGGGCTGATCGCGTTCGGCGGAGGCTTGACGACCGAGTTTGCGACGCTTCCCGGGGCCAGTGCGAATTTCTCGGAGATGCTCTCGCTGGTGAAGAGCGGCCGGCGAATTTTGCTGCGGGCGCAAGATGGACAGAAGGCGACGTTTTTCGTCGGGCAGCGGATTCCCGTGTCGCTTTCGACGTACTCATCGAGCTTTGTTTCGGGGCAAGGGGTCAACAGCACCGCGGTCGCGAACCCCATCGTGAACTACCCGGCGGGAAACGCGCCGTCGTTCGTCGCGACGGTGAGCCTGCGCGACAATGCCGTTTACGACCTGATTGTGGCGAATTCGGCAGACAACACCGTGTCGGTGCTGCTCGGCAATGGCGATGGCACGTTCACGACGCAGGTGACGTATCCGACCGGGACCGATCCCGTGGCGATCGCGACGGGCCAGTTCAACAACGGGTCGACGGCGGTGAACCCCGACAATTTTCTCGATCTGGCCGTAGCCAACGAGGGTGCCAACACGGTTTCGATCCTGCTGGGGAATGGCGACGGCACGTTTCAGCCCAAGACGGACATCGCAACGGGCAACGCGCCGGTCTCGGTGATCTCGGCAAACTTTCACGACGTCACCGCGCCCGGCGGCGTCGATCTCGCGGTGGCCAATCAGGGCGACAACACGATTTCGATCTTTCAGGGCAACGGCGACGGCACGTTCAAGGCGCCCACGCTCATACATCTGCCGGCGGGATTCGCGCCCTCGTCGCTTGCGGCGGCGGATCTGAATAGCGACGGCCACATCGATCTCGTGGTGGCCGACGAAGGCAACAACACGTTTTCCGTTCTGCTCGGCAATGGCGACGGAACGTTCCAGCCTCGCACGGACTACCCGACGGGGAACGATCCGGTTTATGTGGCGTTTGGAGATTTCACCGGAAATAACGCGCTGGACGTCGCGGTGGCGAACAACGGCGCGCCAACCAGCACGAACACCGGAAACACGGTGAGCATCTACTACAACCAGATCAACAATGAGAACGTGCCTACGGGAACGTTCGCTGCCGGCACGACGCGGGATTTCGCGGCAGGGAACGGCCCGACGTCGATTGCCGTGGCCGATTACAATCTCGATGGGATGGCCGACATGGCTGTTTCCGACCAGACGGACAACGCCGTTTCTCTGATCCTGAATCTTGGTGGCGAGACGTTTGCTCCCAATGTCGAACTCCCGGTGGGCACGGCGCCGGTGTCGATCGCCACGGCGGATTTCAACGCGGATGGCCGGCCGGACGTTGCGACGGCGAACAACGGATCAGCCAACGCCACTGTGATCTTGAATACCACGAGTTTGCTCGGCAGCGGGCTCGGTAGCAGCGGCACAGCGGGCACGCCATATCCCGGCGTCGAGTATCTCGACGTGGGGCTGAAAGTGGAAGCGACGCCGCGCATTCATCCCAACGACGTGACCCTGAAGCTCGCCCTCGATATCAGCAGTTTGACCGGAACGGCCTTCAATGCGATCCCCGTGATCAGCAACGAAACGGTGGAACAAACATTGCGGCTCAAGCAGAACGAGACAGCGATGCTTGCCGGTTTCTTGCAATCGGACCTGACGAGCGCCATCGCCGGTACGCCGGGCATTGCTGAGCTTCCGGGCGTGGGGTACCTCGCAGGGAACAATCAGGCGCAAAACCAGACCAGCGAGCTGCTGATTCTCGTGACGCCTCGGCTTGTGCGGCTCGCGCCGCATAAGGATCGCGTGATCTACGCAGGGCAAGGATCGTTGGCGGGCGAAGCCGGGGCGGGCGGCGAAGGGTTGGTCGCACCCGGTGGCATCCCGCCGAGAGAGGAAAGGATTCCGCAGCCTCAGCCGACGCCGCCGGAGGAGACGCCGATCGAGCCGACGCCGGAGCCCCCGCAAGGGACGCCGGAGCAGCCGCCACCGGCACAGCCACAGCCGCCGCCACCGCAACCCCAACCCCAACCGCAACCCGGACAAGGCCTTCCATCCAACGGGTCGCCAGACCGGTAGTTGGGGCAACTGCACAAATGTCACTTCGTCCCTGAAGACTTTCGTCCCTCAGACGTTGGGTACGTTCATTCTCTTGCGGCACGCCCTTTCGCGCGCTACGTTCAGCGCCTTGGAGACTTCCCATGAAACGCCGTATCGTCGCACTCGCGGCCGCCCTACTACTCTTCGCCGGCGCTGCTCCCTCGCAGCAGACACGGCGGCACTCACAGCATACTCGGCACGCGAAGGCGTCCACTCACAGCGGGCACAGCCACGGCAGGTCCCATAGCGGCCACCATACTTCGCACCCTCGGCCAAGCAAGTAGTGCGACGCCTCAGCCCTCGCGTCCTCGCATCTAGGGTGTGGTTTCGAGGACGACGAGGGGTTGATACGTGCGGGGAACCACAGGCTCGGCAATAGCGATGAGCTGTCCCTGCTGATTGAAGACGCGGAGGCGCGAGGGTTTCCAGTCGCCAGAATCGAGTTGCGCGGGCGAACCCTGCGCGGCGGTGGTCTGTCCCGGCTGAATTTGCGCGAGCGGTAGATTGAATTTCGCGCCGTGGCGCACGCGCTTTTCGACAATCGGCAGCACTGTCGCGCGTGGTAGATCGGGCAAGAGGTTTTCGAGGCCGATCACGCGCGAGGAGATCCTTCCGGATTTCGCGTCGGCCGCGAGATCTTCGAGCGAGACGGCGTGATCGGACGTGAATTCGCCCACCGCAGTGCGGGAGATTTCGGCGAGATGCGCGCCCGCGCCGTGGAGCTGCCCCATATCGTGCGCCAGCGAGCGAATGTAAGTGCCCGCGCCGCATTCCACGACGAAGCGCGCGACGGACCCTTCCACGCAGGTGAGGCGAAACTCGAAGACTTCCACCTCGACAGGTTCGAGATTCACCGGCTTGTGTTTGCGCGCGAGCTCGTGCGCCGGGCGTCCGTGAATCTTCTTCGCCGAAAACGCGGGCGGTGTCTGCTGGATTTTTCCCACGAACCGTGCGGCGAGCGCTCGGAGCTTTTCGGCGTCGAGCGCGGGCGCGGAATCTCCCGAAAGCGGCTCGCCATCGGCGTCGTATGTGTCCGTCGCAAATCCGAAGCGAATCGCGCAGCTATAGCGCTTGCGGCGCCCGGAATAGAAACGGGCGAGACGCGTGGCGCGGCCGAGCGCCAGCACCAGCACGCCCGTGGCGAGCGGGTCGAGCGTGCCGAAGTGGCCGATCTGGCGGAAACCGATCAGCCGCCGCACGGTCTCGACGATGTCGTGGGAGGTCTTTCCTCTCGGCTTGTCGACCACGAGAATTCCGTCGAGCTGCGGCTGCGGCGTGCGGGGCATGAAGGGCGTTGTCCTTAGATACCAGCGAGCAAAAGCAAATGGCGAAATGCGATGCAGCGCACCTAGGATTTCTCCGGGTGCTGCGTCTTGCGCAGGAGGTCGTCGATGTGGGTGCCGTACTGCTCGGACTGGTCGGCGACGAAAAGTATTTCGGGCGCGCGGCGCAGACGCAGCCGCTCGACGAGTTCGTGGCGGACGAACCCGGCGGCGGCTCTTAATCCGGCGAATACCTCAGCGCGCTCCTCCTCCGTTCCATCGACCTGAACGAACACGCGCACGGTGCGGAGGCCGGGCGCCGCGCGCACTTCGGTAACAGTCAGCGGCACGGCCAGGCGCGGGTCCTTGAGCTCACCGGCCAGCATCAGGCTGACTTCGTGGTTGATCTCCTCGGCGATTCTTTCGCTGCGATGTCCCGCGAGCGTCATTCGCTTCCCTCGAAATAATCAATCTCCTGCGAAACCAGATCGCGCCCGAGAATGCGTTCGGATTCGGCGGCGATCGCCTCGAGCGATTCCTCGAGATACTTGGAATCCCCGGAAATGCTGACAACGCCGACGCGGGAACGCTGCCAGAGCTCCTGATGCTCGAGCTCCGCCACGGCGACGTTGTAGTGCGCACGAAGCCGGTCCTTCAGGCTGCGAAGCACCTGCCGCTTGTCTTTGAGCGACCGCGCGTCGGGAATGTGAATTTCCAGGGTGAGGAGGCCGATCGGCATAACACCCCGCAAGTTCCAGCACAGAGGGCACCGAAAAATCCGAACCGGGCGAAGGCTAGTTGCGGCGAGCTTCGGCGCCTTCGCGCGCGCCGCTAAGCTGCTCCCGCCGCGGCGGGCGGCGCAGACTTCTCTATTTTGAAGCACTCGAGAATGTCGCCCACTTTCACGTCGTTGAAATTCGATATGCCGATGCCGCATTCGAATCCGGCGCGGACTTCGTTGACGTCGTCTTTGAAGCGCCGCAGCGAGACTACGCGCCCGGTGTAGGCCACGGCCCCGTCGCGCACCACGCGAACGTCCGCGTCACGCTTGATGATTCCGTCCTGCACGGAGCAGCCCGCGATCACGCCCGCGCCCTTCACGCGGAAGGTATCACGCACTTCGGCGCGGCCCAAATACGTCTCCTTGATCACCGGAGCGAGCAGGCCGGCTACGGCCTTGCGCACCTCGTCGAGCAGCTCGTAGATGATCGAGTACATCCGGATATCGACGCCTTCGCGCTGCGCCAGATCGGAGGCTTTGCGCTCCGGCCGCACGTTGAACCCGATGATGATGGCATTCGACGCCGATGCGAGGATCACGTCGCTTTCGTTGATGGCGCCGACGCCCGACTGGATCACCTTGAGCGTCACCTGATCGTTCGAGAGCTTCGGCAGCATTTCGGTGAGCACTTCGGCCGAGCCCTGCACGTCCGCCTTCACCACGACCGGCAATTCCTTCATCTCACCGGCGCGAAGCTGTTCGTGCAACTGATCGAGCGTGAGCCGCCCGGAAGCGGTCTTGGCGAGCGACGCCTCGCGCTGCTTCGACTGCCGGTATTCGACGATGTGGCGCGCCTTCGCTTCGTCCGCCACCTGGAACTGATCGCCCGCCTCGGGCACGCCCTGCAGCCCGAGCACTTCGACGGGCGTCGACGGGCCAGCCTGTTTGATCGGCTGGCTGCGGTCGTCAAACATCGCGCGGACTTTGCCGTAGACGGCACCCACGATGAACACATCGCCAATGTGCAGCGTGCCGTTTTGCACGAGCACGGTCGCGACGGGGCCGCGGCCACGGTCGACGCGCGATTCGATCACGGTGCCGCTTGCGGGCGCGTCCGGATCAGCCTTCAATTCGCGCAGATCGCCGACGAGCAGAATCATTTCGAGCAGCCGCGGCAAATTCTGCTTCGTCTTTGCCGAGACGTCCACCATCACCGTCTCGCCGCCCCAATCTTCCGGCATGAGGCCGCGATCGGCGAGCTGGCGCTTCACGCGTTCGGGCTGCGCATCGGGCTTATCGATTTTGTTGATCGCCACGACGATCGGCACCTTGGCCGCGCGCGCGTGCGCGATCGCTTCCTCAGTTTGCGGCATCACGCCGTCATCCGCAGCCACAACGAGCACGACGATGTCCGTCACTTTGGCTCCGCGTGCGCGCATTCGCGTGAACGCCTCGTGGCCCGGCGTATCGACGAAAACGATGCGGCGGTCGCCGACGTGCGCTTCGTAAGCGCCGATATGCTGCGTGATGCCGCCCGCCTCGCCCGCCGCCACTTCGGTCTCGCGAATCGCGTCGAGCAGGCTCGTCTTGCCGTGGTCGACGTGGCCCATCACCGTCACCACCGGCGCGCGCGGCTGCAGATTGCCGCTGCGCTCTTCCTTAATTTTCTCTTCCTGGACGACCTGCTCCTCGAAGGTGACCACCTGCACGATGCCGTTGAAAGCCTCGGCAAGGTTCGTCGCTGTCGGGACATCGAGCGCCTGGTTGATGCTCGCGAAAACTCCCCGATCGAGGAGCGTCTTCAGCAAATCCTTGGCGCGAATGTCGAGTTTCTCCGCGAGCTCGCGGACGGTGATGCCTTCCGTCACGGTCACTTCGCGAGGCTCACGCTGCACCGGCGCGACAGGTTCCACCACGGTGCGGCCCGGGCCCGCGCCCGCGCGCGTGCGCACGGGATGCAGGCGGCGTTCCCCTTCGGCAAATCGCTTTTCGATGAGCGGACGTCCGCGCGCTGCAGGAGGCTTGCGCGCATACAGCGGCTTGCCCGGCTCGGCCTTCGGGACTCCACCTGTCGCGCCGGGTCGCTGGCTGCCAATCGGAGCCTGGTTCGGCCGCCCACCACCACCGGGGCGTTGCGGAAATCTTCCTGGAGGACCACCACCGGGGCGCGGAGGACCGCCCGGTCGCGGCGCGCCGCCGGGGCGTGGCGCTCCACCTGGAGCCGCAGCGGGGCGCATGCCTTGTGGCGCGCCCGGTCTTTGCCCTTGATAGCCTTGGCCCGGCTGCGTCGGCGGACGCGATGCCGGAAATCTTTGGCCGCTTGGCGGCAGGCCCGCAGGTCTCGGTACGGCGGGAGCCGTGCCCGCTGGCGCAGCCGGAGCAGCAGCTGCGGGACGTTGCGCAGCAGGAGCGCCCGGCTGTCCGGGAGCCGCGTGAGGCGCACCACTGGGAGTTGCAGCGGGCGCCGCCGGACGCAGCGGCACACCAGGTCTCGGGCCAGCCGCTGGCGGAGCGACGCCAGGTCTTGCCGCAGCCGGCGCAGCGGATGGCGCGCCAGGAGCAGCCGCAGGACGAGGCGGCGGAACAGCACCCGGGCGAACAGCACCGGGAGCTGCAGGCGGGGCAGTTGCCGTTCCAGCACCAAGCGCGGCGGCGGGTCTCGGAGCCGTAGCGAGAGTCGCAGACACGGGCACAGCGCCCGGAGCCGATGCAGGTGCGGCGGGTCTCGGAGGCGGAGCAGTCGGGCGCGCGGGCTTTTTCGCGGCAGTCTTTGCCGCTTCGGCGGCAGCTTCAGCAGCGGCGATATCCTGAAAGTGCTTGCGCACGAGCAAGGCGTGCTCGACGTCGATCGAGCTCGAGTGCGTCTTCTTTTCTTTGACGCCGACCTCGGGCAGGTAGTCGATCAGGACCTTCGCCTTGATCTCGAGTTCCCGCGCGAGTTCGTTGATTCGGATTTGATTAGTGTCTGACATTCGGCCTTAGTCTATCGCTGCTCCTCGTTTTCTTCATTTGCAGGACGCTGCTCTTCTTCGAGGCGTTCCGCCTGTGATTCGTCCGTCGCCACCGGGACGTGCGATTTCTCGGTCACCGATTCTTCGCGTTCCAAGGTCTCTGTGAATTCCGCTGCGGACTCATCGCCCGCGTCCGCATCTGCCGGCACTTCGGCAGCGTCGGCATTCAATTCAGCCTGCGATTCCGTCGGAAGTTCTTCCCCGGCCTCGGCGGTCGCCTCGGCTTGCAAATCCGCCGGCGGTTCTTCGGCCGCACCCTCGGCCGGCGCTTCGGTAGCCTGCGCATCGAGCGCCTCGAAATATGCGGCGACCGACTGGTGAATCTTCTCGACCATCTTTTCGCCGATGCCGGGAATCTCGACCAGCTGTTCGGGCGTCATGTCCGCCAGCTTCTCGATCGACGTGATGCCCGCAGCCTCGAGCTTCTCGATCGTCTTCGGGCCAACGCCAGCCAGTTCGGTAAGCGCGGTGCCGGGCGCCGTGAGGGCGGCCATCTGCGCTTCGATCTCGCGCCGCTTCTCCTCTTCGCTCTTGATGTCGACGTTCCAGCCGATCAGCTTGCTGGCGAGGCGAACGTTCTGCCCCTTCTTGCCGATGGCCAGCGAAAGCTGCGTATCCTCGACGATCACCTCAAGCCGCTTTTCTTCCGGGTCGATGATCTGCACGCGCGTCACTTTCGCCGGGCTCAGCGCCTTCTGCGCGAACGCCACCGTTTCCTCGTTGAAGGGAATGATGTCGATCTTCTCGCCGCGCAATTCGCGGATGATCGATTGCACGCGCATGCCCTTCATGCCGACGCACGCGCCCACAGGATCGACGTCCTTATCGCGGCTTTCGACAGCGATTTTCGTGCGCTCGCCGGCTTCGCGCGCCACGGCGCGAATCTGCACGGTGCCGTCGTAGATTTCGGGCACTTCCATTTCGAATAGGCGCTGCACCAGAGCCGGATCGGCGCGCGACACGATCACCTGCGGTCCCTTTGCGGCGCGTTCCACTGCGCGAATCGTCACGCGCAGACGGTCGCCCACGTTGTAGGCCTCGAGGCGCGATTGCTCGCGCTTGGGCAGACGCGCTTCGGTGCGTCCCAAATCGACGATGATGTCCGGTCCTTCCATGCGCTTCACGACGCTATTCACCAGCTCGCCGACGCGCGTGTGAAATTCGTTGTAAATCGTGTCGCGTTCGGCCTCGCGCACCTTCTGCAAAATGACCTGTTTGGCCGTCTGCGCCGCGATCCTTCCGAGCACGTCGGTCGGCTTCGTGTGGGTGATCTCTCCGCCCACCTCGATGCTGGGGCTTTGTTTGCGAGCTTCGGCGAGCGAGATTTCGCGCGTGGGGTCGGCCACTTCCTCGACCACGGTGTGAACGGAAAACACGTCCACGGCGCCGGTTTCGGGATTGAACTTCGAGCGGATATCCTCTTCGGTGCGGTAGTATTTCCGCGCCGCCACGACCATCGCGTCTTCGATCGCCGCGACGATGATCTCGGGCTCGATGTGCTTTTCCCGGCTGATCTGCTCGATTGTCTGGAACAGCAGACTCGCCATCGCGTTTCTCCCCGCCCCCTCACCCTTAGAGTTCCACCACCAAATTCGCTTTGCGGATGCCAGCGTAAGGCACGGCAATCTCGCGTTCCTTCACCTTCAACTTCACAATGCCGTCCGCGTAGCTCGCGAGGCGGCCCTCAAAGTAGTTCTGATTCTCCACCGGCTCGTTGAGCCAGATGCGCGCCAGGCGCCCGGCGAAACGCTCGTAGTCCGCCGGCTTCATCAGCTTTCGATCGAGCCCCGGAGAACTGACCTCGAGCACGTAGGCCGGTCCCGGTACGAGATCCTCGACATCGAGGATTACGCTCAGTTGCTCGCTGACGCGTTCGCAATCCTTGTGGCTGATTCCCAAATTCTCCGGGTTGGCCGGACCCGGCGGCCGGTCGATGTAGACCCGCAGCAACCGCTGCTTGCCTACTTTCCACTCCATGTCGAATATTTCGAGGCCCAGCGAGCCAGCCACGCGCTCCGCTGCCTCACGAATCTTGTCCAAGTCCATACTTACTATTCTATGGACGGCGTTTATCCCCAAGGGGATGCGTGCGTCCGGCCCATCCAGCGGCCAACAAAAAAGTGGGCTCGCGCCCACTGGTTCGTTCGACAAATGCTCGACTGGAAGTTAGTATAGGGGCGTTATCCGGGAAACGCAAGGGCGGCCCGCAAACGCCTCGATTTGAATGGGTTTTGACGCCTATGACACAATCTGACCGCAGTGCAAAATTGGAACTGAGCCAGATCGTGCAGAAGTATCTCGCCGTCGCGGGCGGCTACGGCAAGCCGATCGCCCTCTCAGCCCTCGGCCTTTCGGCAAAAGAAATTGAAGCTGCCTTCGGCGCCCTCGACGAGGATTATCACATCAGCCGCTTCCTCCACTTCCAGTGCTCGGCGGGCGCGAACTACCAGATCAACGGATTCCCGCAGACCCACGTTTCCATCGACGCCGAGATTCAAACCATCCTGTAGCGACTACTTCAGCGGCGGGTGAAAATCAAATTCCGGATCGACGTCCACCGGGACGTTCGAGCATTTCGCCAGCGCCGCAGTCAGCTCCGGCGGCATCACGGCGTATTTCTTAAACCACGCTTCGGCGCGAACGCGGTCGCCCGTTGCTTCCTGTTCGAGCAGTTCCTTGTCGAGCGCCTCGATGGCTGCGGGGAATTTGTCGAAGTCGACCTCGTAGCGCCCTGTTGCGGGATCGCGCCGAATCGCGCCCTGTTCGGTGAGATAGCTGAGCTGCATCATCGACCCCTGGCCGTGAGCTTCGGCGATGCCGAATCGGATCGTCCGAAATGTTTCGGCGAGATACGACGCGTAGATTCCGTCGAGCTTGGCCTTCGGAATCACGCCGTGGTCGACCAGCCATTTCACGTTGTGCATGCTCGTCACGTCCGCCTTGGATTCCTCGAGCGACGAGTATTGCGGGCCAATCGCTTCGCCGACGCCCACCTTGCCGGCAGCCGTATGCGCGAAAGACGGGCCGAGGCCGTGCGACACTTCGTGCAGAATCACGAAATCCATCAGGCCTTCGGTGCTGGCCATCTTCGCTTGATCCGGACGCATCAGTTGCTTCGCGAGCGGCAGAATGATGTAGTTCACGCGCGCGTCCATGAAATTCTGCCAGAACATTTTCTTCGAGCCTTTTTCCTCGTGGATGCGCGGGTCGTTGGGCAGATTGTCGGCGACGGCCTGATAGCCGTGCAGCAGATCACCCGCGCGGTAGACTCCGTCGACAACTTCCATCGGCGTTTGCTTCCCGCGCTTTGAAGGCAAATCCGCGGGTGGCAGCGCGAGCGATTCCTGCAATTCGGGGACGTACTTCTGGAAGACTTCCACTTTCTTGCTTTCGGCGTCGTTGCGAATCATCACCGACGCGCCGTAGGAAGTCTTCACGCCGAGCATGCCGTCGAGATACACCTCGTACGGCGCGAAGATAACGTCGAATTTCGGGTCTTTGAGATCGAGCCAGGCGATGTCGCTCTTGTAGTAGTCATCGGTGAGCAGTGCATCCGCGCGCAGCCGCAAGAAATTCGCGAACGCGGGATCGTCGCTGAGATCCGCCGCTGCGCGCAGGTCGGCCGCCATCGGCTTCAGGAATTGGGCGAAAGCTACGTGGTAGGGAACTGCCTCCAGCAAATCGCCCTTGCGCCGAACCATCGCGTACGGACTGTAGAGAGCAGCCTTTTGGTCCGGATGCGCCGCCACGTAAGCGTTGAACTCGTCGGACGTCATGCCCCACGGGAAGAAACCGCGACCCATCGGCATCGGTTGTGTGCCGACGAAGGGCTTGTTGTCGTCGATCAGATCGAAGCGTCCGCCGTTGATTTTTAGATACTCGGCCAGCATCTGGAACTGCGGATTCGTGGTATGCGTGAGCGACAGGTAGAGCTTGAGACCGTCAGGATCACTCTGGCGCCAGTAGATGCAGTCGAGCAGCCCGGATGCGTCGAGCAGCTTATCGACCATCTGTTTTTCGCGCTCCGTCAGCCCGGACGAATCGAACGGCATGTGCACTTTCTTGAATTTCGCGAGCCGCTGCGCGAGGTCGGGAGCGATCACAAGCTTGGTTGATTCGGACGAAGCGGTCGAGCCGATCAGCGCCAGCGGAATGGCGATCGCCAGCGCGATTAGGAAGCCACGAAATAGGGGAACGGCGGCAATATTTTTCATGCCGCCATCTTAGTGCAGAAAAGCCGAAGCGTAGCGCCAAATTTCAGCCCACGAAATGCGCCCCGCAGCCATTCCTTACTGTGTCGATTAGAAGTGGTGCGCGTTGTTTGTTTACAGCGAGTTACGGACGTTTCTAATCGCCGCAGTGTCGATTAGAAAAGCGCGGCGAGGAGAGAAGCAATGGAACAATGGAACTACCTGATGCTTCGTCGATCTGCCAAGTTTTCAAAGAGCGTTCGGCCCTCGTCGAGAGGGCGGACGACATCCGTCGTCGTAATGAGATTGACAGATTGCAGTGCGGGAAACTAGCTGGCCTCTAGTTCAGGTTAGGTTCAGGGCTGCGGGGCCTGGCCGACACGCAATACCGAAGCCGGGAAATGGCTGCGGCCCACCCCTATCGCGAACTCACGGCCAAGAGGCGCTCGGCGAGCGCCTTCTGTTCCTTGCGGACGGGCTCGGGGAGGCTGTCGCCGAATTTCGCGAAGAACTCATCGACGCTGCGCTCTTCGTCAGTCCAATCGCTGGGATTTACCGCGAGCAACTCGTCGAGCGTGCCGCGCGAAATCGAAAGGCCATCGAGCGTCAGCGACGACGGAGTGGGCACGCAGCCGATCGGCGTTTCGGTCGCGCCGGCGCGTCCTCCGATGCGGTCGAGCATCCACTTCAGCACGCGAACGTTTTCGCCGTAGCCGGGCCAGAGGAATTTATTGTCGGCGTCGCGGCGAAACCAGTTCACATGGAAAATCTTCGGCGGTTTCTTCAGCTTCGGGCCCATCTCGAGCCAGTGCCCGAAATAATCGGCCATGTTGTAGCCGCAGAAGGGAAGCATGGCCATCGGATCGCGCCGCGTCACGCCGACTTTGCCGGTGGCGGCAGCGGTCGTCTCCGATGCCATCGTCGCACCGACGAACACCCCGTGCTGCCAATCGCGCGATTCGTAGACCAGCGGCGCAAGGCGCGCGCGGCGCCCGCCGAAGATGAATGCCGAAATCGGCACGCCCTCGGGATCTTCCCAATGTTTATCGAGAGAGGGCGATTGGGAAGCGGGAACCGTGTAGCGGGAGTTGGGATGCGCGGCGGGCCCATTCGAGGGCGACCACGGCTTGCCCTTCCAGTCGACGATGCCGCCCGGCGTCGCGTTTGTCCCGTCGATGCCTTCCCACCAGGGTTCGCGATCGCTGGTCATCGCGACGTTGGTGTAAATCGTGTCGTGATGAGCCGCAGCCATCACGTTCGGGTTGGTCTTGGCATTCGTGCCGGGGGCAACGCCGAAGAAACCCGCCTCGGGATTAATCGCGCGCAGCGTGCCATCGGAGCCGACATGCATCCAGGCGATGTCGTCGCCAACGGTCCACACGCGATAGCCCTGATTTTCCAGCGCGGAAACCATCATGGCGAGATTGGTTTTGCCGCAAGCCGAAGGAAATGCGGCCGCCATGTACGTCACCTTGCCCGAGGGATCCTCGAGGCCAAGGATCAGCATGTGTTCGGCCATCCAGCCCTGTTCGCGGGCCATCCAGCTGGCGATGCGCAGGGCGAAACACTTCTTCCCGAGCAGCGCGTTGCCGCCGTAGCCCGAACCGACGCTCCAGATCAGCTTTTCTTCGGGGAAGTGCATGATAAAGCGGCGATCGGGGTTGAGATCGGCCAGCGAATGCAGTCCGGGAACGAAATCATCCGACGAGCCGAGCCGATCGAGCGCCACTTTGCCCATGCGCGACATAATGCGCATGTTGGCCACCACGTAGGCGCTGTCCGTGATCTCCACGCCGATCTTGCTGTAAGGCGATTTCGCCGGGCCCATGATGTAGGGCACCACGTACATCGTGCGCCCCTTCATCGCACCATCGAAGATCGGACGCACCTTGGCCTTGGCATCGGCCGGAGCCATCCAGTTGTTGGTGGGGCCGGCATCTTCCTTGCGCTGCGTGCAGATGAAAGTGAGATTTTCGGTGCGGGCGACGTCGTTGGGATTGCTTCGGTGCAGGTAACAGCGGGGGAAGGTCTTCTGATTCAGCTCGTTGTAAGTCCCGTCGCGAAGCATTTCATCCGTTAAGCGCTCGTTTTCGGCCTCCGTTCCATCGCACCATACGATCTTTGAGGGCTTCGTTAAGCTTGCCGACTCTTCCACCCATTTTTCGAGCGGTGTGGACACCATGCCTCCTGGGCTTGTGCGCGGGGAAACCGCCGGTTTCTGCGGGTCGACGCGTTATGAAAGCAAATACAAACCAATCTTAAAGGTAAGAGCAAATTCTAGGCCACGATTTCCGGAAATGCAAGGGAACGGGGTCGAAACTACTGGGTCCGTTTCCGGTTAGTGCGTTTATCAGGACTTGAGCAAATTCAGACGATGGACAGGAATCGGTTAGCTGCAACTCACCCCAAAGCTCTTAAGAGACCCAGACCTGGACCTCCTGCACGACCTTCCAATTGGAATCGACCTTTTCCATTATCACGAAATAGCCGCCCCCGCACAGCCCGCCACAGTAGTTCGAGACGTAGAAAGCCGCCTGATTTCCATCAGAATTGAAGCCCACTCTTGACAGTCTGAGAAGACCCGTGGAGTTCGGATATTTTTCATAGAAGCGCCCCCAGACGTCGCCCGGCGTTCCGAATATTGAATGCATTTCCGACGACGCAACGATTTGATATGGGAAGGGCAGAGTAAAGGAGCGGTGAAAACTGCTGGGATGAAGATTTGCGTCCAGAAAGGCACGATAAACCTGACCATGAACTGTCTTGAGTCCAGGAACGCTATTCAAGTCATCCATGCCCCAGGGTGTCTCGGGTCCGCTTACAGTTTCGTTGAAGATTACGATTTGGCGGATACGCTCCTCGCCAACGAATTTTCCAGCGGCGTACGCCGAGAGCACCCGATATTCGGCATCCGTAACTTCGGCAGGAGAATGTCTGCAGCCGAATAACGAAGCCAGCGCCATCAGGGAGAACAAGGTGAGAACAAAGGCCTTCATAATATCAGCGATACTGCAGCGCGGTGGCGTGCACCGTCAACTCCCGATTAGTTCTATAAAGGAAGTCGAGGAAAAAAACACTTCCCTCCCGCGGCCGGAATTTTCCTGCAGCGCAGCCCCTGTGAATGAACGAGAGCTGTTCTGACCTGCCGCACCAAGAGCTCGGTCGC
>JBAPOM010000246.1:0-8367 GCA_049279635.1 Candidatus Acidiferrales bacterium
TGACTGTAGTTGCCGGTGGGCACGGTTTCTGTTGTAGGAAGGTGGAAAAAATTGAATCTGTCGTCCAGATTCCAGAACAGGAAAAAAAGAATCGAAATCAGGAACCCGCCTAGAGCAAATCGTCGCGCCACTTTTATCGCATTCATACGGCAGCTCCCGCCAGATTCATGAGTGCAGAGCCTAGGATTCGAGCGCGCCGCCTGATCCAGCCGGCAGCTCGATCGAATATTTCGTGCGTATCATTTCGCGGTGGCGTTCGAGGGCGAGCTCGATCAGCTTGTCGATCAATTTCGGATACGGCAGGCCCGACGCTTCCCACAATTTCGGATACATACTGATCGACGTGAAGCCGGGAATCGTATTCAGCTCGTTGACGAAAATCTTCGACGTGCGCTTCTCGAGGAAGAAATCGCAGCGCGCCATCCCGGCGCCGTCGATCGCGCGGAATGCCCGCACCGCATAATCCTGAAACGTTTTCACCTGGCTCTTGGCGAGCTTCGCGGGAATGATCAGATTCGTTCCCTGCTCGAGATATTTCGCCGTGTAATCGTAGAATTCGCGGTGCGGCACGATCTCGCCCGGAATCGACGCACGCACGTCGTCGTTCCCCAGCACCGAGACTTCGATCTCGCGCGCATTCACCGCGCGTTCCACCAAAATCTTCATCGCGAATTCCGCCGCAAGATTCAGCGCGGCCGGCAGCTCGCTCGCGGTCTTCACGCGCGTCATGCCGACGGACGACCCGAGGGTCGCCGGCTTCACAAACACCGGGAAGCGCAGCTTTTTCTTCACCCGCTTCAACACGGCGACCGGTTCGCGCTCCCACTGGGACCGCTGGAACGCGACGTACGGCACAACCGGCAAGCCCTCCTGCTCGAAGAGGCGCTTCTGCACGTCCTTATCCATGCCCACCGACGACGCGAGCACGCCCGCGCCCACGTACGGCAGCCCCGCCAATTCGAGAAAGCCCTGCACCGTGCCGTCTTCGCCAAACGTGCCGTGCATGATCGGGAAAACCACATCGAGCGTGACGCTCGGCCGCCCCGTATTCCGCGACATCGGCACCAACGCGGCAGCCGTCGGATCGGGCGGCAGAAACACGCGCTCGCCCGATTTCAAAACGTCGGGCAGCATCTTCTGCGCGCCCGTCCCGACGAGCCAGCGCCCGTCCTTCGTGATGCCGATCGGCAGGACCTCATATTTCTCGGAATCGAGCGCGCGAATCACCGACGCAGCCGACGCGAGCGAGACTTCATGTTCGCCCGAACGCCCGCCAAACAGCACGCCCACCCGCAATCTTTTTGAGGAGGTCATCTCGTCTCACCGTGCCAACGTCCCGCAAACCGGGTACTGCCCGTCATGCCAAATGCGTATTTCATTAGCCGATATCCAGCTAACAGCCCAGCCGCAATAACGATCGACGCGAGAACAAGGAAGGTTATGTCTTGCCACCGAGTGGGCATGATGTAGGAGTCTTTCAGCCTTGGAAAGAGGTAGTAGTTGTAATAAGCGTCAGATCCAAGCACGTATATCAGCCACCCAGCCAAGGCGAAGGCGCCTACCGCTAGCGTGCCCGCAACAGTGCGCTTTACTGCACTCAACGCGTGATCTCGCATTAAAGAATCTTCTTCCCCAAGCCCGAAAGCACCAGCTCCACGCCCAGCGTCGCCGTCGTATTGTGCACATCGATCACCGGATTGATCTCGACCAGCTCGAGCGACACCAGCGCCTTGGTATCCGCGATCATCTCGAGCGCCAGATGCGCCTCGCGGTACGTCACGCCGCCGCGCACCGGGGTGCCGACTCCCGGCGCGTCCGTAGGATCGACGAAATCCATGTCGAGGCTCACGGCGATCCCGGCCGTGTCGTCGCTCGCGAGGCGCAGCGCGTCCGACATCACTTCGCGCATGCCGCGCTCGTCGATATCGCGCATCGTGAAAATCCGCACGCCCGATTCCTTCACGAGGCGCCGTTCCTTCGCATCGAGATCGCGGATGCCGACGAGGACCACGTTGCGCGGCTCGATCATCGGCTTCAGCGGCGCGAGGCCAGTGAGCTCCGGCGGCCCATATCCCATGATCGACGCGAGCGGCATCCCGTGTACGTTCCCCGAAGGCGACGTTTCCGGCGTGTTCATGTCGCCGTGCGCGTCGAGCCAGATCATGCCCACGCGCTTCGAATCCTTGTGGAAATGCGCGACGGCGCCCGCCGCCGTGCCGACCGCGATCGAGTGGTCGCCGCCCAGCACTAGCGGCATCATGTCCTCGTCGAGTGTTTTTCGCACGACCTCGCCGAGGTCCTTGCACGCGTCCGCAATTTCGCCGAGATACTTCGCGTTTTTCTCGCCGTAGTGCTGCTCTTCCGGCTGCCGGACCGCAATGTTGCCAATATCCTCGATCTGCCGCCCAAGCTGCTTCAGCCGCTGATGCAAGCCGGCAACGCGCAGCGCAGACGGACCCATATCAACGCCGCGGCGGCTCGCGCCGAGGTCCATCGGAACGCCGATGATGCGAATTTTTTCGGCCATGTGAAGCGCTGCAGTCACTTCCCCGGAACTACGAAGGGGCCACTAAGGATAGACGCGATACAGCATGCGTGGGAAGGGGATGACTTCGCGGATGTGCTCCGTCCCGCAAATCCATGCGACGGTGCGTTCGAGGCCCAGGCCAAATCCCGCATGCGGGACGCTGCCGTACCGCCGCAAATCGAGGTACCACTGCAGCGATTCTTCGGGTATCCCCTGTTCGTGGATTCGCTTTAGCAGCGTTTCGTAGCTCGACTGGCGCTCGCCGCCGCCGATGATTTCGCCATAGCCTTCGGGCGCGATCATGTCGAAATTCAGGGCCAGATCAGGACGCGCTGGATCGGCCTCCATATAGAAAGCTTTCATCGCCGAGGGATAGCGATGGATGATCACCGGCTTCTCGAAATTCTTCGAGAGGATCGTTTCTTCGTCGCCGCCGAAATCGTCGCCCCACTTCGCCGGATTGCCGGCCTTCTGCAATACCTGCACGGCCTCGTCATACGTGATCCGCGGAAACGGTGGCGTCACTTTTTCGAGCTTCAAGATATCGCGGCCAAGCGCGGCCAGTTCCCTGCTCCGGTTCTTCACCACACCTTGCACCATCGCGCTTACGAGCCCTTCGCCGAGTTCCATCATGTCCGAAAGGTGGGAGTAAGCGGCTTCGGGCTCGAGCATCCAGAATTCGGTGAGGTGGCGGCGCGTCTTCGATTTTTCCGCGCGAAACGTGGGACCAAATGTATAGACCTTGCCCAGCGCCGCGGCCGTCGCTTCGACGTACAGCTGCCCCGATTGCGTGAGATACGCCTTCTGATCGTCGATGTAATTGACCTCGAAAAGCGTCGTGGTGCCTTCACAGGCGGCGGGTGTAAAGATGGGCGCATCGGTCAGGATGTAGCCCTGATCATCCATGAAATTGCGCGCGGCACGAATCGCTTCGGCGCGAATGCGAAGAATGGATACTTGCCGCGGCGTCCGAATCCAGAGATGCCGCCGGTCGAGCAGGAAATCGACGCCATGTTCCTTCAGCTGAATCGGATAAGGCTCGGATTCCGGCACCCGCTGGACGATTTCGACCGCGGCGATGTGAATTTCGCAGCCGCCCGGCGCCCGCGGCTCGGCCTTGATCGCGCCAGTCACGATCACGCTCGATTCCTGCGTCAATCCCTTCAGCGCGCCAAACGCCTCCGGATTCTCCTTGAGCGACACAACGCCCTGGATGATCCCCGTGCCGTCGCGAAAAATCGGAAACAGCAATTTCCCCGACTCGCGCAAGTTGTAAAGCCACCCGCGAATCGTCACCGTCCGCCCGGCATATTCGCTCGCATGCTCGACGGTGACGATCGGATTTTGTGGAGTTGGTGTGCTGGATTCCTGGGTCATCGCTTCGCCGAGGGCCGGTTCCACGGTTCGAGTGATGGAACGCCTTTCTTTACGAGGTGCTCTTCCAGCTTGTCGAAGGTGGCGCGAATCTGATCGAACGTCGGCGCGCCGCCAGGCTGGTCCTTTAATTCGAGCACAAGCGGCAGGGGCTCCGGCGCGCTCGCAAAGCCCGTGAGCGCTGCATCCCAATCGATCGTCCCGGCGTAAGGCAGCAGATGCTCGTCTTTCTGTCCGTGATTATCGTGGATGTGCGTGGTAGCGACGCGCGAGCGCATCAGCTCGAAGCCTTCCGCCACGCCCACATCGAGATGCGCGTGCCCGATATCAAAGCAGAACCGGAGATCGAGCCGCGTCTCCTTGACGAACTGCACGAGCGACGCAGGCGCGCCCAGCTCGCTGGGCGTATTCTCGACGGCGATTGACACGCCGCGCTGCTTCGCGAAAAGCGAAAGATGCTCGAGCGAACTGAACGCCGCATCGTACCTGCGCGGATCGGCTTCCTGTCGGCCGGTTCCAAGATGCTGGACGAGATAGCGAAACGGCACCGTCTCGGCGACATCGATCGCCCACTTTACCTCATCGACTGCATCGACGCGCCGGACGCGCTCCGTCTCGGAAATCGAAATCGGAATGCCGCTTTCGCGCCCCGGCGACGAATTGCGCTCGGTCGGCGAATGCAGCGAATGTAGCGTGAGCCCGGTTTCCTCGAGCGCGCCGGCCAGCTCGCGCAGCGCCTCCGGCGAACGGTAGGTGAAATGCGGAGACGCGCAGAAAATCTCGATGCCGTGAATCCCGGCCTGCGCGATTCCCTGCAACATCTCTCTGCTTAGCGGCTGGTGAACATACCGATACGTCGAAAGAATGCGTCGCATCCCACCCTCAGTGCAGCATCATTCGCGAAGTTCTATGGTCCGTGGAAATCGCCCCAACGTCAATAGCCGGACAGCACAACGGTGCGAGGTGCCTTAGTGAATCGAGCCTACAAGCGGCCGGAAAGGATGAGCAGGATGATGAACGAATCAACGAGAATCATAAGCGCCAGCCACAATGGGAAGCGCAGGCGAGTCGGGGCCAACTCGGAAGGTGAGCTGCCCGGCTCATCGAGAAGGTCCACGCCGATTCCCTTCCGTGGCGGACGAGTACCGCGGCTCGACGCGGGTTGCGGCTCGGGCTCAGGCGGATACTCGGTAAACTGGTGCGGCATCAGCGAATGCTAGCACCGGGCAGCGTTGGCGGGAAGATGCGGGGCCGAAACTCAGCCCTGAACGAAACAAAACCGCCGTGGATCGCTCGTCGCGACGCATTTCAGTATGTCGTCACAAGCTAGCGCGCCAAACCGCGCCAAAACCGGCTTTTCTTTGCCATTTCGGGCCCTTTTATCGCCCCGACGAGAGCATCATTGATGCACCAGTTGCTGCAATGTTTTCGGGCGCGTTAGCTCTCTTGCCGACATCATGCGCGCGTCGTCTCATTCGCTCGATTTTATGCCGTGCGTACCGTGCGTGATCGCTGCGCCAGCGCGAAGTGCGGCCGCGATGACCACCGCCTCGGAAATTTCCTGATCGGAAGCTCCCGCCGCGCGAGCCTTGTCCGAATGAATTGCAACGCAATAGGGGCACTGCGTGAATGCGACGGCGAGCGCCATCAGCTCTTTGTACTTCACCGGGATCGCGCCGCGGCCATCGCCGCTTTGTCGAAGGCCCAAAACGCCTTCATACCCTCCGGCGCATTGGCTTCTATGATTTTCAGCTTCGCAAGATTTTTCATGTCGTACACGGCGCACCTCCGCGTCGCAAACAGGATTCTCGATGCTGCTGAGAGTTTCGAGTCGCGCGATTATAGATGCTGCGCGCGCGCTGGGCAATGCCACGCATTTTCTGAACTCTCTCCGCCCGTGAAGTGATCAAAACAGATCGTGGAAGCGCACCGCTAGATGGAATCCAACGAGCAGATTAGCAAAATTGTCGTGAAGATCTAGCGGCGGGCCATCGTCCGAGCATTCCTGCCGCGTGGTTCTAGGATGCCCCGACCTTGGCGCGTTCGGTCGTCACCGTTACATCCGATGCGTCGGCGTTGACGACAAGTCCGGTTCCGGTTTGCACGCGGAGGATCAAATATTTTCCCGGAGAGCTGGCGCCTAATTCCCGCACGCGTGCCTGTGCCTCTTCGATGCTGCCGGCCGTTCCCTTCCAGAGCACGCGATCAACGGGCAACATCTGAAAAATATCGAACGGGGAACTCATCATTTGAATTTCTCACCGCGAGCGAAGCCTGGCCGTCCAGCGACGCTTGTTTTCGCCGAAGCGATTAGGTGGGAGTATATCGCGAGTGTGCGGTAGAGGACATACATTTGTTGTGTTTCGACCGGAAGCTCACCGCCCTTCTGTTTCCCATTCCTTGAGCTGGCGTTGCACAATCCCATAGCAGTCGCACGCCGCGTCTTCCAGTTTTTGGCGGTTTAAAATGGTGACGCTGCCTCGCGTGTACGAAATCAATCCCGCCTTCTGCAAAATGCCTGCGGCGACGGTGACGCTTGAGCGGCGCGTCCCCAACATTTGCCCCAGGAATTCCTGCGTTAGAGGAAGAGTATCCGAGAGAATCCGGTCCTGGCTCATCGCGATCCACCGTGCGAGCCTCTCTTCCACATCGTGAAGGCGGTTACAGGCGGCGATTTGCGTGCTCTGCATCGCGAGTTTCTGGCCGAAGCGATGGATCTGCTGCCCCAGCTCTGGAAACTGCCGCACGAATTCCCGGAGCGCCTCCGCATCACAGCGGTATGCCGTGGCGTCGGCTTGCGTGACGGTACGGGTGGGACTGCTGCGATATCCTACAAGCAACGGCAAGCCGACGAAGCCTTCCCTGCCGATCAGGCCAACCTCCACAGACTTGCCATCGGGCTGAACAACCAGAACCGAAATCAATCCTGAGTTAACGAAGTAGCCGGACTTGATCGTTTCTCCCGGCTCGTGAATCACTTGATGAAGCTTCAGCCGCACCATTTCCAATTTAGAGAGCATTTGGCCGCGCTGTTCGGGCGAAAGGCTGAGCAAGATTTCGTTGGCAATCAAGTTTCCGTCGCCGTCGGAGACTGGCTGCGCGGAGACAGAGACAACCGGAATAGACTTCTTCGGCATGGTAGCTCCCCGCCAAATCGAACATCATCTGATTTCGCAAGGAACCGTCACCCGAAGGGCGCGGCGGAAGGATGCTAGAAGAGACGTAACTACTCTACTCTCTTTTGCCGCATCTGAGGGATCTATTGGATCGGCGCGTGGCCAACCAATGAAGGTCATGATCGAGAGCCAGCAACGCCGATGAAATGAAGAGGGCGGGAGATAACCCGCTGACGCTCAATAATATGATGCGCGTCGCCCCGAGCAGGGATGCGCCCAAATGTGCGGCAGCGCGTGGGAAGACTGCGGCGATGGCAGCTCTGACGCCAGTTTCCGTAATCAGTGCGCTAGAAGATTGACGAAGGCGAGTGCCACGATGGCGCCCCCGAGGACGGCCAGGGCGAACCATCTCGAGAATCGATGGCGTTTGCTCGTGCGCCGCATATACGCCAAAAGGCTCCCGTCAATCGCTGAAGCTGCAGCTTCGCCGGGAATGGCGCGAGCGGAGGAACTTCTCCGCGCGCGGCGCCGACGTTCAGGTCTAACGGCTTCGTATGTCATGCATCAATCGTAAGCGTGATTGCGAGTTTCGCGGCGGGCGACATCCCGGGCGATTCGTAAGAGTTAGTTTGCGGTGAGTTAATTGTCCAGCTCGCTTATCTAATCTGGACGGACTGCGGCAAAGCAGCACGAATGGTCTTCCAACGTTCCGAATCGACGGACGGGCCAGACACCGACACTTCGTACACGACCGGCCATTTTTTCATCATCAACAAGTCGACGCCGCGGGGCGTGGTCAGCCGCAGGATGTGCGCCGGCATTCCGCTGATAGTGGTCGACTGCTCGCTGTCGAGCACCCATCCTTCATTCTTTTCATAGCGATTCGCGACAAGCGCCGCGTCGCCATGCACGGAAGGAGTGAGGATCGGGAAATCCGCTGCCAGAACGGCGTTAAAGCCGTCGGATGCGGTCAGATGACAAAGAAATCGGTCAGGGCCCCGCGCAGGCTTCCAAGCTCCCGGAAGCGTCAGCGTTACACCGTACGCCGGGTTTTTGTAGGTTGTGTGTAGGACTTCGCCCGGGGCACCATCCCACGACAGCGACTCCTGGGTGCGGTCGATCTCGGTGAATTTTGCAGCGTAGCGAACGAGCAAAGTGCCCGAGACAGCAAAACCTGCCACCACGATCACGAGGGCGATCGAAAGAATGATGAAGACGGATGTCCGATTAGTTCTATAAAGGAAGTCGAGGAAAAAAACACTTCCCTCCCGCGGCCGGAATTTTCCTGCAGCGCAGCCCCTGTGAATGAACGAGAGCTGTTCTGACCTGCCGCACCAAGAGCTCGGTCGC
>JBAPOM010000247.1:0-13806 GCA_049279635.1 Candidatus Acidiferrales bacterium
GCGCAAGCCTGGGAGGCGGGAAAGCTGTTTCACATCGATCTCAACGATCAGATGCCCGGACGTTACGATCAGGATTTGCGGTTCGGTTCGGCCAATCTCAAATCGGCGTTCTGGCTCGTGAAATTTCTCGAAGATGTGAAATACGAAAATCCGCGGCATTTCGACGCGCACGCGTATCGCACCGAGGACTATGAGGGCGTGAAGGATTTCGCAGCGGGATGCATGCGGACGTATCTGATCCTGAAAGAGAAAGCCAGGCGCTGGAATGAAGACGCGGAGATTCAGTCGATCCTCGATGAGATTTCGGCCGACACGAACGGAGTGGGGAAGATTGGGCGCTTTTCCAAGAAGGGCGCCGCGTCGCTATTGGCCCGCGCGTTCGATCGTGAACAGATCCTGAAAAGGCGCCTCCCCTACGAACGGCTGGACCAGCTCACGATCGACATTCTCACTGGACTCCGATGAGCTCGGGCACACGAAGCGCGCTGATTGTGATCTTGTTGTGCGCGTCCACATTCGGGATATGCCTCTGTGTGGGGATGTCGTGACAAGAAAGCACATCTATCTGGGAGCTGTAATTTTGGTTGGGCTCCTGGCAGCAATCTGGCCCGCAGCAAGTTTGCGCGCCGATAACGGATATGACGCGTGGCTGCGTTACGCCCAACTTACAAATGCCGAACACGCGAAGTACGACGCGCTCCCGGCCAGCGTCGTCCTGCTCGGCGATTCGGCGCTGTTGCAAACCTCGCAGGCCGAGCTGATTCGCGGAGTGCGGGGAATGTTGGGACGAACGCTTCGCGCCGAGAAAGGCACACCTTCGGGGGAGGCAATTGTTTTGGGAACACTCGAAAACCTGCGCTCCATCGCCCCAGATTTGCGCGCACCGCACTCGCTTTCGCCCGACGGCTACTGGTTGGCCACGGGCCGCGTGCATGGATACGATTGCATCGTCATCGCGGGATCAACCGATCGAGGAACCCTCTACGGCACGTTCGATCTGCTTCGCAGGATTGCCCTGGGAGAGGATCTGAGCCGCTTGAGTGAAACGCAAGAGCCGTCCGCGCCCGTGCGCTGGGTGAATGAGTGGGATAACCTGGATGGCCGCATCGAGCGCGGATACGGAGGACGGTCGATATTTTTCGACAATGGCGGCGTTCGCGCCGACATGACCCGCGTCAGCGATTACGCTCGCCTGCTGGCGTCGGTGGGCATCAACGGATGCGTGGTCAACAACGTGAACGCGAATCCCACGATGCTCGCCGCCGATTTCATTCCTCAATTGGCTCGCATAGCGGATGCATTTCGTCCATGGGGTGTCAAGCTGGCCATTTCGGTCGACTTCGCCACGCCGAAAGCGCTGGGCGAGCTCGACACGTTTGATCCTCTCGATCCGCGCGTCGCCCAGTGGTGGAAGGACAAGGCCGACGAGATCTATCGCCAGATACCCGACTTCGGTGGATTCCTGGTGAAAGCGGATTCAGAAGGGCGTTTGGGCCCGTCGAGTTACGGGCGGACGCCGACTGATGCGGCCGACATGCTCGCGCGAGCACTGAAGCCGCACGGTGGCATCGTGTTCTACCGCGCGTTCGTTTACAACTCGCACCTCGACTGGCGCAATCCGAAAAACGATCGCGCGAAAGAGGCCTACGACATCTTTCACCCGCTCGATGGAAAGTTCGACGATAACGTAATCGTCCAGATCAAGAACGGCCCGATCGATTTTCAAGTGCGCGAACCCGCGTCGCCGCTTTTCGGCGGGATCGAGAAGACCAATCAAGCCATCGAGCTGCAAGTCACCCAGGAATATCTCGGCCAGCAGCGCCATCTCGTGTTTCTGCCTCCGATGTGGAAGGAAGTGCTCGATTTCGACATGCACGTGGACGGACGCATCACCCGCGTCAAGGACATCGTGGCCGGCCGGTCTTTTCACCGTCCCCTTGGTGGCTTCGCCGGAGTTACCAATGTGGGCCTCGATGCCAATTGGCTCGGAAATCCAATGGCGATGGCGAATCTCTACGGATTTGCTCGGCTCGCCTGGAATCCGAACCTTAGCGCAGCCGCGATCGTGGATGAGTGGACCCGGCTCGCCTTCGGAAACAATCCGGCCGTTGTGCGCACCATTGACTCGATGCAGTTGTCGTCATGGTGCACATATGAGGATTACACCGGCCCGCTCGGAGCGGGCACCCTCACGAACATTCTCGGCAGTCACTACGGGCCAGGGGTCGCTTCTTCCGAAAAAAATGGCTGGGGCCAATGGCACCGCGCCGACCACGAAGGCGTCGGAATGGACCGCACCACCGCGACCGGCACCGGCTACGTGGGGCAATATTCGCCGGAGATCCAGAAGCCATATGAAACGCTGCAGGCCATGCCCGATAATCTGCTGCTCTTTTTCTATCACGTGCCGTATACATACGTCCTGCATTCCGGCGAAACGGTGATCCAATACATTTACGACTCGCATTACGAAGGCGTCGAACGCGTGAGGGAGTATGTCCGCGAATGGAAATCGCTTCGAGGGTTGATCGACGAGGCCCGCTATGAGTTCGTTCTGGGGCGGCTCAAATATCAGGTGGGGCACGCCACCGTTTGGCGCGACGCCGTCTGCAATTGGTTCTACCGCACCTCGGGAATACCCGACGCTGGCGGGCGCGTGGGCCACTATCCGGATCGCACGGAAGCAGAATCGATGCAACTGCAGGGATATGTACCCGTCGACGTGGAGCCGGCCGAATCAGCGTCGGGAGGAAAAGCGGTCGAATGCCCCACCCTAGGGCAAGTATGTACCGCGAGCTTCCAATTCAACGGGTCCCCAGGGTGGTACGAAATGGACGTTCAGTACTTCGACCAGAGCAATGGGAACTCGAAATTCCGCGTTTTCGTTGGAGCTCAGTTAGTGGATGCATGGGTGGCTGATGATGACCTTCCCAGCGCGGAGATCGGAGGTGATACTTCGACGCGGCGTCAAATCAGCGGCATCGCTCTGCGCCCGGGGGATGAGATTCGCATCGAGGGCACGCCCGACGGAGATGAGCCAGCGCCATTCGATTACGTCGCGATTGATCCGTCTGGAAAATAGCGCTTGGCTCGCGGATGGCGAAGCCGCATGAACTTTGCTTGCCTCCACTCAGGTTTTCGCTGCCAGTATGCTGCTCGCTATACGACACTTGCGAGGGCCGTTTCCTGCTATGGGACATCCTGCGCTGGACCTCACTTCGCGTCAGGCTCGCGCACCCGCGCGAACGATTCCGTTATGCGGTTAGGGCAGAATGCAACGGTGCCGTTAGGGCGTCGAGAGAAGATCGGCCTTGCCCGTTTCGAGGTCGACCGGAAACGATACGTGTTCCTGGACGATCAGCCATTTCCCCTTGATTTTGCGGAATACGTCGGTGACGCGCACCACTGCGTTCAGCGAGGAGCCGTCTTTGCGCGTGAATGTGGTTGATTGGATGTCGTGACCGTAGGCTACCGGGCCGACGACCGTAATGTCTATATCCGACACTGTGGTTTTCGCGGGACCCGGGAAAGCGGAAAGAAGCCCTTCCCAATCTCGCTTATAGGCGTCCCAGCTAGGATATTCGCGCGGAGGGATGGCATCAAAAACGAACAGGCCCTTCCCGCGAGCGTAGCAGGACATGATCCCATCGACACTCCGGGAGTTGAAAGAGTCGCTGTAATTCGTTATGAGCGCTTCGATGTCGGCCTTGTCGCTCGCCGCCGGAGTTTGAGCACGCACGCGAACCAAAACGCCCGACAGCACAACCGCCAGAATCGAGAATCCCAACAGAGCTGCCGATTTCTTCATTTCTGAGTTTCCTTTATGGGTTGCGTTCAGGCTTCAGCCAGCTACGCGCATCCTAGCACGAGCCTTTTCGCGAGGCTAAAGCCTTACGCTCCCACCTGCCGGACATCGCGACAGACGCGGAATAGAATGGCGTAGCGGCAGGAAGGAAACGCGCTTCGCGCCCAAGCCGCAGGATGTCGAGAGGGCGAGATCCCTTCCAGAGGCTGAGTGGGTGCCACAAGTTGCATTCCCGGCCGCTGACGATCCCGCACAGATTCACGCACGTGCGCGTCACGTCCTCGTGCGGCCGGGATCGGCTATCGCCACTTGTCTACCGACGCGCTGGTGACGTAGCTGAAGTCGCCGCCCGCCCAGTACGTGTTTGTTTCCCCGCCCAGCACGATTACTTCGATGGAGGACTTGGGGTTGGGATCGGGCGCCCCGCCAGGACGGCCCCGGCGGTAGAAGCGCTGGAACGGAAGATCGGCGTCGCCCATCTTCAGATACGAGGCGTAGGGCTCGACACCCGCCTGCGCCTGCTTCAGCTCGTTTTTGTGCGTGTCCCAATAGAGCCAAGCTGGTGTCTTCGAGTTCTTCGACCAGTAGTCGCTTAACTCTTCCTTCGAGTTGAATCCCTTTTCCTTCGCCTCGCGGGCGACGGTCGGATCGAGCAACAACGTGGCGGCGCTAGTGCCGAACGAGAAGAAATGCGTCAGCCAGTTGTTGATCAGTTCGTGGTAGGGCATGTTGGGGAACCACGCGACGTTGTTCAGACTCCAGCCGCTGAAGATGCTCACGATGCTTTCCTCGGGCTTGAAACCCTTTTGCACGTGGAACGGCTTCCAGCCATCCGGCAGCTTGTTTTCCGTTTCCGCGATGCACAAGTTGTTGTAGTTGAAGTTCGATCCCAGGGTGCCCAGGTAGGTGAGTCCGGGCACGCCACAGCCGCCGAGGTTCTTCGAAAGGATCGTCCACGCGCGGCCGATCACAGCATTGGGTTCGGCGAAGGGGCCCATCGCGCCAATGCCGTAGTTCATCTTGATTTGGTCGGAAATGGGACCGTTCAGCATCACCATCCGGGTGAAGGACGACGTCGAGCTGAAAAGCGACGGCTGTCCGGTCGATGCGATCGCCAGGATGGCGGGCAGGTGTTCGGGACTCGCGCCGGCCATGACGGCATTGATGGCCACGTGCCTGACCGTGAACGTCCACGAGGCTTGTGCGCCCCGGGCGGCGCTCAACGTGCCGATCACCTCGTCCGGCTTGTGGCTGGTGCCCTTCAGCATCGCCTCCACTTTTTCCTCCGTGGGGAGGATGATGGGCATGAAATCGGTGTAGTTGTTGTCGCAGTACAGGCGCTGCAGCTCATCCTGTGTGCCCGAGTACATGGGCGGGCCGACGTCGGGAGTGACGGTGCCGGTCTTCTTCTCGTCCGCAGTCAGAGGAACCGTCAGGGCGGCAATGATTTCCGGCATCAGCGGCTTGCCTGTGACGGGATCATTGCCTTCGAGGACTTTGTACATCTCCTCGTCGGTTTTGTTCGTCATCGGGTGAGGCAGGAAGCAAATGCGCTCGAGAGGCATGCCATGGCCGGCCGCATTCGACTTCGCAAGATCCTTGAAGGCGATTGTGACGAGAGGAGCGGTCGGGAAACCCATCTTTTCGACTTGTATGCAGTGACCGACGGTCGCTGGGGTGCAGGTGCTTCAATGCCCGTACGCCATGATCATGGCGTTGCCGCTGGCCTTGATTTCCGCCGTGAGCTTGGGGTCGTCATCGAAATACGATCCGGCTTTCAGACGGTACACCGTCTTCACACTGGGCATGTTTTTCTGGAACCAGATGGCGATCTGCGCCAGGAAACGGTCCGCGCCCGCGAACCCATCGGACACGAGGAAAATGGTTTTGCCGTCAAGCGTGTCCAGGCGCGGGGCCATCGGGATTAGCTGAACCCCGGGCGGCACGCCCTTGGGATTGAAGGCCTCGAGTTTCGCCGGCTCCGCCGTCGAACGGGCTTTCTTAGGGGCTGGCTCGGCAAGGGTCGGAGAGCCGGCCAAAATCGCCGGAGAAATGCCAATCAACGACAGGAGCTTCCTTCGATTGATCTTCATCTTTTTTCCCCCACGGTCTTGCCTCAGATGGCTACCGATTCCTGCGATACTTTACTACACCCGATGCACATTTAGACTGCCGCACATCGAATTCGGTTACAAATCCGAAACCCTGTCTATGGCAACGCGAACACGTAGATCGCGTTGCTTCCGGTCGTCGGCGTATGCATGTCGGGTATCTCGTTGGCCAGCTCAGGGACTTTGAGGTTATAGCCCGTCATCACGCAGACGTATTCCTTCCCGTTGACCGCATACGTGATCGTGCTCACCGAGACATTGCCGCCGAGGATCGATTCCCAAAGCTTCTTGCCAGTCCGCGCGTCGAAGGCGCTGAATCGCCGGCTCATGTCGCCGTGAAATGCGAGCCCGCCCGCCGTGGTGACCACGGAAGCAGTGCTCGGAGCGCGGCCCTCGTCGAAACGCACCATGTCGCCCGTCGAAAGATTGATCTTCGCCAGGCCGGCCAGCTTGTTGGGATCGGAGCCGGGCCGCGGAATCACCTTCCACGAGCCGCGTATGCCGGGAGCGGCGGTGGTGAGGTCGCGGCAGTTATCGACGTACGGCACGTAGAGAGAGTTCGTGAGCGGGTCATACGAGGTGGGCCAATAGCTGCGCGTGTTCCAGAAGCAAATGATGTGGTGCTCGCCCGGTTTCTTGGTGACGATGTCCCAATTCAGCGTGGTTTGCCCCGTCTTCACATCGACGCTCGCGAGGTTGAAATTCGGGTCGTCGTAAGGAAACGGCATAGCCCAGAGAAACTTGCCGTTGTTGCGATCCAGAGCGAAAACCGAGCCGCCCTCCGAGACCATTACCGCCATATCGTGTTTCGATCCGCGCGGAACATCGGGATTGATCCACTTCACGGCTTTCGGATCGGGATCGAAGGGCTCGTTCACCAGCGTACGTTCGTGAGTGTGATCCGTGTCCCAGTCGTCGCCCGGCAGATGCTGGAAATACCAGATCAGCTTTCCCGTCTTCGGATCGAGCGCCAGCGTGCAATTGCTATAGAGGTCTGCAGGCGAAGTCCGCGCGGTGCCATCCGGATTGCCGCCGTGGCGCAAAATGCGCTGATCGGGCATGGGATTCGCCACGCCCCAGTAGATCACGTTGCGCACGGGATCGAAGGTCCCGGGCAATCCCCATGTGGACGCCGTATCCTGCGAGTTGTCGCCGCCTCCCCACGACGAGTATCCGGGATCGTCGGGACCGGCGACGTTGTAAAAGCGCCAAACTTTTTCGCCGGTTTCGGCGTTGTCCGCCTCGATGAAGCAAGTATCGCGACCGTGGCCGCAGGTGCCGCCCGATACGACGTTGCCGCCGATCACGAGCGGGCCGGACGTATTTGCCGTTTCCGTCTTGAAGGTCTCCCAGCGGACTTTTCCGGTGCGCGCGTCGAGCGCGACGACGTAGCCGTCGGGCGCCGTGAAATAAACCATGTCTTCGTAGATCGCGAGACACTTGGATCTTTCCGTGGAGCCGATCTGCGGATTTTTGTATTCGCGCTTGTACTCCCAGATGAGGTCGCCGGTCGTGGCATCGAGCGCGTCCACCATACCTCCCGGCGCGATCACGTACATTACGCCGCCATGCACAATTGGAATCGTCTCGGTGACGCCATCCGGAAGGCTGCGCACCCATGCCATGCGAAGCTGGCTCACGTTTTTCGTGTCGATCTGCGAAAGCGGGCTGTAGCGCCACGCGTCGTACGTGCGGCTATACATCAACCAGTCGTCCGGACTGGGATGCAGCAGCATTTCGTTTGTGACGGGTTTGTAGTTCTCGACTTGCCTGTACTCGACCGGCTTATTGTCCAAGGTCTGCCCAAACGCGGGCACGACGATCCCCGCGAAGCATAGGCATACCGCGAGAGTCCAGATCCGAGCCATACGATGTTCCCCTGAGCCCAATGGCCGAAATAAGCACCCGCACAAGAACCGGGGGCATCCTACAGCAGGTCGCGGTACGCCTCAATAGCCAGATCGCTGTGATCTAAAGTGTTCCCCGCGGTTGCTTGTGGGGGCGGGAAGTAATCTAATTCTCAGAGTGGAAGGATTTCAGGAGGAGCGATCATGGCAAAGTATGGCAAAGCAGCGGGCAAGAGCGTCGAAAGAGCGCTACGTCTCGAGAAGAGCGGGAAACTGAAGTCCGGAAAGGGCGGAAAAGGCGGCAAGGTGACGACCCGCAAGCAGGCAATCGCCATCGGCCTCTCGGAAGCGCGCAAGCGAGGCGCGAAGGTGCCCAAGAAGAAATCCAGCTAGCCGCACTTGCTTCGCTGATCGCGAAAGGCGTCCGATCGACCGCATTATGCAGCCCCGCGGGTTTTACCCGCGGATGGTTTCGCGGCAGACTATTGCAACCCGCTCAAGCCAATGTCCGCAAAAGACGCACACGAGACTTCCTCCGCGTTGATCTCACCCGGCCGTGGCTCTCTCGCTGAACTTGCTGCCTTCTTTTTGCGCCTGGGTGTAACCGCGTTCGGCGGTCCGGCGGCGCACATCGCGATCATGGAAGATGAGCTTGTCCGCCGTCGCCACTGGCTTTCGCGCGAGAAGTTTCTCGACCTACTCGGCGCGAGCAATCTGATCCCCGGCCCGAGTTCGAGCGAACTCGCCATTCACATCGGTTACCTCCGCGCGGGCTTGCCAGGGCTTTTTGTTGCGGGCGCCTGTTTTATCCTTCCGGCAGCGTGCATGGTGGCAGCGCTTGCTTGGGTCTACGTGCACTTCGCCCGACTGCCTGCGATCTCGTCGCTTCTCTACGGAGTAAAACCCATCGTCATCGCGGTGATACTCCAGGCGTTGTGGGCGCTTGGACGGACGGCCATCAAGAGCAAGTTCCTTGCGGCGGTTGCGCTTGTCTCGGTCGTTCTGGCCGCGTTGGGCCTTCACCCGTTGTTGTTGCTCGTGATTGCTGGATTGCTGGTGGCGTCCCCAGATTTGCTCGGTCGCAACCGGGACGGTGTTTCCGCCGCATCGTTCGCTGCCCTGCGTCCGGCGGTGACGCCATCAAATGCGCTCGCCGGTAGCGTTCTTGGATCCGGCGCTCTGGCAGCTCCTTTCAGCCTTGGATCGCTCTTTCTCGTGTTTCTCAAAATCGGCGCGGTCGTGTTCGGCAGCGGGTACGTACTCCTCGTTTTCCTGCGGGCCGACCTGGTGGTCCACCGCGGCTGGCTGACGGATTCTCAGCTGATCGACGCCGTTGCGATCGGCCAGGTCACGCCGGGTCCTGTTTTCACGACAGCTACCTTCATCGGCTATCTACTTGGTGGCGCGAAGGGAGCGGCGGTCGCGACGATCGGCATTTTCCTCCCCGCGTTCCTGCTTGCCGGAGCGAGCGGACCTTTGCTGCCGCACATCCGCAAGTCGAAACTTGCGGGAGCATTTCTCGACGGCGTAATCGTGGCCTCTGTGGCGCTAATGGCGATGGTCACGTGGCAATTGGGGCGCGCGTCTATCGTCGATCTCGTGACGGCGCTCCTCGCCCTCGCATCCCTCATTGCGCTTTTGCGCTGTCGGCTTAATTCGGCGTGGCTCGTTCTATTCGGCGCAATTGCAGGGCTCGTGGTTCACTTCGTGAAAGTGCACTGAAAGCCGTTTCTTGACGTTCACCCGAATACGCTAAGATAAAAGCGGCGAGTATTTTGCGCCTCGCTCGCTCCGCTTCGGACTTGGAACGCGTCCAATCAGGGAGGAAAACGACGCGATGAATGGCCAGAAGCATTCGCGAATTGACGTGCCGGATGGTGGCCACCCGGAGCGTGTCACGATTACCAATGTCTCCCCGCAGCTGAACGACGGCCGCTACCCCATCAAGCGCATCATCGGCGACGAAGTCAAAGTCAGCGCCAACATCTTCGCGGACGGCCACGAAGTTCTCGCGGCTGTCCTACTCCATCGCACCGACAGGCAAACCCTATGGAACGAAGTTCCGATGACGGCGCTCGAGAACGATCGATGGGAAGCCAGCTTTCGCGTTTCGTCGATCGGCGAGCACGTCTATTCCGTTCAGGCCTGGATCGACCCTTTCAGGACATGGCGCCGCGACATGATCAAGCGTGTTGAAGCTGGGGAACATGCTTCGGTCGATTTACTGATTGGCGCGGATCTGATCGCGTGGGCCGCCGAGCGCGCCTTAGGCGCAGAAAGCAAGGAACTCCGCACGCATGCTGATTCAGTGCGCGCCAATGCCGATCGCGATCTTGGTTATGCCGCCGAGCAGGCACTCGATGAGCGGGTGGCGCAGCTGATGGATCGATATCCCGACAGGCGCCTTGGCAGCACCTATGACAAGCCTCTTCGCGTCGTGGTCGATCGCGAAAAAGCGCGCTTCAGCAGCTGGTACGAAATGTTTCCGCGCTCTTGTTCTCCGAAACCCGGCCGGCACGGTACGTTTCGAGACTGCGTCGCGCGCCTGCCCTACGTTGCCGAAATGGGATTTGACGTCCTGTACCTCCCGCCCATTCACCCGATCGGCTGCGTCCATCGCAAGGGAAAAAACAACGGCACGGTCGCGGCACCCGACGACCCCGGCAGCCCGTGGGCGATTGGCTCGCGCGACGGCGGCCACAAGTCGATCCTTCGCGAGCTTGGCACGATCGAGGATTTTCGCGCGCTCGTGCATGCGACGCGCCAGCAGGGAATGGAAGTCGCGCTCGACATCGCCTTCCAGTGCGCGCCCGATCATCCTTACGTTCGCGAGCATCCCGAGTGGTTTCACATTCGCCCCGACGGCACGGTCCAATACGCCGAGAATCCGCCAAAGAAATATGAAGACATCGTTCCGCTCAATTTCGATACGGAACGGTGGCGCGAACTTTGGGCCGAGCTGAAAGACATCGTCCTCTTCTGGATCGGCCACGGCGTCCGCATATTCCGCGTCGATAATCCGCACACCAAACCTTTTCCCTTCTGGGAGTGGCTGATCGCGGAAATCAAGCGCGACTATCCGGATGTTTTATTCCTGGCGGAGGCGTTCACGCGGCCCAAGGTGATGTACGAGCTCGCGAAGCGCGGATTCTCACAGTCCTACACCTATTTTGCGTGGCGCAACACGCCCTGGGAATTGACTGAATACTTCACCGAGCTGACGCAAACCGAGGTCAACGAGTTTTTTCGTCCGAATCTCTGGCCCAACACGCCCGACATACTTACGGAAAATTTGCAATTGGGCGGACGCCCCGCGTTCATGGCTCGCGCAGTTCTGGCCGGCACGCTCGGCGCCAGCTACGGAATGTATGGTCCTGCCTTCGAGCTGTGCGAGAACCGGCCGATCTACCAGGGAAGCGAAGAGTACCTGGATTCGGAAAAATATCAGATTCGGAATTGGGACATCGCGCGTCCCGACAGCCTGAAGGACTGGATCGCCCGGATCAACCGGGCCCGCCGCGAAAACCCGTGCCTGCAGAGCGACGCAGGGCTGAGATTTCATTCCATCGACAACGACAATTTTATCGCCTATTCGAAATCGACCGAGGATCGCTCGTCGCTGGTTGTCGTTGTCGTGAATCTGAATCCGTACCAAAAGCACAACGGCTGGGTTACGCTCCCGCTCGAAACTCTCGGTTTGTCGGAACATCAGCCCTACCAGATGCACGATCTGCTCAGCGACGCGCGCTACATCTGGCAGGGCTCGCGCAATTACGTGGAGCTCGATCCGGCCGCGGCGCCGGCGCATATTTTCCGCATTCGCCGGCACGTTCGCTCCGAGCAGGATTTCGATTATTTCGAATAGGGACCCGAGCCGCGGGTTCGGTGCGGACAGAATCTAGGATCGAGAAATGCAGAGCAGTCCCCTCTGGTATAAGGACGCCGTCATTTACGAGCTGCACGTGCGCGCCTTCTACGATAGCGACGGCGACGGCGCCGGCGAATTCAAGGGGCTCACCAACAAGCTCGATTATCTGAAGGATCTCGGAGTCAGCGCCGTATGGCTGCTGCCGTTCTATCCTTCACCGTGGCGCGACGACGGCTACGACATCTCCGATTACACGGGCATTCATCCCGCATACGGCACACTCGATGATTTCAAGGCGTTCCTCGAAGAAGCGCATCGCCGCGACATCCGCGTGATCACCGAGCTCGTTTTGAATCACACGTCCGATCAGCACCCGTGGTTTCAGCAGGCGCGCAGCTCGCGAGACAATCCAAAGCGCGATTGGTACGTCTGGAGCGAAACGCCCGATCGCTACAAGGACGCCCGAATCATCTTCACCGATACCGAGCAATCCAATTGGGCGTGGGACATGTCGTCCAAGTCCTATTATTGGCACCGCTTCTTCAGTCATCAGCCCGACCTCAATTACGACAATCCCGCCGTGCGCGAAGAAATGTGGAACGTCATGAAGTTCTGGCTCGACATGGGCGTCGATGGTCTGCGCCTTGATGCCGTCCCTTACCTCGTCGAGCGCGACAAGACGTCCTGCGAAAATTTGCCGGAGACTCACGCCGTGCTGAAGTTTCTGCGTCACCGCCTGGACGAGAATTTCTCGGACAAAATGTTTCTCGCGGAGGCCAATCAGTGGCCCCAGGATGTTCGCGCCTACTTCGGGAATGACGACGAATGCCACATGGCCTTTCATTTTCCGTTGATGCCGCGCATGTTCATGGCCATCAAGCTGGAAGACCGCAAGCCGCTGGTGGATGTTCTGCAACGCACGCCCGCAATTCCCGCCGCGTGCCAGTGGGGCACTTTCCTGAGGAACCACGACGAGCTCACGCTCGAGATGGTCACGATGGACGAGCGCGATTACATGTACGACGAGTTTGCCAAGGACGCGCGCGCCAAGCTGAATATCGGCATACGCCGCCGCCTCGCTCCGCTGATGGAAAACGATCGCCGCCGCATCGAACTTCTCAACGGCCTCTTGATGTCTCTGCCCGGCACGCCGATCATCTACTATGGCGACGAAATCGGCATGGGCGACAACATCTATCTCGGCGATCGCAACGGCGTGCGCACCCCGATGCAATGGAACGGTGGATGGAACGCGGGTTTCTCCGACGCCGATCCCGAGCGCCTCTATTCGGCGCTCATCTCGAATCCCGTGTATGGCTACCAGATCGTGAACGTGGAATCGCAGCGGCGCTCGGAGCATTCGCTGCTCTCCTGGATGAAGCAGCTGATCCGCGTCCGCAAGTCCACGCGCGTCTTCAGCCGTGGCACGATGGACATGCTTCAACCGCTCAATCATCGCGTGCTGGCCTTCGTGCGCGAGTTCGAAGGCGCGAAGATTCTGGTGGTGAGCAATCTATCGAGTCAGGCGCAGGCCGCCGAACTCGAACTACGCCGCTGGAAGGGAACCGTGCCCATCGAAATGTTCGGCGGCAATCCCTTTCCGCGCGTCGGAGATCTGCCCTACCTGTTGACGCTTGGGCCGTATCAATTTTATTGGTTTCGCTTGCGGCAGCTTTAATTGTGACTTGCGCGAGCGACGCCGCGAAACAACGCCTTTAGGGGACCTAAAGTTGGCTGAAACCGCACAACTCTCGGACGACTTCATCCGGCAGCTCTCGGCTGTCGGCGAGGTAGACGTCCTCGTCGGAATCCCCACCTTCAATAATAAAGACACGATCGAACGAGTGGTGCGCGCGGTTCAGATCGGCCTCACGAAATATTTTCATCGCGACCGCTGCGTCCTGATCAATCCGGATGGCGGTTCCACCGACGGCACGCCGGAAATATTCAAGAACGCTTCCGTCAGCGATTTCGAGATCATGCTCACCTCGAACCCGCTGCGGACGTTCCACCGCGTGAGCGCGCCCTACCACGGCATTCCCGGCAAGGAAACGGCGCTGCGCACGCTATTCGTTGCGGCGGACCTGCTGCGCGCGAAGGCCTGCGCAATTTTGTCTCCGGCTTCGCTGAGCGTCACGCCGGAATGGATCGAGAGTCTCGTTCGGCCAGCCTATC
>JBAPOM010000248.1:0-47698 GCA_049279635.1 Candidatus Acidiferrales bacterium
GGCGCATCGCACCGCGGCGGCGCTCCGCGCGGGCACGGTGTGGATCAACTGCTACGGCGTCCTCGATTCGGCGATGCCGTTCGGCGGATACAAGCAGTCCGGTTGGGGCCGCGAGATGGGGAAGGAAATGCTCGAGCTGTACACCGAAGTGAAGTCGGTGTGCACCCCGATTTCGTAGCGAACGATTGAATATCCGCGCTGGATCGCAGTGCAGATAGCTGCGGTTCAGCGCGGGCTCAGCTGAAAAGATTCCTGTCTTAACGCGCAAATCACCGGTTAGCCCCAATGACTGTATGAACAAAAAGATTCGCTGTTCAATCTTGAACGGCGGGATAATGACGACGGCGTGAATTTTGAATGGGATCCGGGCAAAGCGACGCAAAACCGCCGGAAACATGGCATCTCATTTCACGAGGCTGCGACGGTTTTCGGCGACCCTTTAGCCATGACGTACTATGACCCGGACCACTCGGTTTCCGAGCGCCGGTTTATCACGGTGGGGCTATCAGATTTGCGTCGGCTCTTGCTCGTCGCTCACGCCGATCGTGACCAGAGCATCCGAATCATTAGCGCAAGGAAAGCGACAGCGCGCGAGCGAAAGCATTATGAAGAAGAAGACTGAAAAGCGACGACCACCCGACGATCTGCGCCGGGAGTACGACCTATCCAAGCTGGAGGGCGGTGTGCGCGGCAAGTATGTCGCGCGCTATAAGAACCGCACAAACCTCGTGCTCCTCTCGCCTGAGGTCGCTGCGCATTTCCCGGACGACCAGTCGGTCAACAGAGCGCTCCGCAAGTTGATTCGTGTCGCAAAATCTTCGGTCCGTCGCGGCCGCTGAAAGCCCTCCTTTCCTATTCGTTGCGCGCGATGGTTTCGTTCCCGGCATCCCGATGTAGAATGGCGCGGGCGGATAATTGCGAAGACACAGTCTGGAGAGACCGCGTGAGCAAAGATTCGCAGGACTGGGCTTGGCCGGATTCGCTGGACGCGGTGATCGCCGCGCCGAAATACCATAAACTGCTATTCGAAAACGAGCGCGTGCGATTGCTCGAAGTGCGCATCCGGCCGGGAGAGACCACGCCGGTGCACACGCACCGTTGGCCGAGCGCAATCTACGTCGCGAAGCAGAGCGATTTCATCCGCCGCGACGGCGAGGGCAATCTGCTCTTCGACAGCCGCACGGTGGGCCCGCCGCCCAGCGAGCCGATGGTCCAGTGGGTGGGGCCGCTGCCGCCCCATTCGGTTGAGAACGTCGGCAGCGTCGAAATACTCCTGATCACCACCGAATTAAAGCAGGATTGAGACCCGGCGGGCGCATGGCCGCTTTCCGTCGTCAAAGAATGGCACCTGGAAATGCCGTCTTTTGAGGCGTTTCCGGGTGAGGTACTGCATGCCGAAGGGCTGCCTTGCCCTTCATTGTCAGTTGCGAATCATAGGCGAAGGCAGCGCGTTGGCGAGGGCCGGGGCCTATGCTATAAGTAAACCGCTACCCAAATCTGAGGAAATTGTGCCGTTTATTAACTTTCCCGCTCGCGAGATTAACTGCAAGCTTGTGTATTACGGTCCCGGCTTGGGCGGGAAAACCGCAAATTTGCAGTGGATCTACGAGCATACGGGTACTGGCCAGAAGGGCAAGATGGTCTCGCTCGCCACCGAGACCGATCGCACGCTTTTTTTCGATTTTCTTCCGCTCGATTTGGGCACAGTGCGCGGATTCAAGACGCGCTTCCACCTCTATACCGTTCCGGGACAGGTGTTCTACGAGGCCAGCCGAAGGCTGATTCTGAAGGGCGCGGACGGAGTAGTGTTCGTCGCCGATTCGCAGGAAGAGCGGCTCGACGCCAACCTCGAAACGCTCGACAACCTGCGCGAGCACCTGAAAGATCACAAGCTCGATTTCGATACGATTCCTTACGTCCTGCAGCTCAACAAGCGCGACCTGCCGAATATTCTTCCCTGCGATGAATTGAAAAAGCAGCTCAACGTGAAGGGCGAGCCGGCGCTCGAGGCGGTTGCCGTCACGGGGCAGGGCGTCTTCGATACGCTGAAGGAACTCGCCAAGCTCGTCCTCGCCGATCTGAAGAAAAACTCATAAGCGCCCGCCCGAAAAAAGCCCCACGCTCACAAACCGAGGATGTGGCACCCCAAACGTCAAACGCCGAATAGCGATTTTGAGAGGTTGCGCGACGGCGCGAGAATTGGTGTGGATTTCAGCGTGAGAAGATGGCCGAGGCGAGCTGGAAGGCTTTTTCGGCGCTGTGCGCGACGCCGCTAGAGAACGCTCGCTGTAAGGCTGTCGGCGGGGTGGACGAAAACGCGGGCGCGGGAAGCGCGGCGCCGTGATTGGAGCGAGCGCCGACGAGTTCGGCATACAGATCGAGGAACGACGACGCGACGCGATCCCATCGATACTCGGCGGCCGTTCGCAGGGCATTCTGCGCGCGCCGATTTCGCTCGACCTCGTTGGCGAGCAGCTCGTCGATCGCCGCAGCGAAACTCTCGACGTCGGCCGGCGCGAGCCAGGCATTCTCGGAATTCGCATAGGATGTCACACCGCCGCGATTGGGGGCGACGAGCGGCAGGCCCGATGCCATCGCTTCGAGCGGCGCGATGCCGAAAGGCTCGCGCGGATTCGGATGGACGAAGATTTCGGCATTCGCGAAAAGGTTGGCAAGCTCGACGGGATTCTTGATGTGTCCGAGAAACGCGACTCGCCCCGCCGCGCGCTTTTCGCAAAACGCTTCCCAGCGGGCGCGTTCGATGCCGTCGCCGGCGATCAGCAACCGGAAATCACGCTGCGCGTCCGCCGCGAAGCGCGCGACGAGTTCGAAGAGCAGCGAGAGATTTTTCTCGGGCGCCAGGCGGCCTGCGTACAAGAGCAGGACGCTGTCGCGGTTTCCTCGGGCGTCGTGCACGAGCCGCCGGCGCATCTCGACCGATCTTCGCTCCTGCGAAAAGCGGTCCAGGTCGACGCCCATCGGCTCGATCCAGATGTTGCGGTCGACCATTTGCCCTTGCGAGGCGGCGCGCAATTCCTGGGCCGTGTACTCCGAATTCGCGATGTGATGATCGAAAAACGGGAAGTAGATCCATTTCATGTAGGCGGCGCAGAAGGCGCGCGCGAAGGGCACGCGGCCCACGTAGGTGCGGAAATTATCGTCCATGCGCTCGCAGCTGAGGCCGACAACGACGGGACGGAAATCGAGCGCGGGCAGAAGGCGGCGCCGGAGAAGCGCGCCTAGATAGTTGAGCGTGTATTTGTCGCAGATTTCGACGAGGTCGGGGCGTTCGGCGGCGAGGATTTGTTGCACGCGGCCCCTGGGCGAGATGAATTGCGACGGGTAGATTGTGCGGTACTCGCGATTAAAGCGGGCGCCCGGCGATTTCACATAATAGATTTTGGCGAACTCGCCGGCGTCTTCGACACGATCGGTTTCTCCGGGCACGACGAGGCGGATGTGGTGTCCGCGCTGGTCGGCGGCGGCCATGAGGGCGCGATAGAACGTGGCGATGCCGCCGGAAGTTGCGTGCCATGAATTCGTCAAATGCAGAGTTTTGAGCGCCACAATGCCCCCTTTCTAAGCGCGTTTGCCTCGCCTTGCCCACGAGCGCGGACCGGAAGTGACGAACTTGAATATCAGCCGGGGCAGGCGGCGCAGGTCCGAGCCGAAGCTGCCGCCTTCGCCTCCCACGAGGAGCGCGCCGCGGCGCATCGCGTACCAATTGAAAAGCGCCGAGACCGCGCTCACGCCGATCGAAATGAACTCCGCGATCTTCAGGTGAGGCGTGCCATGAAGGCGGTGAAGCAGGAATTCGAATACCTGAAAGATGCTCGGTATGGCAACCGTTAAGAAAAGCAGGGTAAGCCATTGCGGCTCGGCGTCGCGCAGATTCTGGACGATCGCGCCGTAGAATCCCGCGGTGATCGCGCAGTACAGGCACTCTACGAGGATCGTCGAGGCGCTCACGCGAAAACCGCGGTGAATGGTGGCCCCCAGAAAAATTGGGGCGCGCAGAATAATGCTCAGACATGCGGCTTTCCAATTCCACAGGAGAAACATGCGCTGAGGACGCCGAAAAAGACCGGACAGCACGTCGAAGAAAGGAGGGCCGGCGGAAACGGCAGCGAGACCTTCGCGTGTTTGGACGGGTGATTGCGCCAACCTCGCGAGTATAGGCGAGAGCTATTTGTGCGCAAGGTTAACGTACCGTAAAAAGACTTTAATACTCGCCTTTGAGTAACTCGTGATTATTAAGTTTGATGAGACGAAAAATAGCGGGCGCGTAACCTCCGGTCGCATCGCGCGTGCGAAAGTGGGCGCGAAAGAGCGAGTGAATCCACCGGAGGGCCATTTTGCAAAGCCAACTGACGTGCCTTTGGAAAGAACCCGGCGCCGCGAAGGGATATCGCGCGGCGGTTTCACTGCACGGCCACACGAGCCATTCGAAAGAAGGACTCTCGTTCATTGGAGACTACGCCGGGAGGAACCCGATCCTGCGGGCCGCGCTAGCAACGCAGGACTGGGAGGCCCAGGTGAAATCTGCGATCAAGCTGGATTTCGCGAGGGCCTACTGGACGCCGCCGATGACGCCGGTGGCGGCTTTTCAACTCGAGAGCGATCAAATCGAGCGCGTCCTCGGGCTCGCGGGCATGGTTTCTCTTACGGACCACGACTCGATCGAGGCGGCCATGCTATTGCGTATCATGCCGGAGGCGCGGACCATACCGGTGTCGGTCGAGTGGAGCGTGCCCTTCAGCGATACCACCTTCCACATCGGGGTGCACAATCTGCCGAGCGACCGGGCCGAAGCTATCATGGCGCAGCTAGCCGGGTACACGAAGAATCCGGTCGAGCAGCAGCTTCCGGAGCTTTTCAAAATGCTCGACGAAATGCCAGACGTGCTGATCGTGCTGAATCATCCGATGTGGGACTTGGCGGGGATCGGGAAGCAGCGGCACGTCCACACGCTGTCCGATTTCATCGCGAAACTCGGCATGTTCATCCACGCTTTCGAATTGGGCGGCTTGCGGAGCTGGGAAGAGAACCGCGCGGTGCTAAACCTCGCGGAGCAATGGGATCAGATCGCGATCGGCGGCGGCGACCGGCATGGCGCCGAGCCGAGCGCCGTCGTGAACCTGACGAATGCCCAGAGTTTTTCGGAATTCGTTCATGAGGTGCGAGGCGAGCGGCGCTGCCACATCCTGTTCATGCCGCAGTACGCGGAGCCATTCGTCATTCGCATGCTGCTATCCTTCCTGGATATCGTTCGGGAGTATCCTGATTATCCGGAGAGTACGCGGCGATGGGACGAGCGCGTGTTTCATCCCGACCGCCGCGGAGAAATCCGGCCGCTCGCGACGCTGTGGGACGCGCCGCCGCCGTTCATCCAGATTTTTATCGCCACCGTGCGCATGCTGGAAATCGACGCCATCCGGCAAGCGATGCAAAAAGCGCTCGCTAAACCCGAACACCAGATGCATTTTGCCCTCGACCGCGGGCTGGAGGCCAGATCGCAATGGAAGAAAATCTACGGGTCGCGTTCTTTCCAGATACCTACGACGAAATCGACGGCGTGGCGAACACGAGCCGGCAGTTTGAGGCGTACGCGCGAAAGCGCGGACTCCCCTTCCTGACCATTTGCGGCGGGACGGAGAATGGGACGCAGACAGACGGCTCCGCCGTGCGGATCACGCGGAGGCGCGGGCGCATCGGCTTCCGAGTCGATGAGAAGCACGATTACGATTTGGCGTTCTGGCGGCACTACAACGATGCCGCAGAGGCGGTCCGCAAATTCGATGCGGATATCGTCCACATCACGGGGCCGAGCGACGTCGGGCAGCTCGGAGCGCTCGTCGCGCACCGGCTGGGAATTCCGTTGGCCGCTTCGTGGCACACCAACCTCCACGAATATGCCGAGCGGCGCGCGAACGGACTGCTCGGATTTCTCGCCGCGCCGGAGCGGGAGCAAATGGGGCACTTGATCCGCGAATCGGCGCTCAAAGCGGCATTGAGGTTCTACAAAATTCCCAAATTACTATTCGCACCGAACCCGGAGCTCATGAAAATGCTCGAGCGAGGGACGGGCAAGCCTGTCTATTCCATGCACCGCGGCGTGGACACGGAGCTTTTTTCGCCGCAACGGCGCCACCGGAGCGGCACCCAATTCATCATAGGGTACGTGGGGCGGCTGACCGTCGAGAAGAACATCCGTTTTCTGGCGGAGCTGGAGCGGACGCTCGTGGAATCGGGGCTGGCTGATTTCCGGTTATTGGTCGTCGGGCAGGGAGCCGAGGAAGCGTGGCTCAAGGCCAACATGCAGCACGCCGATTTTGCGGGTGTGCTTCACGGCGAGAATCTGGCACGGGCGTATGCGAACATGGACGCATTCGTATTTCCGTCGCACACGGACACGTTTGGGAACGTGGTTCTGGAGGCGCTGGCATCCGGGGTACCCGCGATCGTGACGGATCGAGGAGGGCCGCAGTTCATTGTGAAACACGGTGAGACGGGCTTCGTGACGCAGAGCGAGAGCGAATTTGTTCGGTACGCCCGGCATCTGGCGACCGATGCTGAGCGGCTGCAGGCAATGCGAGAGGCCGCCCGCGCATACGCGCTACAGGCCTCATGGGACAACATTTTTGAGGGCGTTTACGCGGACTACCGGCGCGAACTGCGAAATTGCGCCGTAGGTGGCAAAGACGCCCACGTGCGGCCGCAGACTAGGATTGCGGCGCCGCGCCCTGCTGAGTAAGATTTTGGTGCGGGGTGGTTTCAAAAGATGCTGCGGAGGGACCGAATGCGCATACCGGCAGTCCTCTTTTCCTTGTTCGTCGCGAGCATTTGCTGCGGCGGGCTAGCGTTGCTGAAAGCTCTTCCAGCTGCGGCTAGGCAGGCAGACCCACCGGCTGTGGTGGTCGATGCGCAGAAGCCACCCCTGACGGTCGGCGAAGTTGTGACCCGGCTAGTGGAGCGAAACCGCGAACGGGAAGAGGCTCTGAAGAAATTCCAAGGCACGCGCGTCTACAGCTTGAAATACACGGGTTTTCTGGGGACGCACAGCGCGGAGATGACGGTCAGCGTGAACTACACATCGCCGGACAACAAGGACTTCACGATCGTGTCGCAGTCGGGGACAAAGTTCATTGTGGACCACGTGCTAAAGGGGCTGCTGGACGGAGAAAAGGAGGCGGCCAACCCGGAAAACAAGCAGCGTACGGCGCTGAACGCCAGCAACTACGAGTTCACGCTGGCCGGCTACGAGACGTCGGAGGCTACGCCGCAATACGTGCTGAACGTGAAGCCGAAGAAGGACAGCAAGTTCGTCTATCGGGGGAAGATCTGGGTTGATGGGACGGATTTTGCGGTCACCCGAATTCAGGCGGAGCCGGCGAAGAGCCCATCGTTCTGGGTGAAGAAGAGCGAAGTGAACCACCGCTACGAGAAGGTGGACGAATTCTGGCTGCCGGCCGAGAACAAGACGGAAAGCTTGATACGGCTGGGCGGCCGCGCTGAGCTATCTATCGAGTACCAGGACTATCGAATTACGCAAGCCGCGCCTGTCGAGAGTCAGGGCAAAGACGGGGGCACCCAGCCTATAAGGTCTGAAGACAAGTAGCGGTGTCCGCCGTTCCGGCGCCGAGATTCCTCATCCCTCGCCAATGCGCCCGATTTCCGCGCGGCCCGTGGTGCATGGACGCGGAAATCGGTCTGCTCGGTCTTCGGAATGACAGGGGGCTCGGTATGGCGGTAACAGATGGGCGACTGAGGCCGCTCGAACTGAGGGCGGCTCGAGCGAGGCAAGGGGCTTACCCACAGGAAGCGGGGTGAGCTACATTAACCCCTCCGAATCATATACATAGCCTGCGGAAAATAAAACGGGAGGCGGAAGCCGAAGCTTCCACCTCCCGGGGTGGGTGGGGTTTGTTGCCAAATACACCCAGTTTGGAATTTTGGTGTTCCGCGCCTGGATGCTTCGGCAAACCGGCGTTTAAGCCGGTGCCACGTATAGTCCACGCTTATCACACGCGCGAAAGACGTGTCAACCTTATTCGTGAGGGACCAATCGGTGACGCCGGTCGAGAGTTTCGCGGACCTTTCGCGCCAAATCGCGCGGCGAGTAGGGCTTTTGCAGGATGGGCAAGTTCTTTTCCTGGACTTTCTGAAGCAAGTCCATGTCGGGGCTATAGCCGGTGGCAAAGACCACCGGGAGATTGGGCTTCTCACTGTGGATTCGATCGTAAATTTGCGAACCATTGAGCTTTGGAAGCATCAAGTCCAGCACAGCGAGATCGATTTCATCGCGATGCGCTTGGAACAGTTGCACTGCCTCCGCGCCGTCGCATGCGAGCAAGACTTGATAGCCCAGATTAACCAGCGTTTCGTGCGCAAGCTCGCGAGGGCCGGGGTGGTCTTCCACCACCAGTAGTGTCTCCTGGCCGCCGCCAACCGGCTTATCATCTTTGACGACGGGGGGCTGAGGCTCGCTGACGGTGCTGACCGGCAGGTAGACACGGAACGTGCTGCCGGCGCCGGGTTGGGAGAAGACGTGGAGGAAACCGCCGTGCTGGCGGATGATGCCGTAGACGGTCGCGAGGCCGAGGCCGGTTCCCTTGCCCATTTCCTTGGTGGTGAAAAACGGTTCGAAGATGCGGTCGAGCGTGCCGGCGTCCATGCCCGTGCCCGTATCCGTGACGGTCAGCATGATGTACTGGCCGGGACGAGCGAGCGGCTGGAGAATGCAAAACTCCTCATCGATCGTGATGTTCGAGGTGTCGACGGAGAGCGAGCCGCCGTCGGGCATGGCATCGCGGGCGTTGATGCAGAGGTTCATCAGTACCTGCTCGACCTGGACGGGATCGGCGCGCACGACGGCGAGGTCGGGCGCGCAATTCGCCCGGATCGAGATATTGCTGCCGATCACTTTCTCGAGCAGGCTCAGCGTTTCGATGACGGTCAAGTTGAGATCGATGTTGCGAGGTTCGAGGATCTGGCGGCGGGCGAAGGCGAGCAACTGGCGCGTGAGTGCAGCGGCGCGGTCGGCCTGCTGGCGGACCTTGTCGAAATAGCGGCGCAGCCGTGGAGCCGCCGCCGTTTCTTCCACGCCCATATCCGCCCAGCCGACGATCGCGCCAATCATGTTGTTGAAGTCGTGAGCGATGCCGCCGGCGAGCTGCCCGATGGCTTCGAACTTTTGCGCTTGAATGAGCTGTTTTTCGAGGGCGATGTGCTCGGTGACATCCTCGACGATCACCTCGACGCAGGGTTTGGCGAGTTCGGAACCGGCGGCCTGCCAGCCGTTGAGGCGGACAGTGATGGTCTTGGCGTCCTTGCGCTTCCACTCGACCGTAGCGTGGCCGCGCCCGGCGCCGAGATATTCTGCATGGATCCTGTCGCGTTCGGCGGGATTGGCGTAAAGTTCACGCGATTGACCCACCGTGAGCAGGTCGGCGACGGAATCATAGCCGAGCATACGGGCGAGGGCGGGATTCGCGTCGAGTAGCCTGCCTTCGACGGTAACCCAATAGATTCCGTACGTGGAGTTGTTGACGAGGCCGTGGTAACGAGCCTCGCTCTGGCGAAGAGCCGCCTCGGCACGTTTGCGCTCGCTGATGTCGATAATGCTGCCCCGAATCAGGCAGCGCTCCTGGGATGGCAGCAAAACGAGATGTACCTCGCACGGGATCTCTTCCCCGCGGGCATTGAGGTACAGCCACTCGAAGCCGAAAGTCTTGCCTAAGATTGCGAGGCCCAGAGATGCGTAGGGCTGAACTCGGCGGGGCCACAATGCAGCAGCGCGGCGCGGCTGAGATCAAAGAGGTGCAGAGCGTTTTCATTGCAATCGACAAATTTCCCCGTGATGCCATCCACGACCACAATGGCCTCCGGCGCATTCTCGACGAGGATCCGATAGCGTTCTTCGCTTTCCTTAAGCGCGCGCACGGCCGTGATTTCCGCATCGCGAAGTGTTTTCTCTTCCTGGGCGCGGCGGATGGCGACCGGCAGCCGTGCCATCTGATCTTTCAAGATATAGTCGGTGACGCCAGACTTGATGCAGTCGACGGCAAGCTCATCCCCGAGAGTTCCGCTGACCAGGATCAGGGGAGTGCGTGGCTGAATCTGACGGGCGATGGACAGGGCGTCGATTCCCGTCCAGCCCCTCATGCGATAGTCCGAGAGAACGATGTCGACGGGGTTGTCGCGCAACTGCCGGACAAAATCCTCGCGGGTTGTGACGGTGATAGCCTCGAAATCGAGATCGGATTTCTTGAGATTTCGAAGGCAAAGTTCTACATCATCCGCGTCATCATCGACGATGAGCAGGCGCACCGGTTTCACTGCGGCCGGCTTCCGTTTTGCAGGTGTCTCTGACATCGGGGCTTGGTTTCCTGTGAGTCCTATTTGTCGAGAAACGCGGCGACGGGAGGCTTGTTGTTGAGCAGCAGCCAATACATGCCGAGCTGTTGAACGACGTCCTGGAATTCGCCGAAATTCACGGGCTTCTGAATGTAGCTGTTCACGCCCAGCTTGTAACTCTTCACCATATCCGTTTCTTCCCTGGAGGATGTGAGGACGATGATGGGAATGGCTTTCGTGCGCGCATCGCGCTTCACCTCCTCGAGAACTTGCAGGCCGTCGACCTTGGGAAGCTTGAGGTCGAGAAGAACAAGGCTGGGAGGGCTACCGAAGCGGCGGCTGGAGAAGGCGCCGCGGCAGAAGAGGAAATCGAGGGCCTCGGCGCCGTCGCGAACGAGTTGGACCTGGTTTGCGAGCTTGCTCTTGCGGAAAGCGTGGAGAGTCAGTTCCGCGTCGGACGAATTGTCTTCAACCAGGAGAATTTCAACTTCCTTGTGTTCGGTCAAGGACCACCTCGGTCTGTGGATTCGGCGACGGCTCGTCCGGCTGGGTGCCGAGCGTGAAGAAGAAAGTGGCGCTGCGATCCGGCTCCGCTTCGGCCCAGATGTCGCCCCCGTGGCGGCGAATGATCCGCTGCACGGTCGCAAGCCCGATACCCGTCCCCTCGAAATCTTCCTGCCGATGGAGACGCTGGAAAACCCCGAAAAGCTTATCCGCATATTTGGGATCGAAGCCCACGCCGTTGTCGCGAACGAAGTAGGCCGGCGCGCCGCGGCTTTCGCATTCGCCGACTTCGATTACGGCGTTTTCGCGCGTGCGAGTGAATTTAGCGCTGTTCGAGAGAAGATTTGAGAACGCGAGTTTCATGAGCCCGGGATCGCATTCGGCGTAGGCCAGGGGCTCGATCAGCCATTCGATGTTGCGTTCCCTTGCTTCAGGAGGAAGTTCGGCGATAGCTTGGCGCACGACGTCTTCGAGCCGGACTCGCTGCTTGGCGATTTCGCGCCGGCCGATGCGTGCCAGATTCAGCAGGTCGTCGACGAGTTGGCCCATGTGGTTCGCGGCCTCGAGGACGCGATCGAGGTAGCGAGTCCCATCCTGCGAGAGTTCCCGGCCATGCTCTTCCTTGAGAATGCGGGCGAAGCCGTCGATGTGGCGCAGAGGGGCGCGAAGATCGTGCGAGACAGAGTAACTGAAAGACTCGAGTTCTTTGTTTACGGCATTGAGCTCCGCGACTCTGTCCTTCAAGACCGAATTCAGCTTTCGAATTTCTTCCTCGGCGTGGCGGCGATCGCTGACGTTGCGAATGGCGCTCGAGATGAAAGTGCCGCCCTGCGTCTTGAGAAGGCTCAGGCTGATTTCGACGGGGAATTCGGTGCCGTCCTTGCGGCGGCCGGCAAGCTCGAGCCCGGCGCCCATTTCACGCGGATGGGGAGAATCGGCATAGTGGCTGCGGTGCCCAACATGCTGGGCGTGAAAGCGCTGGGGCACGAGCATCTCCACAGGCTTGCCGATGAGTTCCTCGCGCGAGTAGCCGAAGAGACGCTCGGTTTGTGCGTTGATGATCTGCACCAGCCCGTCGCGGTCCACAATTACCATCGCGTCGGGAGCCGATTCGAGGAGATTGCGGAACTTTTGTTCCTCGTCCTTCCGCTGCGTGATGTCGCGGTTGGATTCGAGGATGGAGAGAGGCTGGCCGGCAGAATTGGTGCGCAGAGCCCAGCGGCTCGACACAACGATCTCGGCGCCGTTGCGAGATCGATGAACGATTTCGCCTTCCCAAGATCCCTGCGCACGAACCTCCGCTTCAATCTGTGCCAGAGAGACAGGTAGTCGCTTTTGAAGCAGTTCCCGCGCGACTTGCCCGCACGCTTCGGCCGACCGCCATCCATAGAGACGCTCGGCGGCGCGGTTCCAGTAGATGATTTTGTCCTGCATATCCCTCACGAAGATCGCATCGTGAGTGAGGTCGAGGAGTTCCGCCTGTGCGCGGTAGTTCGCTTCGCTGGTGCGGAGATCGAGCTCGATGTCCCGCCGCTTATGCACCTCGTCTTCAAGAGCGGCATTGGCTTTGATCCATCGGGCCGGATCGGGAAGACCGATGACTTTCGGAATCACGCGAACAAGCAGGATCGCCGTAGCGACGGACACGGCGGCGGTGATCGCCTTGATGATTCCGGAGAGCCAGTAGTCGCCGTGCCAGAGATTCCAGACCTCCATCAGATGGGTCGAGCCACATGCCACGATGAAAAGGCCGAAAAATCCAAACATCCAGCCGAAGGGAACATTGCGGCGCTTGCGTACAAACCAGAAAAGAATGACGGGGATCGCGAAGTACGACAGCGCGATCAGCGAATCGGATATCACGTGCAGATAGATCAGCCGCGTGTTCCAGAGGTAGCACATGCCGTGAGGCATGAAGCCGTCGGAACCGAAAAGCTTGCGCAAGATTTCCATGCGTTTCCGTTTCCCCCAACGGGCACGCCGAACGCGAGCGAGAGCGCAGACGCAGTCCGACCGAGGCGTGCTCGTAGAACATCGGCATCTTCCCGATAGAGGGTGAGCGAGGCGTCCATTTTGGAACGGCTACAGCGAAATCAGTGAGGAGGGCGAAGGGCGGAGCACTGACCCGAACGGCACACGTGTGCCGGAACGGAAGCCGGAACGAACAGGCGCGGCTAGCTGCGATGGTCGGGCGGAATGTAGCTGCGCAGGTCGTAACCCGTGTAGACCTGTCGCGGGCGCATGATCTTCTGCTCGGGATCGAGGAGCATCTCTTCCCATTGCGCGATCCATCCGGACGTGCGCGGGATAGCGAAGAGAACCGGGAACATCGTGACGGGAAACCCCATCGCCTGATAGATCAGACCTGTGTAGAAATCGACGTTGGGATAAAGGCGGCGAGTGATGAAGTAATCGTCCTCTAGGGCGATGCGCTCGCATTCGAGGGCGATATCGATGAGCGGGTTGCGCCCCATCACGTCGAAGACTTCATAGGCGATGCGCTTGACGATGCGGGCGCGCGGGTCGTAGTTCTTGTAAACGCGATGGCCAAAGCCCATCAGGAGCTTTTCGCCGGCCTTCACGCTTTTCACGTAGGCGGGCACGTTGTTGATCGAGCCGATCTCGACCAGCATGCGCAGGACTTGCTCGTTGGCGCCGCCGTGGAGCGGACCGTAGAGGGCGGCTGTGGCCGCGGCGGTCGCCGAATACGGATCCACGTGAGAGCTGCCGACGCCGCGCATGGCGGTCGACGAGCAATTCTGCTCGTGGTCCGCGTGCAGGATGAACAGGATGTCGAGCGCGCGCTCGAGGCTCGGGTTCGGGCGATACTGCAGCTCGGTGGTGCGGAAAAGCATATTCAGAAAATTGCCAGCGTAGCCGAGATCGTTGTCGGGATAGACGAAAGGCATGCCCAGGCTGTGCCGGTACGAGAACGCAGCGAGCGTCGGCATCTTGCCGATCAGGCGGTACGTCTGCTTAAGGCGTGAATCGGGATTAAAGATGTCTTTCGCATCCGGATAAAAAGTCGAGAGTGCGGCGACGGTCGAAATCAGCATACCCATCGGATGGGCGTCGTAGTGAAAGCCGTCGATAAATTTCTTGATGCTCTCGTGAATGAACGTGTGGTGCGTGATGTGGTAGTTCCAATCCTTGAGCTGCGGCTGCGTGGGCAGCTCGCCGTGGAGAATCAGGTAGGCGGTCTCTGGATAGTTGCTCTTTTCCGCCAACTCTTCGATCGAATAGCCGCGATAGCGAAGGATGCCTTTGTCGCCGTCGATGAAAGTAATCTTGCTGGTGCAAGTCGCCGTATTGGTGCAGGCGGGATCGTAGCTCATCATCCCGAAATCCGGCTCTTCGATCTTGATCTTGCGCAGATCGATGGCGCGAATCGTGTCGTTCTTGATGGGGATTTCGTACTGGCGGCCATTGCGATTGTCGGTGATGGTGATTGTGTCTCGCGGAGATTCGGCGGACGTTGACGCTGATTTGGTCGGATTCATTTCCTGACCCTTTCCGGCGGTAACGGAGGATGATGATTGCGGCATACGGCTTACACTTTACACCAAAATTCAACAGGGGCGAATGGGTTTGCGCGAAGAATCGAGCGAATGGCCAGAACCATGCCATACGGTGGCGTATGGAACCCCCTTATGGCTTGCATCAGACGAAATCGACACCCGAGCGGAGAGACTGTGGAAGCACGGCGTCGACGGCGGCGAGTTCGCAGCGATTGCGACCTCCGGCTTTTGCACGGTACAGCGCTTCATCGGCGAGATACAGGAGCGACTGGACCTCAATCGGCGTTTCGCCGCCGCAGATGGCAACTCCGCAGCTGATGGTAACGTGAATCGAGCCCGAATCGGAAGAAACGGGCGTCGATTCGACGCGCCTGCGGACACGCTGGGCGATCGACATTGTGCCGGTTGCGTCGGAGAGAGGGACGACCACAAGGAATTCCTCGCCGCCGTAGCGACCGACGGTGTCGTAGGGGCGGACGCAGCCCACGATCTGCTGGGCGACGCTTTTCAGCACGGCGTCACCGACGAGATGGCCGTAGCTGTCGTTGACGCGCTTGAAGTGGTCGATGTCGATGAGAATGACGCCGAAAGGGTTCGTGTCGCGGACCTGCCGCGACTGTTCGTGATTGATGGCCTCGAGAGCGGTTGCGCGATTCGGAATACCGGTGAGGGCATCGTGGGTGGCCTTAAATCGAAGCTCTTCGCGGGCGGAGATGAGTTTGTTCTGGAGATCGAGGATGCGCTGACCCACGAGAAGACGCGTGCGCAGCTCCTCATTGTCGAATGGCTTCGTGAGGTAGTCGTCGGCGCCAGATTCGAGGCCGCGGAGGAGATCGCCACGTTGGCTGCGACCGGTCACCAGCAGGATGTACACGTAGGGGCGCTGCGAAAGTGCGCGCACGCGGCGGCAGATTTCCGGACCCTCCGCGCCGGGCATCATCCAATCCAAGACGGCCAGCTGGGGAGCATCGGCGCTTTCGAGAACACGGGCGGCCTCCAACCCGTCGCTCACGGCAATTACTTGATATCCCCACTTGGTGAGCAAGCCCTGGAGCATCGTGCGGGCGACTGGGTCGTCGTCGGCGATGAGAATTCGTCCCGAGCTTGTGGTTTCTAGGATCATGTTCGCTGGCGCTTTTTCAAAAGCTCAGGATGTCACCTTCTGGCAAACGGGCGCGAGCTCCGGAAGCAAGCGGCCGATTTCGTGTTGTAGTTTGTCGACCCATTCGCGGGCGTCGGCGAGATTGCCCGCGGCGGCGAGCTTTTCGAGTTTCAGCGCTGCCGCAGAAACGGCGGAGGCGCTCAGATTGGCGGATGCGCCCTTGATCGTGTGCGCGAGGCGTTCGAGCAGAAGAGCATCACCTGCCGAAAGGGCCTGGCGGATCGCGTCCATGTTGTTCGAGCATTCGCCCGTGAAGATGCGCACGATTTCTTCGAGCAGATCGCGGTCGCCTTCGACACGTTCGAGCGCATCTTTGATGTCGAACACGCGGGGCGCCGAATCTCCCGCTGTAGCTGCGGACGGGGGCTGCGGCGAAGGAATGGCCTTCGGCGCGGTCTGGATTTTGAGGGTTCTTGCCCGATCCATGGCCGCAAGCAAGTCGGACGTTCGAATCGGCTTGGAGACGTAGTCGTCCGCGCCGACGGCGAGACACTTCTCGCGATCCCCCTTCATGGCGTGGGCGGTGAGCGCGATGATCGGGATGTGCGCGCCGGTGCTCTGCTCCTTGGCGCGGATCGAGCGAATCGCTTCGAAACCGTCCATCACGGGCATCTGCACGTCCATCAAAACGAGATCGACGTTTTCGCGGTCGAGCGTGGCGATCGCTTCCTTTCCGTTGCCAGTCGGAATCACGGTGTGGCCGCGCTTTTGCAACAAGGTGATGGCGAGCTTCTGGTTGACGGGGTTGTCTTCAGCCAGGAGGATCCTCAAGCGATCCATTTCGACCGCCGGCACATTTGTTTTGGCCACAGTTTCCAGCGCGGATTCAATCAGCATCGGCCTTGAAAACGCCATCAGAATGGCATCTAGCAGATCGGACGGCTGTGCCGGCTTCATCAAGTAGGCGGAAATGGCAAGCTTGCGGCAGCGGGGCGCTTCGTCCGATTGGCCGCCCGAACTGAGCATGAGCACGGGCACAGTGCCGAACGAGGGGCTTTTGCGGATTTCCTTTGTGAGTGTGCATCCGTCCATCCGCGGCATCTGCATGTCGGCAATGACGAGGCGGAAGGGCCGGCTTTCGTCCGATGCGCGCTGGAGTGCCCCAATGGCGGCCTCGCCACTATCCACGGACTCCGGCTTCATGCCCCACGTGAAGAGCATCTCGACCAGGATGCGGCGGTTGGTGTGGTTGTCGTCGACAACCAGGACCGGCAGGTCGCGGATGATATCGGGATCAGTGGATTGCGCCCTAGCCGGGATGTTATCGGCGAATCCGAAGCGGCATGTGAAATGGAAGGTGCTGCCGCGCCCGACTTCACTTTCGAGCCAAAGTTTCCCCCCCATGAGGGCGACGAGGCGGCAGGTGATGGCGAGTCCGAGTCCCGTTCCGCCGTACTTGCGCGAGGCGGATGTGTCGGCCTGAGTGAAGGCGTCGAAAACGATTTGCTGCTTTTCTGGCGGAATTCCGATTCCGGTGTCGTGCACCTGGAAATGCAACATGATCCCGTCTTGATCCTCCGATTCCTTGTGCGCCGAGACGACGATTTCGCCGTGCTCGGTGAATTTCACGGAGTTACCCACGAGGTTGACCAGGATTTGTCGCAACCTCCCCATGTCGCCTTTCAGGTAGAGGGGAACGTCCGGGGCGACGCGCCAGGCGAGTTCGATGCGCTTTTGGTGCGCGCGGAAGGCGAGAGCCTTCAGGGTCTCGCCGACGGTGTGCTGGAAGGGAAAGTCGGCCAAGTCGAGATCGAGCTTGCCCGCTTCGATCTTCGAGAAATCGAGAATATCGTTGACGACGGTAAGGAGCGAATTGGCCGAACTTTTCACCATTCCGAGGTAGTCGCGCTGCTCGGCGGTCAAGTCCGTATCGAGAGCGAGCTCGGTCATGCCGATGATGCCGTTCATCGGCGTGCGGATTTCGTGGCTCATGTTGGCGAGGAATTCGCTCTTGGCACGGCTGGCGGCTTCGGCGGCTTCCTTAGCGCGTAGGAGCGCTTCTTCGGCCCGTTTGCGTTCGGCGATATCCTGATAGAGGATGAGCGCGCCATTGAATTTCCCATCGGCGAAAAGAGGAACGGAAAACGCTTCGACGGCAACGAGGGCCCCATCGGCCCGGCGCCGCCGGGTCACGAGGTGGCTCCCTATGCCCTCTTGGAGATTGGCCCGATTCGAGTCGATTTCGTCCTTTACTTCAGGGGAACAGACAAGATCCGACAGACGCTTGCCCTCAATGTTCGTTTGCGAGTACTGGAAGAGACGTTCAAAAGCCGGGTTGCACATTTGGACGCACTGATTGGCGTCAATGGCCGCGATGCCGATGGGGCTGTTCTCAATGAGCGAGTTGAGGAAAGCGGTGCGTTCTTCGAGCGATTGCTCTGCTTGCTTGCGCTCGGCGACCTGGGTGAGCAGTTCCTTGGTGCGCTCGTCCACGCGGAGTTCAAGGTCATCGTGGGCGGATTGAAGGGCAGTGTCGCGCTCCTGAATCTGGGCGAGCATTTCGTTGAAGCGGTCGACAAGCGAGCCGACTTCGTCGTTACCCGATTTCCTGGCACGGACGGAGTAGTCCTTTTCGGCGGAGACCGTGGCTGCGGTTTGTGCCAACGCGAGAATGGGCCCGGAAATCAGCCGCTGGAGGCGGGACGCCAGAAGATACGCGGCGAGCAGGCACGCCAGAATGACGATGTCGAGAATCTCAAAGAAGTTCTTGGCCCGGGCGTAAAGCTGGTCGAGGTCAGATCGCAGATAGATCGTTCCAATTCGTTCGCCGTTTAGCCGGATAGGCTGATAGACGATCACATCGTGGAACGAGAAGCGGATTCCGTCCGGCCCGGCGTGCGGCGGCACGAGCTGCGGATCCGCGCCCGTTCGCGCATATCTGGCAAAAACGGATCGGTCCGCGGCATACACAGCGGCCGCAACGATGTGGGTCTGAGCGGCCAGCGAATTCAAGGTTCTATCAGCGGCATTCGTATCGCCGAAGGAAAGCGCGGCAGTGGTGTTCGATCCGGTGATGCCGGCGGTCGAGACAAGCTCGACGGCAATCTCGCGGCGAAACGCGGTCACGTCGTAGACAGCCAGCATGGTGCAAGCAAAAAGAATGGACACACCGCACGTGACGAGGACGATGGCTGTGAGTTTCCGGCGAATCGATAGATCGTGATGGGAGCGCATATTAATTCCTCCCGCTTTCTGGAGTGCCATGCACGATCGTAGCGAGAGCAAGCAGCTGAGAGCTGATCTTGAGGCCGGCGCCGTCGGCTGCACCGGGATTGATCACGAATCGCACGCGGCTGTCTTGCAGGGTTAATTCAATCGCACCGCCGGCGGCGGCAAAGCCGTCGACATCGCCGACGATCAAGGCGTTCGCGCCCTTCAGGCTTGCGAAGACGTCGGGCAAGCGATGCCTTTCCGAAGCGCTAACGAAAACGATCTGGCAATGGCGTGCTGCGGCGGCGTCCTTGTCACGCTGGATGACGACGGGGTGATCCGCGACCGTCTTGCCGCGCAAGGTATCGTCGATTACCGAGCCGAACGGATCAGTGCCGAGGATGCAGATCGAGAAGGGAGACTGAGGTCCGGAATAGACTTTCGGAGGCCAGTCGACGAACTTCGCGAAGTTGTAGACGAAAGCGGCTTTGAGCTGGTATTCGCTCGGGCTGTCCTGCGCCGCCCGCACGGTGCCTGTGAAGGGAATCAAGGCGAGCGCCAGCAAAGAGCAGAACTGCGAGGGACACTTGCGGATGCGACGTGGGCGTCGCGGAGCGGTCGACATCGCGTTCCAACGCGATGTCGTCGGCAGGAACAGCGATCCGCGATGGACTGGGAGCCGCATTCTAAGCTTCAAAATCTCCCGGTGAGTTTGATTCGGAAATTTCTTCCGTCCTGTTGAATGGAGTCTTCCGGATCTTCCGGACGGCCGGGATCGAAATATTTCTTGTTGAGAATGTTGTAGACGCTGGCGGAGACGTCGAGGTGCTTGCCGAGCGTGTGTCCCAGCAGCGTGACGTTGAAAACGGAGAACCCGCTCACAGTATTCGCGGCTAGAGTCTGGACCGGGCTGGTGTACTGCGCGTCGAGGCTCGCGAACAGCCATTGATGGACTACCGGGACGCTCAGGTTCAATTTGCCGAGCTGGGTAGGAGAGTTGGGGAGAATCTGATGCGTGACCGGTTGCTCGGTCGCCGTGTAACTGTAGCTTGCCCTGCCTTGCAGATCGCCGGCGAAGCGGCCGTCCAACTCGACTTCGACGCCGGTGGCATTCACCTGGCCGGAGTTTTCGTAGATTGACAGGCCGTCGGCCGGATTTGTCTCAACCGTGATGAGATTGTTAATCCAATTGCGGAAAACGCTGCCCTCGAGGGTGAAATGCTGTCCGAGAGTTTCTTCCACCACGCCTTCCACGCTTCGAATCGTCTCCGGCTTGAGCTGAAAATTGTTGTCGTAAAAGGGACCGTAGTCGGGGCTCATTTCAAACGGCTCGGGCGCGCGAAACGCGGTGCCGTAGAGCAGCTTCAGCGCGGTCGTGTGGTGAGGGTGGTAGATCAACCCCAGGCGCGGATTGGTGGTCCCGCCGAAGTAGGAGTAGTGATCGTAGCGAAGCCCGGCGCTCAAGCTCAGCGTGTGAGTGATCGCGAATTCATCAAGATCACGGAGCTTGCCGGATCCGCCACGAAGGTGTTGCCGATGGCGGTGTAGTCCCCCTGGTCTTGCCGCAGGTTGTCCATCACCTGCGTGCCGAGCGTAATTTTGTGCTTCTTGAACAGCGTCCAGTTCAATTTCGCTTCGCTGTTCCACCAGTTTCCCCTGAAAGAATATGTGTCTACCGTGGTCGATCCATCGGGCAGCCCGGTGGAATACGCAACCGGCGCTTGCAGGCGGGCCTGGTCGTAGGAAGTCCGAGCGGTGAAGTTCCACGTGTCGCCAAAGGAGTGCTGGTAACTCAGGTCGAAGTATTGGTGGTAGTCGAAGTTCTGCGTGCGGGGATCGTTGAACAAGGCGCCGTAGTAGGCGGTAGGGACTCCCTTATCGCGCGCGCTGAATAATCCCTGCAAGGTGAATCCGTGAAAACTGATCGTGGCCAGAATGTGTTGAAAGCTTTCGTAGTCCGTGTTTCGGGTGACGCCGTAATTGGTGGCCGGACTGTCGAATTGGGGAAAAAACAGAGTTGCTCCCTCGCTGCTGTAGAAGGTGCCGGAGAGCATCACGTCCACGCCGCGGTATTTGCCGCCATAGCTGGCGCGGCCGTCGTAGGTGCCAAAGCTGGCCGGCGCGAACGAGACTTCCACGCCTTTGAGTTGCGGTGCTTTGCGCGTGATCACGTTGATGACCGCGAAGAAGGCGTCGGCGCCGTAGAGCGAGGAACTGGGGCCGCGGATGATTTCGACGCGCTCGATCAGATCCACGTCCACCAGGAATTCGGTGCCGAGGTAGGGCTCGCCGAAAACGTTGTCGTTGATCTGATGGCCGTCGATCAAAACCAGGATGCGATTGTTGGAATCTCCCAAGCGCCCAAAGCCGCGCACGCCAACGAAGCTGTAGTCGCGATCGTAGGTGATGTAGAAACCACGGACACTTTCCAGGATATCGGCGAGCGAGCGGTAGCCGTATTTTTGGATTTCGTCCGCCGTGATGACGGTGACCGACGAAGGCGCATCACTCGCGTCCTGCATGTATTTCGAGGCGCTATAGACCTCGATCTTCATAAGGTCTTCGAGGCTCTTGTTGGTGAGGTCGCTGGTTTCCTGCTGGGCTCGTGCCGGGCCGGCAAGAATCAACAGAAGCCAGATGAAGGCGACGAATATTGGCAACGGCGCCGACCACACGAATGGCTTCGGCGTGCGCCAGATCGAAATTTCACCGCGCGCACAAAATTGCCCCCTCACCTTTTCACCCCCGATACCCCGACGACTGCCCGTCGCCTATCCGACACACCCCACTAGGAGCATGATCGGCAAAAACTCGCACTCCATGCAGGGACCAATGCGAAAAGGGGAAGAGCGCAGGAACATCTCCAAGTGAGCGAAGACCGGGCCGTGCAAATCCCGTGGATTCAGCGGCGTGCGGGTGACCCGATGAGGAACAGGAGCAGGGCAAACGACATGAGAAGTTCAATTGCGAAGGGCTGCGCCGGTGTGAAACGTGGAACAATCGCGTCCGATCGCGAAAGCCCCGAAAATCATCGGCTTGCTTCCGTAGAACAATTTCCGTATGGTGTGGACGACAAAATCCAGAGAGAAACGATGAAACGCATACTTGTAATCGAAGACGACAAAGACATCGTCGAGTTGCTGAGGTACAACATCGAGAAGGATGGTTTTCAGGTGACAACGAGCGCCGACGGCGCCACGGGTCTCGCCCAGATCCGTAAAGCGCCGCCGGACCTGCTGATTCTCGATCTGATGCTGCCGAAGCTCTCCGGCCTGGAAATTTGCAAAGAAGTGCGCAAAGACGTGAACCTGAATCGGCTGCCGATCTTGATTTTGACGGCAAAGGGCGAAGAGGCGGATCGCGTGGTCGGATTGGAACTCGGCGCGGACGACTACGTGACGAAGCCGTTCAGCCCTCGCGAGCTTGTGGCGCGCGTGAAAGCCCTGCTGCGGCGCGCCGAACCGGGCACGCCCTCGGAAAAGCCCATCGAGGTCGGACCCTTGCGCATCGATCCAGCCGCGTATCGCGTGACGCGCGCCGGCCGGTCCGTGCCGATGAGCACACTCGAATTCCGCCTGCTCTATTTTCTAGCGGCACGCCCCAACCGCGTTTTCACGCGCGATCAATTGCTCGATGGCGTCTGGGGTACCGAGCGCTTCGTCACACCGCGCAGCGTGGACGTCTACGTGCGCCGGCTGCGGGAAAAGATCGAAGCCGATCCGCAGCATCCTGCGTACATGAAGACGATCCGCGGGGCCGGATATCTCTTCGAAACCCGTGCGAGCTAGGCTTTTCTGGAAACTGGGGCTGAGCTACCTCGCCCTGCTGTTCGGTATTTTCCTCGCCTTGGACTTTTACTCCTCCCACGTTCTGCGCCGCGACTATATCCGGGCCGCCACCGATACCCTCGCATCGCTGACGAAACTTGCCGAGGCGCGGCCGCCGCACATGAGCGATACCTCCGATTTGCGTGCGTGGACCTCCTGGGCCGCGTCGAGCGGCGCACGCGTCACCGTGATTGCCCAGAGCGGACAGGTCCTCGCGGATTCGGCGGGTAATCCCGGAACAATGGAAGATCACTCGACGCGGCCGGAAATTCAGCAGGCGTTTTCTTCAGGCGAGGGAGAATCCGTGCGCCATAGCGCGACTCTAGGAGTCGATTTCATCTATCGGGCCGTCCGGTATCAGCCGGCGTCGGGTTCGCCCATCGCGATACGCATGGCTCTGCCGCTGGCACAGATCGATTCGTCGGTCGCCCAACTGCGGCGAAGGCTTCTTGGCGCGTCGCTCTTGATTCTCGCGATCGCCGCCGCTATTTCGCTGGTTTCATTCCGCATGTTCGCGGCGCGGGTGGAACGGCTCAAGAAGTTTTCTCACCGTCTTGCCGAGGGGGATTTTCGCCCGCTGCCCGCCGAACGTTCGCGCGATGAACTTTCCGAACTGGCCGATGCCCTGAATGAGACGGCGATGTCGATGGATCGAACGATTCGTTCGCTCAGCGGCGAGCGCAACCGCTCGAGCGCCATCCTGCGAAGCATGGTCGAGGGCGTTGCCGTGGTCGACGCGCAGGAGAGGATCGTTTTCTCGAACCGCGCGTTTTCGGAAATCCTGAACCTGGATGCAGCGGCGATCGAAGGGCGGCCCTTGATCGAAGTGATCCGCAATACGGCCCTGCTGGGGCTTATCCGCAGGGCGTTGAAGGGCGAAGAGGGATTGCAGACCGACATCGCGATGGGCTTCGTGCAACAGCGAACGTTTGCGATTACGGCCACGCCGGTACAGGCGCTCGAAGCAGGCGTCGCCGGCGCCGCTGTTGTTGTGCCGCCTGTGCCGGAAAAGCCGTCCGGGGCGGTTGTGGTGTTGCACGACGTGACCGAATTGCGGCGGCTCGAGCGGGTGCGGCAGGATTTTGTCGCCAACGTCTCGCATGAATTCAAGACGCCGCTCACGGCCATTCAGGGTTTCGCCGAGACGCTGCTTTCGGGCGCGATGGAGGATTCCCGCAGCAACCGGCGCTTCCTTGAAATCATCCGCGATCACGCCGTGCGGCTGGCGCGGTTGACGAACGACCTGCTGAAGCTGGCGCGGATCGAGGCCGGGAAGCTCGAAGTCGAATTCTTTCCCGTCCAGCTGCTGGAAGTCATCGAGCGCTCCGCCGAGACGACGCTGCTGAAAGCGAGCCAGAAACAGATCACGCTAGAAGTGGACGTGCCCCCCGGCTTGCCGATGGTGCGCGGCGACGCGAGTTTGCTTCGCGAGGTCCTGCAAAACCTGATCGACAACGCGATTCAATACACGCCCGAGGGAGGACGGATTCAGGTGAACGCCACCGTCGGGGCGCGCGAAGTGGTGGTCTGCGTGGCCGACACGGGGATTGGCATTCCGCTTGTCGATCAGGAACGAATTTTCGAGCGGTTCTATCGGGTGGATGCGGCGCGCTCGCGCGAAGCAGGCGGCACGGGCCTGGGACTCTCCATCGCGAAGCACATTGTCGAGGCGCACGGCGGGCGCTTGTGGGTAGAGAGCGCAGTGGGGCGCGGATCGAAGTTCTTCTTTTCCGTGCCGCTTGCGGCCTGACAACCGGAAACCGCTGTCTTCGAACATTTACCTCCGTTTTATCTCCTTGCAATGATCCCAAGCGATCCTACATACGGGAAGCTAGAGTCAGGTGACCAAGGGCCCGGGAGGGCAAAACGTGACCACGACGGCGATGAACACGGAGAGCGTTTTTCAGAGCGTGCTGATGAATTATCTGGTCTCGCAAGCACGTACCGTGGAGTCGTCGGTAAGTCGCGCGCTGATGGCTCTGCTCGACCGCAACGAACGTCTTGCGAGCGAGGTGTTTCTTACCGAACCCCGCATCAACGAAATGGAAATCGTGATCGACGAGCACGCCATCCGGCTGCTGCGCCAGGGCAATCTTGTCGAGACGGACATCCGCCTGATCGTAGCGACGCTGAAGATCAACAACGATCTCGAACGGATGGGCGATTTGGCCGTGAATCTCAGCGAGCGCGCCATCTCGCTCGCGGCCATGCGAGACGTCGAGACGCCGGCGGAACTCGAGCCGATGACCGGGGCGGTGCGCGCGATGGTTTCGAAATGCCTCGGCGCGCTGATCTATCAGAACGTGGACCTCGCTACCCAGGTGCTCGAAAGCGACGACGTGGTCGATCAGTTTCGCGATCGCGTGTTCGACGCGCTGCTGGCTGGAATCGCAGAGAATTCGGCGCAGGCCGCCCCGAATCTGCAGTTTGTGCTCGCGTCGCGCAATCTCGAGCGGATCGCCGACCACGCAACGAATATCGCCGAGGATGTTCTTTTCTGGGTGCGAGGGCTCGAAGTGCGGCACGGGAGAGCACGGCAACTTGAAGCAACAGCGGGAGATTCCCGTGCTGCAGACGTATAGTCATCGAGTTTTCACATTCCAATCATCGCACGTTCAACGAGCAACTCTACCCTTCGCATCTGCCGAATCACTGGGCAATCGGGGGACTACCGGGGACAGGTTTTGATTGAGTTCTGGCGTATGGCGACCTGCGCTGGAAGTACCATCCCCTTGGTTCGCCTACTAAGGGGCGCGGTTTGATCCACCCCCCGAGACCGCGCCCCACCCTTTCCGTGAAGAAAGGTGCATTCATCTCCAATTCTTGTGGGTGTAACAGGGTTGTAACAACTCTCAAACGATAATGAGGAGGCGATTCCGACTTATGCGAAAGATTCTGCTTGGCCTGTTAGCTGTTTGCGCTCTGGCACTTACGGCTCCTGCCCAGTCCGGCACGGTGCTGCTGAACGCGGCCGGCGCGACGTTCCCCTACCCGATCTATTCCAAGTGGTTTGACGTCTATCACACCGCGCACCCAAATATTCAGATCAACTACCAATCGATCGGCTCGGGTGGCGGTATCCGACAGGTGCTGGCGGGCACGGTCGATTTCGGCGCATCCGACGGCCCGATGACGGACGATCAGCTGGCCCAAGCAAAAATGAAGATTCTGCATTTTCCCACCGTCCTGGGCGCCGACGTGCCGAGCTACAACGTTCCCGGCGTCACGGGCACTCTGAACTTCACGCAAAAGGCGCTAGCCGGTATCTATCTCGGCGAGATCACGAAGTGGAACGATCCTGAAATCGCGAAGGCGAACCCAGGCGTGAAGCTTCCGAGCGATGACATCGTCGTGGTTCACCGGTCGGATGGCAGCGGGACCACCTACATCTGGACGGATTTCCTGTCGAAGGCGAGCGACGAGTGGAAGAACAAGGTGGGCAAGGCGACATCGGTGAACTGGCCCGTCGGTCTCGGCGGAAAAGGGAACGAAGGCGTTTCCGGTCTGGTGAAGCAAACGCCGGATTCGATCGGGTATATTGAGTTGATCTACGCGCTTCAGAACAACATCGACTTTGGGACGGTACAGAATTCCTCGGGGAAGTTTCTCAAGGCCGATCTCGCCGGCGTGACGGCTGCAGCTGCCGGTGCGGCGAAGGAGATGCCGGATGACTTTCGCGTTTCGATCACCAATGCGCCTGGGGCAGCCGCGTATCCGATCTCGAGCTTCACCTGGCTCTTGATCCCCGCGCAGATTCAGGATCCGGTAAAGCGGGAGGCCATTAAGGGCTTTTTGAAGTGGATGATGACCGACGGGCAGGGCTACAACGAGGCGCTGTCCTACGCGAAGCTTCCGAAGCCGGTTGTCGCGAAGGAACTGAAGGCAATCGCTCTGATTCAATAGGCTCAATGGGGATGTCCACAACGGCTACCACGATGGAGAGCGCGGTCCCGCCGAAAGCGGGGCCGCGCTCGTTTGTACACAGGCTGCGCGAGGGCGACGAAATCGCGCACATCGTCACGCTGATCTTCGCGGCGACCATTCTTCTCATCACCTCCCTGCTCGTTTTGGAGCTGTGGCGAAACTCGCATTTGTCGCGCGCACAATTCGGATGGAATTTTTTCTGGACTTCAACATGGGACCCGGTCTTCGATCATTTCGGAGCGGCGCCATTCATCTATGGCACTCTGATTACTTCGATTGTCTCGCTGGCGATCGCGATACCGTTGGGGTTGGCCGCGGCGGTTTATCTCGCCGAACTTGCGCCACGGAACCTCAGCGACTCCATCGCCTTTCTGATCGATCTCCTCGCGGCGATACCGAGCGTGATCTACGGGCTGCTGGGCATATTTATCGTTGTGCCTTTAATGCGCACGGTGATCGGTCCCGCGATCAAGCACACGCTTGGCTTTCTGCCGATTTTCTCCGGGCCGAACTACGGCGTGGGGTTCCTGACGGCCGGCATCGTCCTGGCTATCATGATCGTGCCGTTCATCATTTCCGTCTCGCGCGAGGTGCTGCTGACGGTTCCGCGCGAGCAGCGCGAAGCGGCCATGGGCCTGGGAGCGACTCGCTGGGAAGCCACCTGGAAGGTTGTCGTGCCGTGGGCGCGCACTGGAATCATGGGTTCCATATTTCTTGCGCTGGCTCGCGCGCTCGGTGAGACGATGGCCGTCACCATGGTGATCGGCAACGATCCGAAGATCGCCGCCTCGCTCTTTGCGCCCGGCTATACGATCGCCGCCGTAATCGCGAATGAGTTCACCGAAGCGACCGGCGATCTCTATTTGAGTGCGCTGATCGAACTCGGCCTCGTGCTGTTTCTGATGACGTTCATTCTGAATGGCCTTGCCCGCATCTTGATTGTGGCAACGGAGCGCGGAGGGGGCCACGGGTGATGAGCCGCGTCCGGATTATTTGGCGAAAGTCCTTGAACGCCGTCATGCTGACGCTCACCGGCGTGTGCGCGTTTGCCGTAGTTGCGGTTCTGTTCCTCGTCCTTGGCTATTTCATCTACAACGGTGGCAAGTCTCTCAATTGGGCTTTCTTCACGCGATTGCCAACGCCGGTCGGCGAAAGCGGCGGTGGAATGGCGAACGCCATCGTGGGAAGCTTGAAGCTCCTTCTCCTAGCGGCCGTGATGGGGTTGCCCGTCGGCCTGATCGCCGGCGTCTATCTGGCGGAATTTGGGGGCAAGACGTTCAGCTTCATCATTCGCTATACGACGGACCTGCTGAACGGCGTGCCTTCTATCGTTATTGGTATCTTCGCCTATTCCTTGGCCGTGGCGCCCGTGAAGCATTTCTCGACGCTGGCCGGTGGCTTTGCGCTCGGAATCATGGTAATCCCGATCACCGTGCGGGCCTCGGAAGAATTCTTGCGTGCGGTACCCGGAAGCCTGCGCGAAGGAGCGATGGCGCTGGGGGCGAGCAAATGGAAGACGATCGCGACGGTCGTGCTCCCGGCGGCAAGCGGCGGCATCGTTACCGGTTGTTTGCTCTCGCTCGCGCGCGTCGCGGGCGAGACGGCCCCGCTGCTCTTCACCGCTCTCGGTAACCGTTTTTGGAGTCCAGGGTGGGGGCAGCCTACTGCTGCCCTCCCCCTTATGATTTATGATTATGCGATCTCGGCGTATGACGATTGGCATCGGCAGGCTTGGGCTGCGGGTCTCGTTCTGCTGGGTTTGGTGTTGATCGCAAATCTCGGCTGCCGGTTGGTAATGAATCGCCGGGGAGTTCGAGGTGTCTGACATGGCTTCTGCTGCACAAGGAAATGACCCGATGGCCGCACGGCTCACGCCCAAGGTGGACAAAGTGGAAACGAGCGAACATTCGGCAACGGCTTCGAAGAAGGAAGCGCCAGTACGCTTTCAGATTTCCAATCTCAACTTCTTCTATGGCGCGAAGCAGGCTGTCTTCGATGTGAATCTGAGCATACCGGCCAAGAAAGTTACGGCCCTGATCGGCCCATCGGGATGCGGGAAGTCCACATTCCTGCGGACCTTGAACCGCATGAACGACTTGATCCGGCACAGCCGCGTCGTGGGAGATATCCGGCTCGACGGTCAGGACATTCTGCAAATGGACGTCGTGGCGCTGCGTCGACGGGTCGGCATGGTCTTCCAGCGGCCGAATCCCTTCCCGAAATCGATTTACGACAACGTCGCCTATGGCCTGCGGGTCAACGGATATAAAGGGCGCCTCGACGATCTCGTCGAACACAGCCTGCGCCGCGCGGCTTTGTGGGAAGAAGTGAAAGATTACCTACACAAGTCGGCGTTCGCGCTTTCCGGCGGGCAGCAGCAACGCCTGTGCATCGCGCGCGCTCTGGCCGTCGATCCGGAGGTTCTGCTGCTCGACGAGCCATGCTCGGCGCTTGACCCGGTGACGACCGCGAAGATCGAGGAGCTGATGTTCCATCTGAAAGACAGCTGCACGATGGCTATCGTGACGCATAATATGCAGCAAGCGGCTCGCGCCAGCGACTTCACGGCCTTCATGCTCGATGGAAAGCTGATCGAGCATAGCGAGACTTCGAAACTCTTCACGACGCCGCACGATCCTCGTACCGAAGCTTACATCACCGGACGTTTCGGATGATGTTGTTGGACGGGCAAGTAGCCCGCGAGAATTGAGGAATTATGGAACGCCACTGGGAACAAGATCTCGAAGAACTCAAGCGACGGCTCCTATGGATGGGGAGCTTGGCCGAACGCGCCGTGCATCAGGCCGTCCACGCGGTGCTCGATGCCGAGGAGTCGCTCGCCGAAACCGTGCTTTCCGAGGAAGACGCGATCAATGAAATGCAGATTGAAATCGACGATCGCGTCCAGCGCCTGCTCGCGCTGCAAGCGCCGATGGCTGGCGACCTGCGCTTCCTGCTTGCGGTTACCCGCATCAATGGCGACCTCGAGCGCATCGGCGATCAGGCCGTGAACATCGCGCATTCCGCCATGCGCGTGCTGCGGCATCCACAGGTGAAGCCGTACGTCGATCTGCCGCGCATGAGCGAACTGGCAGAGGGGATGGTCCGCGACAGTCTCGACGCGCTGGTGCGCGGCGATCAAGAACTCGCGCAAAGCGTGATGCAACGCGACGATCAGGTCGACCGCCTGCGCGATCAGCTTTTCCGCGAGCTGCTTACCTACATGATGGAGAATTCCTCGGTGGTGTTCTCGGCGTTCGAGCTCGTGATGGTCGCGAAGAACCTCGAGCGCATCGGCGACCACGCGACCAATATCGCCGAGGACGTCATTTATTTCGTCGCCGGCCGCGACGTCCGCCACCCCGCTCTCGACCGCCGCTGACCGGTTCGCGTCCGGCTCCCGCTCGTGACGCATAGAATAATCTCGTGTAAAATCGTTGCCCCATGACAAATACAACTGCCAGTGCGCCCAGCGTCGCCGAGATGCTGCGCGGTTTTTCGATTGAATTGAATCCCGGGGACGCCAAGGTGATGGACGCTGCCCCCAACCGGCTCGAGCCCGGCACCGAAGTGTTCCTGACCTGGATTCCCGGCACGAATCCGATGGAAACGATAGCGCCGGCGGCCAAGCTCCGCAAAGCGGGGCTTTTCCCGGCTCCGCATATCGGCGCGCGCCACGTCGAAAGCGCCGCCCAGCTCGAACAACTCGCTTCCCGGCTCGCAGGCGAGGCGGGCGTCGATCGCGTCCTTATTGTCGGCGGCGACCGCGACAAGCCCGCTGGCCCCTACGATTCGAGCCTGGCCGTGATGCAGAGCGGCATCCTTCAGAAGGCCGGCATCACGCGCATCGCCATCGGAGCCTTTCCCGAGGGCAATCCGGCCATTCCCGATGCGCTACTTGTCCCAGCCCTGCCGGCCAAGGTGAACTTCGCGAAAAGCAACGGCTTGCAGACCGCCATCGTCACGCAGTTCTGCTTCGACGCCGAGCCGATCATCAAATGGTTGCACCAGATCCGCGGCCAGGGAATCGACTTGCCCATTCGCGTGGGGCTGGCGGGCCCCGCCAGCATCATTTCGCTCACGCGTTACGCGCTCAAATGCGGTGTGGGCAATTCGATCAAAGTGCTCACGGAGAAGCCGGCGTTCGCGAAGCTGCTCGTCGATAAAGGACCCGAGCCGATCATCCGCGATGTCGCTGCCGGAATCGGTCCTGGAGACGGATCGAAGCTGCCGCTCGGCATCGCAGGGCTGCACTTCTTCGTTTTCGGCGGCTTCAATAAGACCGTCGACTGGATCCAAGCTCAGAGAGCTCAATAGCTTTCATCCCCTTCCACCGCGAGAGGGCGGAGGATTTTGCGCGGGGCTGCCCGCCGATTCTGGGGTAGAATCGGCGACCGATGACCTCCTCCGAAAAAGCGGTAACCGCAATCTATCCGGGATCGTTCGATCCGGTCACCAACGGCCATCTCGATCTGATCGCGCGAGGTGCGATCATCTTCGATCGCCTGGTGGTCGCAGTGGCACGCAATGTCGAAAAGGAGCCTCTTTTCGACGTCAAAGAGCGCGTCGAAATAATCGAGACCGTCACATTCGACTGGAAAAATGTCGAAGTTGACAGCTTCGACGGCCTGCTCGTCGATTTCGCGCGCGAACACCACGGCACCGTGATCCTGCGCGGCATTCGCGCGGTTTCCGACTACGAGTACGAACTTCAGATGGCCATGATGAACCGCAAAATCGAGCCCGCGATCGAAACCGTTTTTATGCTGCCCGGCGAAGCATATGGCTACTTGAGCTCGCGCCTCGTGAAGGAGCTTGCGCGTTTCGATGGCCTGCCCAAGGGACTCGTCCCGCCGCTTGTCGAAGAGCGCCTGAAAGCCAAATTCAGATAAAATTGATAAACTAGATCGGATCGGATTTCGTCGAAGGGGACCAATATGGCTTCTAGCGTGAAAACGGAAGAAGTGTTTCGGCTATCGGACCGCGTCAACCGGATCGCCGCATCGCCCACCATGATGGTGGTGCAGGCCGCGGATCAATTGAAGTCGAAGGGCGTGGATGTCGCCGACTTCGGCGCGGGCGAGCCGGACTTTCCGACGCCGGAGCACATCAAGCGCGCCGCGATCAAGGCGCTCGAGGAAAATCGCACGAAGTATACGCCGGTCCCGGGAATCGCTCCGCTGCGCCAGGCGATTTGCGACTGGCATACGAGGGAGCTTGGCTCCTCGTATCAACCTGCCGAGTGCGTGGTGACCGTCGGCGGAAAGCAGGCGATCTTCAACGCGATCTGCTCGCTGATTAATCCCGGCGATGAGGTGATCATCGCGGCGCCCTACTGGGTGAGCTATCCGGACATCGTGAAATACGCGGGCGGAACGCCGGTGGTGGTCGAGACGGCTGGCGAGGACGGTTTTATTATGCGCGCGGCGCAGGTGGAAAAGGCCATCACGCCGCGGACGCGCGTCGTGATCGCGAATTCGCCGAGCAATCCAACGGGTGGCGTGATTCCCCCCGACGAGATGCGCAAGATTCTGGCCGTGTGCGAGCGCAAGGGCGTGTGGCTCATGTCGGACGAGTGCTATTCGCACTTCACCTACGGCGACGCGAAGCCGTATTCGATCGCGAGCGTGCCAAATTCGAAGAGCGGCCTCATCATTATCGGCTCGATGTCGAAGACATTTGCGATGACCGGATGGCGGGTCGGCTACGCGCTGGCGCCCCAGCCACTGATCGCCGCGATGACCAAGCTGCAGAGCCAATCTACATCGAACCCGACGTCGATCGCGCAGTATGCGGCTCTCGCGGCGATGACCGGCTCGATGGATTCCGTCCCGGTGATGCTGGCGGAGTACGCGAAACGGCGGGAACGCATCCTCGCGGGGCTGCGCGCGATTCCCGGCGTCACGTGCACGGCGCCGCAGGGCGCGTTCTACGTGTTCCCCAACGTGTCCGGATGCTTCAATGCCGAGATGCCGAGCGCTGCGGCGGTCGCGAAGCTGCTGCTCGAACGCGAGCACGTCGCGCTCGTGCCGGGCGAAGGGTTCGGCGCGCCGGGCTACGTGCGGCTTTCCTACGCCACTTCGATCGATCGCATTGACGAAGGCCTGCGGCGGATAAACCGCTTTTTCACTGGGAAAAACTGATCGTCGTGAATTCGCGCTCCGAGCCGCGTGTGGAGATTTGCCCCGCGCGGCTCGATCCTGTTTTTAGCCCGCGCCCTTGGGGCTCGCGTTCGCTCGCCCCGTTTTTCCCCGAAATGTCCGATCTGGCGGAGCCTGTCGGCGAGGCTTGGATGACCGGCAATGACTGCCGCTTCGCGAATGGGCCGTTCGTGGGCGCGAGGCTCGGCGACGCCTGGTTCATGATGCCGCCCGAATGGACGGGCACGCGCATCGATCGCACCGGCGGATTTCCGCTGCTCGTGAAGTTCATTTTCCCCGCGGATAAGCTTTCGGTACAGGTTCACCCGGACGATCGCTATGCCTCGCGGCACGAAGCGGCGGCGGGCGGGCGCGGGAAAACCGAGATGTGGTATGCGGTGCACGCCGAGCCGGGTGCCGAGGTGCTGCTGGGCATGAAGCTGGAAGTAACGCTCGACGATTTCAAGCGCGCGCTCTCCGATGGCACCGCCGAGCACTGCCTCGAACGCGTCCCGTTGCGTGCGGGGGAGGCGGTTTTCGTGACCGCGGGATCGGCACACACGATTGGGCCCGGCTTCGTGCTGTGCGAGGTGCAGCAGCAATCGGATCTCACGTATCGCGTGTACGATTACAACCGCCGCGACGCGCAGGGGCGCGCGCGCGAACTGCACGTCGATAAGGCGCTCGACGTGATGCGCTTCGGCCCGCAGACTTGCGGGCGCCTCGAACCCGCGCGCGTCGAGCGCGGAAGCGTGAGCGAGAGCCATTTCGTTGCCTGCAAGTATTTTGCGACTGAGCGCTGGGATTTTGCCACGCCCGCGCGCACCGCTACATCGCGCGAACATTTCGACGTACTGATCGTGCTCGAAGGAATGGGATCGATCCGCTGGGGCGGCAAGAGTACGGAATATGCTCTTGGGCAGGTGTGGCTGATTCCGGCGGCGCTCGGCGAATACGAGCTGGCCCCTGGCGCCCGCACTTCGGTCCTGCGCACCTACGTTCCCGGCGATCTGGCGGAATTGGGACGCAGCCTCGCCGCTGGCGGCGTTTCGTCATCTGATATTTCCCGCCTGATCCGTGGATGATGGATGGAAGGAGTTCATGAAATGAGCCATCTTTCACAGAAAATCAGTTCCTGGCTGGTCGTGGTCGCGGTTGCTGTCGTATCGCTGGGCGTCGCTGAACGAGGACTTTCTCAAGAAGAGCCGCGGGTAACCGGCACTTACACCGACATGTATTTCAATGAGGAGGGCGGCGATGTGCTCGGCGAGGAGATAAAAGTCGTCTACACGTCGAGTGGCTTCCAGGGAGCACTTCAGTTCGCGGAAGGCGTTCCGGAAGCACTCATGGTCGTGGATGTCAACGTGACCGGAAACAGGATTAGCTTCATGATCCCCAGTGCGTCGTCGTATGCCAGCGAATTCAACGGAACGGTGGAAAATGGTGTTCTGAAGGGAGAATTTCGTTTTAAAACGGGTGCCTCGGAAAAGGTGTCGCTTAAAAGGGGCAAGAGCTATTGGGACTGACTGCAACCCTCACCGCTGCCGACCTCGAACGCCTGCGCGTGGTGCTGGTCAACACGAGGAACCCGCTCAACATTGGTGCGGCGGCGCGCGCGATGAGCAATTTCGGTGTTTCGAATTTGCGCGTCGTAAATCCCTATGAGCCCGGTTTTCGCGAGGCGAAGTCGGCGGTCGGCGCGGCTGCGCTGCTCAAGAAAGCCGAGCAATACGATTCCGTCGCCGAGGCTGTGGCGGACTGCACTCTTGTGGTTGCGTCCACAGCCGCGCGGCGGCGCAATCTGCAGCATCAGGTTCGGCGCCTCGAGGACGGCGCGCGGCTGATCCGCAAGCGGCTCAAATCGAAGAGCGTCGCGATCCTCTTTGGCTCGGAAAAATCGGGCCTCTCGAACGAGGAGATGAGCCACGCCGACTGGCTGATGCGCATTCCGACCAGCCAGCAGAATATTTCGATGAATCTCGGCCAGGCCGTCGCGGTCTGCCTCTACGAACTAATAAGAGATGCGAAAACCGCAAGCGAAGCCGAAAAGCTCGCCCGGGCGTCGGCGGGCGATGTCGAGCGGATCACAGCGATGTTGCTGGGTGCGCTGCACGCGAGCGGCTACGTCGGCCGGCGGCGCGTGGCGGATATCGACGAGCGGATGCGGCGCTTGGTCAAGCGCCTCCATCTGCCTGCGCGAGACACGGTCCTGTGGTTCGGTATCCTGCACCAGATCGTCTGGAAGCTCCGCAAGGGCGGTCCGCCCGCGGACGAAGCAGAGAAGTAGTGGGACGAAAAGCACCGATCGGCGCGAAGGTCGTAGGAACCAAACGACCCATCCTTTACTATAGCCATCTGTGAGACGCCCCAAGAAAAAGAAAAGCGATCGAGAGCATCTTCCTGCGTCCGCGGTCTTGCTCGCCGGAGGGCGCGGCACGCGCTTCTGGCCGCGCAGCCGGACGCGTGCGCCGAAGCAGCTGCTGAATATCACGGGCGGCGAAACGATGCTGCGCGAGACGGCCGCGCGCCTCGAGCCGCTGATTCCGCCGTGCGATCTGTGGGTGGTGACGAACGTCGAGCAGGCTGCGGCCGTGCGGCGGCAACTTCGCGGCGTTCCCACGTCGCATGTGCTGGCCGAGCCCGTCGGGCGCAACACGGCCGCGGCGATCGGTCTCGCGGCAATTCATCTGGCGCACGAGCGTGTGGACGCGGTGATGGCGGTGCTGCCGTCCGATCATCACATCTTCGAAGCGAAGCGCTATCGCGGACTTGTCTCGGCGGCGCTCGAGCTGGCCCGCACGCCGGGAAATCTGGTGGTGCTCGGCATTCCTCCAACCCATCCCGAGACCGGCTTCGGCTATATCGAGAGCGCGAAAATTGCGGCGCGACCGCACGGCGTTCCAGCCTTCGCCGTCAAGCGCTTCGCGGAAAAGCCGGCGCTGCCTCTCGCGCGAAAATACGTAGCATCGGGCAAGTATTTCTGGAACGCCGGAATGTTCTTCTGGCGCGTCTCGACATTTCTCGACGCGCTCTGGCGGTTCCTGCCCAAGACGCACGCGGCGCTCGTCGAGCTCGGCAAGACGATCGGCACGCCGCGCTACGCCTCTGCGTTGCGCCGCATCTATCCGCAGCTCGAAAACATCTCGGTCGACTACGCAATCATGGAGCCGGCCACGCGGCCCGGCAGCTTATCGCCCGTCTACGTGATTCCGGCGAAGGTCGGCTGGAGCGACATCGGTTCCTGGGCGGCGGTTTACGAGCTGCTTGCAGCGAAGCGCGGAGCGAATGTCTCGGCCGGACCGCATTTCGAACTGGATGCGGAGGGAAGCTACTTTTGGAGCCCGCGCAAATTCGTCGCCGCGATCGGCGTACGCGATCTGGTGGTGGTCGAAACGGACGATGCGCTGCTGGTCTGCGCCCGGGAGCGCTCGCAGGACGTGGGCAAAATCGTGAAGTGGCTCGAGGAACAGAAGGCAAAGCAGTTGCTGTAGCGCGGAAACAGGAGCGGGATTGTCGAATCGAGACAAATCCGAAAACGCCGCGGCCGAGATCAAATTCGGCACCGACGGCTGGCGCGGCGTAATCGCCGAGGATTTTACGTACGAGAACGTGCGCAAGGTGGCGCACGCCATCGCGCGCTACGTGGTGCGCGCGGAAAAGCCGGGCAGCGGAGTCGTGGTCGGCTTCGACACAAGATTTGGTTCGGAAAATTTCGCGCGCGTCGCGGCCGAGGCCGTTGCGGCGACTGGCACGCCCGTGTGGCTGGCGACCGATGCGTGCCCCACGCCGGCCGTTTCGCTGCTGGTGCGGACGCGCGGCGCCGGAGGCGGGATTCAGATCACCGCGAGCCACAATCCATATCGCTGGAATGGCGTGAAGTTCAAGGCGAGCTACGGCAGTTCGGCTTCGCCCGTCATCGTCGCGCAGGTGGAAGCCGAGCTCGAAAAAGTGCTGCGCGACGGGATGCCGCCGCTGCCGGCGCGCAAAGATCTCATTCATTCGCTCGACGTTCGCACGCCGTATCTCGAGACGCTCGACGCGCTCGTGGATTGGGACCGGCTGAAGTCGTCGAAATTCCGTTACGCGGTCGATCCGATGCACGGCGCGGGCCGAGGCCTGCTGCGCGAGCTTTTCCACCGCCACGGAATCGAGACGCACGAGATTCGCGGCACGCGCGATCCACTTTTCGGCGGCGTGAATCCGGAGCCGATCGAGCCGCACGTCGAGGCGCTGCGCCGCGCGGTGATCGACGGCGGCTACGACGCGGGCTTCGCGCTCGATGGCGACGCAGACCGCATCGGGGCGATCGACCGGTATGGCGCGTTCGTCACTCCGCACCAGATTTTCTCGATCTTGCTCTGGCATCTGGCGGGAACGCGCAATCTGACTGGCGACGTGGCGAAGACGTTTTCGACCACCAAGATGATCGACAAGATTGCCGCGAAATTCGGCCGCAAGCTTTGGGAGACGCCGATCGGATTCAAATACATTTGCGATCGGATGCTCGAGGGCGACATCGTCGTGGGCGGCGAGGAGAGCGGCGGCATCGCCACGAAGCTCTACCTGCCGGAGCGCGATGCGACCGTGAGCGCGCTGCTGCTCGCCGAAGTCATGGCGTGGCACGGCAAGCGTCTGGACGAGCTGGTCGCCATGCTGCAACGCGAATTCGGCGAACACCACTACGGCCGCGTCGACCTCACGCTGCGCGATGGACAAAAGGAAAAAGCGATCGCGCGCTTCTCCGACGCGAAATTCCGGAAGCTGCTCGATTGGCCCATCGTTCGCCGCGAAGATATGGATGGCGTGAAAGTCTACCTCGGCGAAATCGGATGGGTGATGGTGCGCGCTTCAGGCACCGAGCGGATGCTGCGCGTCTATTCCGAAACAACGCGCCCGGAGACGACGCAACGCGTGCTCGCCGAAGTGACGGCGCTGGTTCAGAAGCTCTAGCAGCTCACGTTTCGAGGCTCTTGTAGGCCGCGTCCAGAATCCCATTCAGAAAAGAAGGCGCTTCGGCGGAGGAAAATTTCTTCGCCAGCTCGATCGCCTCGTCGATCACCACTTTCGGCGGCGCCGTGCCGGAGCGAAATTCGCAGATGGCCAGCCGAAGAATGTTGCGGTCGACCGCCGCGAAGCGTTCGAGGCGCCAATTCTCGGCCAGCTTTTCGATCAGCTGATCGCTCGCTTCGGCGCGGGCGACGGCGCCTTCGAACAACCGATTGGCGAACTCGCGGGTTGATTCCGAGGCGTGCGCCGACTTCCAGAAAAGCTTCTCGAGGCGCTTCGGTTCCTGGCGCGTCATGTCCCATTCGAAAAGCATCTGCAAGGCGAACTCGCGGGATTTGTGGCGGAGAGTCATGCTATCGGCGCCGCGAGGACCCGCTGGGACGCGCCGTTTTCGACAGCTTGCGCGCGAGGCTGGCCATCTCAACCGCGGCGAGCCCCGACTCATAGCCCTTGTTGCCGCTCTTTAAGCCGGCGCGGTCGATGGCCTGCTCGAGCGTGTCGCAGGTGAGGACGCAGAAGATCATGGGCACGCCGGCATCGAGCTGGGCGAGCTGGATGCCGCGCGCCGTCTCCGAAGCCACGTAATCGTAGTGCGACGTCTCGCCGCGCAGCACGCAGCCGATGCAGATCAGCGAATCAAAGCGGCCTGCGGCCGCGAGCCTCTTGGCCGCAATCGGAATCTCAAACGATCCGGGAACGCGAACGATTTCGATCTGGCTCTCCGCAGCGCCACTTTGCTTGAGCGCATCGAGCGCGCCGGCCAGCAAGCGATCGGTGATGAAGCTGTTGAATTGGCTCACGACGATGCCGAAGCGCAGCCCGGCCGCATTCAATTTGCCGCGCACTCGATCCGGCTTTCCAGCACTCGCCATCAATTCCCGCCTGTAAACGGAAGTAGGCTGCAGGACCCGCAATGGAAGGATGTCATGGAGTGGCGAGAGGCACAAGCACGTTGCCGCCGCTGCGAAAAGCCTCGTCGAGGCCGGCCTCGGCCCGATTGATCCATTCGGTGACGCGGTCTTCGGTGTCGTCGCCAGGGCGCGAAGAGGCCATAGCTACAATGGCGCTGGCGCTGAGGCTCTGGGGACCCCAGGGAGGCCGCACGGTAGCGGCAACCTGAAGGAGTTTTTCGGCGAGGCTCCGCGCGTTTTCAATCGTCGTATCGGGCAGGATGAAGGCGAGAGACCACCCCGTGTATTTCACCGCGATGTCGGTCTGGCGCACCGTCGTGGAGAGCGCGCGAGCGAGTTGCTCGATGTACTGATCGACGGCGGCGTCGCCGTGCTGTCGCAAAAGGTCGCCGCCATGGTCGACGTGCAGAATGATCAATGAGAGTGGTGTTCCCTGCGAGCGCGCCCGATTCGATTCGACGAGCAGGCAATCGACATACGCGCTCCGGCCGAGCAAGCCGGTCTTCTCGTCCGCTACAGCCAGAGAGCGGACCAGTGAGCGAAGGCGCGTGTGATTCACGGAAAGCACGAGCTGATCGCCGACAGCCTGCAGGAAAAAGCTTTCGTTGGACTTCCATTTCCTGGCGATCTTGTGTGCGACAAGCAGGATGCCGGATTGCGCCCCCGCCTCTTTGTCGTGAAGTGCGACCGCGAGCGCCGATTCCATGCCGAGTTGGCTGAGCACGGGGGCGCTCGACGCCGTCAGCTGGATCCCTCCGAGATCGTCAGGCGAAGCTTTCGAGACAAGCGAGACGATCGCTGGGAGATGCGCGGCTCCCACAGCCGGAAGTCCCGGCGCGGAATATTCGGCCGTCAAGGGGGCGGCGTCGCCTGCGGTGCCCAGAGTCACCAGGCAGCGCGCCACGCCGAGATATTTGCCGACTTCCGCTACCGTCGCCGAGAGAACCTCGCGCGGCGTGGATTGCCGGTGCATCAGCCGGTTGATCTCGGCGATCGCTGAAAGGTCGCGATGAGTTTCAGCCGCCGAAAAGCCCATGGAAGGCGGCGCGGTCTCGGCCGCAGTGGGAAGAGCGGCAGGTGGTGCGGCCGGCTGGGTAGCCGGCGCAGGCGGCGCCGGTTGCGGCGCGGGCTTGCGCGGAGCGCCCTTTGGCCACCAGTTCGCGCGCTCGTAAAGAGTGCGCAAACGCTCATTCTTCTCCTCTTCGCCGGGAAAAAGTTCGCCGATGCGCTCGAGCCGCTCGACAGCCTTGGTCTGCAGCGAATACTGGAGAAAGATTTCGACTTGAACGATCAAATCCTCAAGAGCTTGTTGAGCGCGTACTTCCTCGGACACCGGCACCGCAGCCGCGGCGACATCGGACCCCGCTCCCGAAAATCCTGACCCGGTGTGACTCGAGACGGTCGCGGCCTTTGCGGCGCGGGCGAGAATATTCTGCAAGAAAACCGGATCGGCCTTTCCCTCGAGATGCGCAATTCGCTCTTGGTTGCGGTAGTCGTAAGGATCGATATCCACGAGGCGGTCGAGTATATTGCACGCGTCCGGCACGCGCTGGGCAGTCAGATAGAGGTCGAAGAGGCGGACCAGGGCGTCGAAGTATTTCGTTTCGCGATTCAGCTCTTCGTAGAGATGAGCCACGGTCTCGCCGAGTGCCAGAGAGTTCGGATAGGCTGTGACAAGGCGCTCGATCTGCGGGACGAGTTCCGCTTCCCTGCGGGATCCGTACATCCATTCCTTGGCCTGCGCCAGCAGCGACGCGGCTTTCGGGTCCTCGCCGGCGCCAAGATAAGCCGCCGCCAGCTCGAAGAGTTTCGAGAAGTTCTCGGGCTTCTGCTTGTAGTAGGCTTCGAAAATTTCGCGCGCCCGGTCCAGGCGCCGCGTGCGCAACAATGCTTCGCCAAAGAGCGCAAGAAACGCCGTGTCCTTCTCATTGGGCGAGAGCGGATCGAGCAGCGCGACAGCGCCCTCGGAATCGCCCTTTCGCAATTTGGCGTCGGCAAAAAGCAGAGCGCCGGTGCGGTCGCTGGGCAAGAGGCGATGAGCGCGGCCGAAGTATTCGAGCGCCTGATCGAGCTCGCCGGCTGCCTGCGCCAGTTGTCCGGCGCGCAGGAAGCTGCGCGCGGCGAGGTCGGCATGCTTCAGGCGCTCGGCAAGGTCGCCGAGAACTACGTGCCGCGTGACGTTTTCGGGATCGAGGAACGCGATGCTTTCGTAACACGCCAGCGCATCGATATCGCGCTGGTGCTGAAGAAAGAGCTCCGCCGCCGTGCCGAACTGTTCGATGGCCTCGGAGGACCGGTTCTGCCTTTGCAGCAGAATGCCGTACCGCATCAATCGGTCTGGTGGCTGGGGGAACGATCGAAGGAAACGGGTGAAGATGGCCGAGGCCTTGGCGGCATCGCCCGCCTCGATGTGCCGGTCGAACTGCGCGCCGTAATATTGGGCGGCGAGCGCAGGCTCGTTGAGACGAGTGTAGATGTCGGCCAGCGCCTGCAGGGCTTCCTGGTTGGCAGGAGCCTCTTCGAGGACGGCCTGGTATTCGGCGACCGCCTCGCGGAGCTTGTTCTTTTCGAGGCTGCGCCGAGCCTTATCGAGATGCTTGTTGAGGTCCGAAGCCATGCGAAATTCCACGTCCTTCGCGCTGTGGGTGGCAGGAAAAACCCGCTTGTCAGCCGGACGCTCCGCCGATAGCCCGTTGCAGGGCGCGAAAGCCTCCGTAAAAACTATATAACGGACGAGTCGCCAGTCTCCAAAGGAAATGAGGGTGATGTGCCCGAAAATGCCGGAGCGGCGGCTGCGGCCGGAAACGGCAGCATTTAGTCGGAGGCCGTTGCCTCGCTACGGCGCCTCGGAAAGCGGGTAACCTCGCGCATGGAGCGGAGAGACATCCCGCTGCTCAGCAGGGCCGCAAAGCCGAGGAAAACGAAGGGCAGCGTGAGCGCGATGAAGGCGAAAATCGAGAAGCCGGTGGCCGTGGTTTTCTCAATGTCGAAAACGCTCAAGCCGAGGACGCAAAAAAACTGGTAGGAGCCCACGTTGGCCGGTGCGTTGGGGAGCGAAACCCCCAGATTGATCACCAGCAGCACGACCACAGCCCCCATGAACGAGAGAGGCAAGCCGTACGATCGCATCAGCGCCCAGAGAGCGAGGACCTGGCAGAACGGCATGAGCAGGGACATAAACACCGCCGCGTAAAAGCTGGGTGCCGTGCCCATCGCGTGCAAGTCGAGCAGCGCGGACATCATTTTGCCAGGCAATTGGCGTCGCCCAATGTGAGGTTCCGAAGCGCCGCCAACCTTCAGTTCGAGATAGAAGACGACAACCACTACGATCGTCACGAGAACGAGGGTTACAGCGCCCAGCATATCCGCCGTGCGCTCGAAGCTTCGGGGACGCAACTGCACGAATAGCGAAGCGAAAGCCAACGATGCCGTCGCAATCACGAGATCGATGAAGCGCTCGATCCCCACCGATCCCAGCACACGCCCGATCGAGATTCCCTCGGAATTGGAGAGCAGGTAGCTGCGCAGAAATTCGCCCGGCCGAAGCGGCAGGATCAGATTGGCGAAGAGGCCGGAGAAAACGGATCGAATCGCGTTGCCAAGGTGCACTTTCCCAAACGGGCTCAAGAGGAATTTCCAGCGCACCGCTTGGACGGCATAGCTGATCACGTCGAAGGCCATGCCGACAAGCACCCATTTCCAGTCCGCATTGGCCATGTCGTGCAGGGCCCGCACGATGTGGAAATCGTGAAGGACCCAGACCAGGCAGACGGTCGCCAGTCCGTAACCGAGGATCAGCAGGATTCTCGATCGCTCGGGCTTCTCGCGATTGGACTGAGAGGTCAACTCAGCTGTTCCGGAAGCTCCAGGCATTTTGGGTAGATAAGGTTTCTTTCGTTTCCAGGCCGCACACACATCCAAAGCCTACGATAGGGGCCTTAGTCGCGCAATCGGAGGGCGGCGGCGCTGCCTTCAGGCCCGCGAGGTTCGCCGGCTGCCCAGGACGGGCGTATAATAACAGGGAGAGATGAAATTCCTCGCGCAAAAGTCTGTCTTCACTCTGCCCTGTTTACTTGGATGAAAACCCCACAGGCCGTGGATCGCCGGGAACGGGTTTTGCTGGTGGGCGTCGCTCTGAAGAGGGCCCGGCGCACGAATGGACCTTCACGCGAAAACGGCGATGGCGTGCCCAATCGGGATTCGCTCGATGAGCTACGGGAGCTGGCCGAGAGCGCCGGCGCGAAAATCGAGGGAAGCCTCCTGCAGGTCCGGGAAGCCCTCGATCCGGCGACGTTGGTGGGCCGCGGCAAGCTCGAGGAGATTCGCACCGAGGCCAAGTTCAGGGATGTTCCCCTCGTAATTGTCGATCACGACCTGACGCCCGTCCAGTTGCGCAACATGGAAAAGGGCACGGAATGCCGCGTGATCGACCGCACGCAGCTGATCCTCGATATTTTCGCCACGCATGCTCACACCCGAGAGGGGCAGCTCCAGGTGGAGCTCGCGCAATTGAATTACCTGCTTCCGCGGCTCACCGGGCGCGGCGAAGAGCTCTCGCGGCTCGGCGGCGGAATCGGGACGCGAGGTCCTGGAGAGCAGAAGCTTGAAATCGACCGGCGGCGCATCCGCGACCGCGTGGGCAAAATCGAGCGGGCCATCGAAACGGTTCGCAAGCAGCGCGCGACCAGGCGCCGGGCGCGACAGGCGGTGCCACTCGGCATGATCGCATTCGTGGGATATACCAACGCGGGCAAATCGACGCTCTTTAATGCGCTCACGAACGCGAGTGTGCTGACTTCGTCGAAAATGTTCGCAACTCTCGACCCGACGATTCGCGCCATCCGTTTGCCTTCGCGACGACGCGTGCTTTTGTCCGACACGGTGGGATTTCTGCGCGACCTTCCGCCGGATCTCATCGCAGCGTTTCGCGCGACCCTGGAAGAAGTGCAGGAAGCGGCGCTGATCCTTCACGTAACCGACATTTCCAATCCGCACCACGCCGAACACGACGCGGAAGTTCTCGGTGTGTTGCGCCAACTCGGCGTCGAGGATCGCCCGCGCCTGCACGTGCTGAATAAGATCGACCGGCTGAGCGAGCAGGACCTGAGAGCGTTGATGGATTCAAATGGGCGCGGGGCTGACACTGCTTTTGCATCGGCGATCACGGGCGCCGGTCTGGATGAATTGCTGGAAAAGATCGACGCAGCCATGCCCGTTGACCCGCTCTTGCGGCTACACCTGCGCCTGCCCCTCGCGGATGGCCGTAGCCTTGCCGTGGTCCAGGGACGAGGACGCGTGCTTCGATCGGAAGTGCATGACGGGAGCCTCGAGCTCGAAGCCGAGATTCCGGAATCGGCTGCCAGGGAACTTCGGGAATTCATTTTGAAATGAAATATTGTAACTAGAGCCGTTTGTTGTGGAAAACCCTGTGGAAAAGGTCCGCCGATTTGTGCGGTTCGGCACATAAGGTGACCGCGCCCTTGCCGACGTGCCGCCGCTCGCCGAAGTGTAACCCGCCTATTATCAGTTGTATGGGACCATGCCGCACTTAGTCAGGCCAGGTTAGACAATCCCCCGACATACGGTGAGTGCCCGCCGGAATTTGCACAGCGCTGGGGCGCTAACTGCGCTAAGAGTAACGAGCGAGGGCATTTGTCTCTCTCATTACAAGACAGGGAGTCATCGCCAGGGCACGTAAGGTTGACGCGATAACGACCGTGGGACTATGATTTCAGCTGAGATGGCCGTTGCACTCCCGACGGCTTCGCCGGTTTGTCTTTCCGAGAGCGAAATGAACCTGCCGAACAGCCTGACCATCCTGCGAATCTTTTTCGTTCCGCTCCTCGTGGTCGTTCTCTTGACGCGTCAGCCGAATTGGAACTTTTGGGGTCTGCCCTTTCATTTTGAGGTCTGGGGTGTCCTCATTCTGCTGGTGGCGGCGGCGACCGATGCGATGGACGGATATCTGGCGCGCTCTCGCAGCGAAATCACTACCCTGGGAATTCTGCTCGATCCGATCGCGGACAAGCTTTTGATTTCGGCGGCGTTCGTCTCGCTCGTTTCGATGGGACTCATCCAGGCATGGATGGTCGTGATCATCATCGGACGAGAGTTCATCGTCGTCGGCCTCCGCGAAATCGCGTCCTCGGAGGGCTTGGTGATTCCGGCGTCGCCGCTCGGCAAGGGGAAGATGATCTTGCAAGTGCTGGCGGGGTGTATCGTGATTCTCACGGCCAACCACCCCGCGCTGAAATTGGTTGGAACAGTTCTGCTATGGCTGGTGGTGCTCAGCGCGGTGGCTTCTGCGATTCACTACTTCCAGATGTTCTGGGGACAGATCAATTTTCGCGTGCAGCAGCGCCGCACCCGCGTTCTCGTAGTTGATTCGAAAGAAAAACCGCAGGATGTCCTCAGCCGGTAATCGCGAAAAGAAACTGCTGCTGGAAGTGGCGCGTCGAGCCATGAGCTCCGCCGTCGAGGGCCGCGAGTTTGCGGGCCAATTGCCCGAACTTTCGAACCCGCAGAATCTGGGCGGAGCGTTCGTCACGCTGCATCGCCGCGGCCGTTTGCGCGGGTGCGTTGGCCAAGTGGCTTCGAGTCAATCGCTGATTGAAACGGTAGTTCATTGCGCGAAGGCAGCCGCGCTCGAAGACCCGCGCTTCGATCGGGTTCGCCCTGACGAACTCTCCGAAATCGAGATCGAGCTTTCCATTTTGTCGGGTCTCGAAACGATCGCGCCGGAACAAATTCAAGCCGGTAAGCATGGCCTGATGGTGAGCTTTGGGAGGCAGCGGGGCGTTCTGCTGCCTCAAGTGGCGACGCAATTCCGATGGAGCGGCCGGCGGCTGCTCGAGGAAACCTGCGTGAAGGCAGGACTCGACCGGGATGCCTGGAAAAATGCCGAAGTACGAGTGCAAGCTTTTACAGCGGAAATATTCAGCGAATCAGGCGTGCCAGACGGGTCCGGCGCGGAACCTGAAGCGCCAGGCTGCGGCAAGCTTGGCTATTCGAGTTCGACGTAATCGCCCGGATAGATTTCGCGCAGGCTGAACGTAATCAAGACGGTCGAAGAGTTGGGGCCGGTCCGCAGCACCACTCCCTCGCCGACGTCCTCTCGCGGGGTGTTGCTCCAATCCCATTTCTTGGGGGCACTCCCGAAGCCATAAATCGGGAAGAACGGCGTGGAGAGCTGATCGTCCTGATCGAACGCGTAACGATTGGTCTGGAAAACCGTTTCGTGCTGAGTGCCGGTATAGCGGAAGATGCGGAAATAGTCGCCGACTTTCACGCCCTGACCGTTGCCCAAATTCACGTACACAATATCCTCGCGTCCGCTTGCAGCCTGGAAATTCTTGCCGATGATGATCATTGCCAGAGGCTTGCCGTTCGCCGGGGTGAAGTGGTCGAAGCTCGCTTCGGACTTGAGCGGCGGCGCGGGGCGCTCCGTGAAGGGCAGGAGAACGTCGCCGCGCTGTAGTATGTCGCAGGAATGCTCGATCTTGGCCACCGAGGTATTGGCGAAAACCCGGGTCACGCGGACGCGGCCTTCGTCGGCCCAGACACTCCCCATTTTCTTGAGGATCATGTCCTGCCACTTGCTCCATTCGATTCCGTAGGGATCTTCGACCGCGCGGACAACAGAGAAGACGTCGCCCACGTTTACGCCTTCGCTTGCGCCTTTGTTGAGGTAGACGTTGTCGCCTTCGTCGAACGTCAGCCGATAGTTGGATTCTTCGCCCGTGATGATGTAGGCGCCGCGCGGCACGGATTCCGTCGTTACGGTACCGGAGCAATAGAGATCGTTCGGGGTCGGGACCTGCGGCGTGTTCTGCGCCGATGCAATCGTTCCCGAGAGGGCCACTATGAGACCGGCAAGGACAATTTTCCCACGCATGATGCTCGCTCCTCCATGCTGATTCTTAGCGCCGAAAGGGCTGGCGCTCCCCAATGACCTGACCGTAACATTGGCGTTCGAGAGCGTCAAGATAATGGTCGCGCGGGCTTTACACATTGGGTACCGCGTGGTAGAAGCGAGAATTCCCCTCGCGCACGGCTGCCGGCGCGCGGCGGGACTTCACCCCGAAGAGATTGGAAATACAGTATGTTAGGGCAAGATAAAGTGTGCGCCGTGGTGGCGGCGCTCGATGCCAATTCCATGCTGGCCCAGCTTCGCCTGGCACTCAGACAAAGCCGCACGATCGAGTTGCGCCTTGACTGGCTTCCAAGCGACGCGGAAATTGGCCGGTTCTTGCGAAGGCTCGAAGCCAACCGCTCCGCGCGAAACGGCGCAACACTGATTGCGACTTGCCGCCGGCGCGTGGCGGGCGGCCGATATGCTGGCACGATCGCCAAGCAACTCGTGTATCTGGCGGACGCGATCCGGGCAGGGTGCGCGTGGTACGACCTCGAAATCGAAACTGTGCGCCAGTGCCCGTGCGAACTTATCAGCGTGCTGTTAGGCGAGGGGCGCCAACTGGCTTCGGCGCATTTTTTTGAGCGGACGCCGAAGAATCTCTCGCGCGTCGCTGCGGAACTGCGTCGAGATCGGCCGGAAGCGATCAAAATCGCCGCTCTGTGTGATTCGCTCTCAGACAGCCGGAAGCTGCTCGATTTCGCGCGAAAGCAACGGAATATCGTCGCGATTCCGATGGGCGAAGTGGCGCTTCCGGCGCGCATCCTCGCATTGCGCGAGCGAAACTCGTTCGCGTATGCGCCGGTCGAAAACGCGACGGCGCCGGGACAAGTCTCGCTCGCGGAGATCAAGGATGTTTATCGTGCAGACCGGCTGGACGCGCGCACGAGCGTCTACGGCGTGATCGGCAACCCCGTTGGCCATTCGCTTTCGCCGGCGATGCAGAATGCAGGCTTTGCCGCGCGGCGGATCAACGCCGTGTACGTCCCGTTTCTGGTGCGCGATCTGAAGGATTTTCTGGGTTCGATCGATCCGCTTGGGATTCGTGGTTTCAGTGTGACGCTGCCGCACAAAGAAAAAATCCTGCGGCATCTCGACGGGTGCGATCCGCTGGCGGCTCGAATCGCGGCCGTGAACACGGTGGTGGTGCGCGGCGGCGGAAAACTATACGGATGCAACACCGATTACGTCGGAGTGCTGCAAGCGCTCGAGAAGCGGATACCTCTTCGGGGCAGCCGCGTCCTGATCGTCGGAGCCGGCGGCGCGGCGCGCGCCGTGGCTTTCGCG
>JBAPOM010000249.1:0-8795 GCA_049279635.1 Candidatus Acidiferrales bacterium
CCCTTCCCGCCAGCCATGCACCAGACTGAATACGACCGGAACGAAAAACAGCGTGGCAACCGTGGCGAACACCAGGCCGCCAATCACGGCGCGCCCCAGCGGCGCGTTTTGTTCGCCGCCTTCTCCGACGCCGAGCGACATCGGCAGCATGCCGATGATCATGGCGAGCGCCGTCATGAGCACGGGACGGAAGCGCGTGAACCCCGCTTCGAGCGCCGCGTCCGCCGCCGTCTTCCCCGCCTGCAATTTTTCCTTCGAGAAGCTGATCACCAGGATGCTGTTGGCCGTCGCCACGCCGATGCACATGATCGCGCCGGTCAGTGCGGGAACGCTGATGGTGGTTCCAGTGACGAACAGGCACCACACGATTCCTGCCAGCGCTCCCGGCAAGGCCATCAAGATGATGAACGGATCGAGCCACGATTGAAAATTCACGACGATCAGCAGGTACACGAGGACGATCGAGAATCCCAGGCCCGAAAGCAAGCCGATGAAAGATTGGTTCATGGTATTGATCTGGCCAAGGATGTTGATTTGCGAACCGCGAGGCAACTCCTTGCGGCTGCGATCGATGATCGGCTCGATATCCCGAGCCACGCCTCCCAGATCGCGGCCATCGACCGCGCCGAAGATATCGATCACCGGCTCGACGTTGTAATGCGAAACGACGGCCATTTCGGAGCCGCGATTGAAGGAAGCCAGGCTGGCCAGAATCTCCGACTGGTTCGTGCCCGGACCGGTGATCGGGATGTTCTCAAGTTTCTGAAGCGAATCGCTCCGATATTCCGGCGTTTGCGTGGAGATGCTGTAGCTCACGCCATTCCGGGGATCGAGCCAGAAGGTCGGCTGCGTCTGAAAGCTTCCGCTGAGGGAAATCAGCAGGCTCTGTGCGACGTCTGCGGCGTTGAACCCGATCTCTTTGGCCTTGGTGCGGTCCACCTCGATGTGCAATCGCGGCCCGTTGAAGAGCTGCTGGATGCGCAGGTCCACCACTCCCGGCACGATTTTCAACTCGTTCAAGAGATTATCGGCAAACTGGCGGTCGGCCAACACGTCTCTGCCCGCGATCTGTATGTCAATCGGCGCCGGCAACCCGAAGTTCAGGATGTTGCTGACCATGTCCGTCGGAAGGTCGTAGAGCTGGACTCCGGGGAAGTCGCGGTTCAGCTTGACGCGCAGCTCGCGAACGTACTCCAAGGTAGGACGGTGCTTCGGCGCCAGTTCGACCAGTATGTCGGCGTCGCCCGTCCCGATGGGCGCCGAGTTGCTGTACGACAAATTGATGCTGCTGTACGGAAGACCGATGTTGTCGATGATCGTGACGAGCTCGCTCGGCGGAATCTGGGAACGAATGTCGTTTTCGACCCGATCGCAGAGAGCGGCGGTCTCCTCAATGCGCGTTCCGGTGGGGGCGCGCAGGTGGAAGCTGAATTCGGGGCTGTCGACGTGCGGAAAGAAATCCTGCCCCACCAGGGGAACCAGCGCGAACGACAGGGCGCAAGCCGACAAAAAGCACACCGCGAATAATTTCCGGTGATGAATCGCGGCAGCCAGCAGCCCGTGGTACCGCATGCGAAAATGTTCGAAGCCGGTTTCAAACCGCGCTTGCATCCGCACCAGCGGATTCCGCGACTTCTCGGTGGCCTCCCGGCGCTCGTCTTCCGTCCGTTCGAGCAGCAGATAGCGCGCCATGGTGGGCACGAGCGTGCGCGACAGCAGGTAGGAAGCCAGCATCGCGAAAACGACGGCCTCCGCCAGCGGCACGAAGAGATACTTGGCCACGCCGGACAGGAAAAACATCGGCACGAAAACGATGCAAATCGAAAGCGTCGATACCAGGGCGGGCACCGCGATTTGCGACGCGCCGTCCAGAATCGCCTGGATGATTTCCTTGCCCTGATCCAGATTGCGGTTGATGTTCTCGACTTCCACCGTCGCGTCGTCCACAAGAATGCCGACAGCGAGCGCGAGACCTCCGAGCGTCATGATGTTGACGGTCTGCCCGAGCGCGCTCAACACGATCAGTGAAGTCAAAACCGCCAACGGAATCGACACGGCGATGATCAGGGTGCTGCGCCAGCTTCCGAGAAAAACCAGGATCATGAATGCCGTAAGGCATCCGGCGATCACTCCTTCGCGCACCACGCCATGGATCGCAGCCAGCACGAATATCGATTGATCCGCGAGCGGCTGGGCCCGGAAGCTCGGCGGAAGGCCTGCCTCGATCGTCGGCAGCAGTTTCTTGACGTTTGAAACGATGTCCAGCGTCGAGACGTCGCCGCCTTTCAGGATTGAGAGCAGAGCCGCCCGCTTTCCGTCCACGCGCACGATATTCGTTTGCGGCGGAAAACCATCCCGGACGTTCGCCACGTCGTGAATGTAGATGGTCGAGTTTCCCACCTGTTTCACGGGCAAATTATTCAGCTCCGCGATCGTTTGCGGCGCCCCATTCATGTCCACCTGGTATTCGTACGAACCGATCTTGGCGGTGCCTGCGGGGAGAATGAGGTTTTGGTCGGCGATTGCTTGTTGGACGTCGACGGGCGAAAGACCCTCGGCTTGCATCGCCTGCGTGTTCAGGTCCACCTGGACTTGGCGCTGCTTTCCGCCGTACGGATAGGGAACCGCGACGCCGGGAATGGTGATGAGTCCGACGCGCAGGAAGTTCTGGGAAAGGTCGCCCAGCTCTTGCTCGGAAAGCCCCTGGCCCGAGATGCCCAGCTGGAGGACGGGGACGGTCGAAGCGTTGTACTGGATGATGAAGGGAGGTTGAGTTCCAGGCGGCATGTTGTGGACCGAAGACTGCGAAATGGCCGTCACCTGCGCGATCGCGTCGCCGATATTGACGCCCGGCTGAAAGAAAATCTTTACGATGGCGCGCCCACTCAGCGATTGCGATTCGATGTGCTCGATGTTGTTGACCGTGGTGGTCAGCGAGCGCTCGTAGTTGTAGACGATCCGGTCCGACATCTCTTCCGGAGAAAGGCCCGTGTATTGCCATAGAACGCTGACCACGGGAATGTCGATGTTGGGGAAAATGTCGACGGGCGTGCGGGAGATCGAAACCACGCCGAGAATCAAAATCAGAATCGACGCAACAACGAATGTGTAGGGACGGCGTAAAGCGAGTCGAACAATCCACATCGGCCTACGGCTCCTAGAATCTTACTGAGAGACCGCGACAGGCGGCTAGACTCAGCCGCCTTCTCCCGGATCGCACCGCGTATTATCGCACCGCGGAGCGTAATATCGGACGCGGTGCATCTGCACAAGTCCAGCGTGAGCGAGTATCGCTGATACCACGAAAGAAATGAGATGACGTCAGCCGGACGGCGGGCCCAGAACGCCAGCGAAGCTCACCAGCTTTGGATGAGCGGCTGACCCCGGAGGTTTCGTCCTCTGAAGGAGCCTTCCGGCGGGCGGACCATCCTCGGGCCGAGCGGATTTGCGTTTGTGCTTGACGCGAGCGATGCGCGTGCGCCAGAATTAGGCCGCTCAAGTTCTTCATCTGGCCGGATGATGCCATGATGGGCGCTTTGCTCAACCTCTTCCTGCTGATCATTGTGATCTTGGGGTGCGTTGTGTGTGTGTTCGCGCCGGTGACCGTGCTAGGCGTGATGTTCTGGAAGTGGCACAAAGAGCTTGCGGAAGGCCTTCGTTTGCGGCAGGCGAGGAGCACTCAGGTCAGATAAGTTTTGTTGGGTGTGGGCGATTCGTCTCGGGGACGGCTCGCGCGTCAAGTCAGTTGCATCGTTGTGAGAACCCTTCCTCTCGCTGATGCTCGCCTGAAGCTTTCACAAACCTCAACGGCCGACTAAAACATCGATGCCGGGCAAATGCGGGGCCGGAAGACCATTTCCGCATCCAGGTATCGCATTTCCGGTCGTGCGCGCTCCTTCTTCGCAAGGCCTTGGAGTGCAAGGGAAAATCGTTTCCGTCAGTGGCATGGCAATTGCTAAGTTCCCCTGTGCGGGGTCTCGTTTGATGCGGTCTCGATGCGGAAATTGATGCGTAAGCTCGAAGCAATCGTTGAGTGGTTGTTCCTAAGGGGCAGTCCCCTCAGCGCGAGCCTGCGAATTGCCTTGTTGGTTGCATGTGTTCCGGTACTGCTAGCCCTACCATTTATTGGACACACTACGGAAGACCATCGCCCGGCTCAGTCGGCACGCGCAGCATCCCAACCTGCGGAAGCGCGCGAAAACCTCTTCGCGTCCCAATCCGACTCGAAACTGGCTCTCCGCCGCTTGTACGCCTATTCGGTGATTCCGGGAGGCGCCTATAGCGCCGAGGAGCTCAGGAACGCAATCGAGCACGACCCGTTGGTGGCGCATCACTACGCTGGTTTCGATCTCGCTAAAGTGCGCATCATTCGCCTCGACGGCGACCGCATGGAATATGTCTCTTATCGCATGGGCGACCACATCTTCTGGACGAACCGAAAGCTCAGTCTCCACAAGGGCGAGGAAGTGATTACGGACGGGACACACCTAGCGCGGACCCGCTGCGGCAACCAACTTTCGGATCACGCCGTCAAGCCCACTTCTGCCGTGCAGCCTTCTCCTGAAGCCCTGAACTCGCCGGCGGCGACTCCGGAGCCTGCCGCAGAGCCGGAGCTTCTCGCGGGCAATTATCTGCCCGATGAAATTCCTCAACTTGGCGCGCCTTTGATCCCAGCCGGAGGCTCTCCCGGCGGCCCGACAGGCTCGCTGATACCCCCGGTCTACTTCCCCGTCGTCGGCGGCGCACCGCCGTCTGGATCGTCGACGCCGCCCGTGGTTCCACCGGTCGTGCCCCCCATCAACACGCCGGAGCCGAACTCGCTGCTTCTCTTGGCGAGTGGCCTCGGCTCGCTCTGGGCTTTCGCGCGCCGTCGGCGTACTTAGCCGGGATCTTAGATTCAGCGAGCGTGACTGGCAAGATTCACTGATTCCCGATTCGCATTGGCGCAAAACTTTTCGTAGGCAGCTACGTCTTGCGTGCTTCCCATGACGATCGGAACCCGGTCGTGGAGAGACGTGGCTTGGATGTCCAGCACGTTTTGCGTCCCAGTGGTAGAGGCGCCTCCGGCTTGGTCCATGATGAAAGCCATGGGAGCCACTTCGTAGAGGAGACGCAATTTCGGTTTCGGCTTCTGCGGATTGCTGCAATCGGGGGGGTAAAGAAAAACGCCTCCGTAGAGCAGCGTGCGATGGAAGTCGGCCACCAGTGACCCAATGTAGCGCAGCGAGTAGGGCCGGCCGGTCGCAGCATCCTTTTGTTTCAAATATTCCACGTATCTACGTGTCGGTTCGTCCCACGTAGCGGTATTGCCTTCATTGATGCTGTAATACCTGCCTTTGGGAGGCGTGACGATCCTCTCATGCGAAAGGATGAATTCGCCGATGCTCGGCTCCAAAGTAAAGCCATAGACGCCTTGCCCCGTGGTGTAAACGATCATCGTGCTCGAACCGTAAAGAAAGTAGCCCGCTGCAACCTGCTCCGACCCTTTCCGCAGGCAATCTCCTAGAGTGCCGTCCCCTTCAGAAGAAATTCGGCGATGCACGGAGAAGATCGTGCCGATGCTGACATTCGCTTCAATATTCGACGAGCCGTCGAGTGGGTCGTAGAGCAAGACGTACTGCCCTTTGGGAAACTTTGCGGGAATAGGGATGATCTCGGGGCTCTCCTCGGAGACCATCACGCACAGGTGGCCGCCGTGGTCCATGGCCCTGTAGATCGTGTCCTGCGCGATCCGATCGAGGCGCTTCACCAAGTCCCCAGTGAAATTGGCCTCGCCGTTCTCTCCGAAGATATCGGCCAGCCCGCCGCGGTTAACCTGGTGAGAGATCACCTTGGCGGCGAGCGTCAGATCCCAGAGCAAGCCTGTCAGGTCACCGGTTGCTTGTGGGTGTCTGCGCTCTTCCTCAAGGATGTGCCGTTGGACTGTGATCATCGCTTTTGGCATGGGAAGCTCCCGTCGCCGCAAATGCGACAGCGAAATCTCGGACTCCAATCCGAGGCGCTCATACTGTAGGGCGATCAATGAGGGGTGATTAGTGATGCTGAATACACACGTATGTAACTGCGGTCACAGCATTTTTCTTCGGTAAGAAGATCGGCACACGCCTGATCGGCCGGATCACCGGCCATGCCCCAGATCGCCGTTTCGATGAAAGGGGACTCCGGTTCCGCGCCTATTTCATCTTTGACGGCAATTTGATGATTCGTCCCGCGACCATGAATACGCCCTGCCCGCAATGATGAATCGTCCGAGGATGTTTCTTGGAGCGATCGATCCAGGCTTTCGTGACCTCGAGGATAAACAGATTGTATTTGCCCGCCATGCTTGCATCGATTACCTTGCATTCGAGATTGGCGTAGCATTCGGAGATCAACGGCGCACTGACGCGGGCTGCGGGCGCTCGAGTGAGGCGAAATTCCTTGAATTTGTCGACCTCACGGCCCGAAATGTTTCCGCAGCCGACCACCTTCTTCGCCAGATCCACGGTTGGGATATTGATCACGCATTCCTTCGTCTCTCTCAAAATCCCAAATGTGTAGCCGCGATTGCTAATCGCGCACGCTACGATGGGCGGTTCGAAATCAACCATCATGTGCCACGACATCGTCATCACATTCGCTCTTCCGCCGCGCGCAGACGTCACCAACACAACCGGCCCAGGTTCCAACAAACGGTAGACCTGCGACAAAGGAAGGGATGTCTTCTTCATCTCTGCAACCTCTTGCGGCGCACGCCTCCGCATGCGGCATTATAGTCTCCCGTCCATCCGCAGTTCCCAGAGCTCAAAGAATCGCGGCAGCGGCGGACCAAGCCCCACACGGATAACCCCACATGTGGATTCCATTCGACGCTTATTGGTTTGTTTGGGTCGCCATAGCAGAAGAAGTACCGATCGAATCGCCGTTGACCACGATTTCCACGCGGCGGTTCTGCTGCCGGCCTTCGGGGGTATCGTTGGAGGCGACAGGCTGTGCCATACCGAAGCCTTTCGCCGTGATTGACGTTCCCGGCACGCCCTGCTGGGCCAGGAAATCGCGGACCGAGCCGGCACGCTGCTCGGAGAGAGTTTGGTTGAACTCGTCGCTGCCTACGCTGTCGGTATATCCATCGATCTCTAGAGTCAGTCCGGGATGGGCCAGCAGGATTCCGGAAATCTTCGCGAGCTTCTCGCGCGCGCCCGGCTGCAGGATGTAGCTGCCCGTATTGAAGAGCACGTCGGACATGTTGACGATCAATCCCCTCGCCGAGTCTTTGGTCTGCAGGACGGCATCGAGCTGCGCCCGAAGCTGCGCGCGAAGGTCGGCCTTCTCGGCGTCCGCTTTCGCAGCCGCCTGGCGGGCTTTATCCGCTTCAGCCTCCGCCGCTGCTTTCTGCGCGAGTGCGTCTTGCTTCTGCGCCAGCGCCGCTTGTTGTTCGGCGACCGCAGCTTGGCGGGCCTGCTCTGCCTCTTCCTTTGCTTTGGCCGCTTCCGCAGCCGCGGCCAGGGCTTGCTGCTTCATGCGCTCAGCTTCGGCTTGGGCGGCTTCCGCATCCTTCCGGGCTTGCTCCGCCTCTTGCACGCGCTTGGCCTCTTCGTCGGCGTCGGCACGAGCCTTGGCGGCACGGGCTTCGGCGGCCTGCTTTTCTGCCGCCGCCTGCGCTTGAGCATCCTCTTCCGCTTTCTGCTTTACGGAGATTACGCGGGCTTCTTCCGCGGTCTGCGCGGCGTCGCGCGCCAGGGAGATCACGATTTTGGTGTCGCGCTTCTGCCGGTAGGAGTCCTCCGCCGCCTGCAACTGCTGATTGGCCTTTGCCATAACATCGGCGGCGTACTTCCCGGCGTTGGCGTTGTTTGCGATGCGGACGGCGTTGCGTGCTTCAAAGAGTTCCGTTGGCGTCCTGCGGTCGATGCCGAAAATCGCGTTGTCGATCTTTGTGTTCGAAGACGAATAGACTCCGCGCGCGAGCAGCGAATAAGTCGCGGTGATCTCCTCGCCGCCGGCTCCCCCCGCGTTTTCGAGGACCACTTCATCCCCCGGCTGCGAAACGGCGAAATAGGGTTCGGCGGTCACGACCAGTCCGAACGTCTGCATGTCTGTAATCGCCTTCACCTGCGCGCTGCCGTTCTTGATCTGTACTTCGCCCAGATTGACGGCTCTCCCTTCGGGAGAAACAGCCCAGAGGACGTATGTGAGGTATTCGAGACCAAACTTGGTCGCATCCTCGATATTTTGGAACTTTGCCTCGATCTCGACGCGGTTTCCCTTGTTTTCGACCTTCGCTTCGCCGGTGGCTTGGGCCATGAGATCAGTCCCATGTAAGGACACTTTCACGGCGCCGCCTCCGCGCCGGTAGGTCATGGCCTTGGCCGTTCGTGACGCAACCGGGTTGCTGCTTGCCGCCGTCTGAGCATCTGCGCCGGACACGCTGACGCCAAGCATCACGATGCCCACGAAGAAAAAAAATAGAGCGCGTTGCAGCGCGAGAATCCGCACGTGGAAGCGGGATTGAAGGATGCTAGAGTGCATGTTGTCACCCCTTGTATTTCTCGGGTTTTGCTCAGGTTAGCAAAGATGGAAGCCGCGCAACTGCGCTCTTGCCGGATGATGCATCCAAGTAATCACCTGTCATGTTCGGACAGTCGCGAGAAACTAGCAGCGCCACTTGGACGTGCAGTCAGATAACCGGACAACCGCCGCACTAGCACTCCAGCTGTCCGGTTTCCCCGTTATCTCTAACGACGCCGACCGTTTCAAGAGATTTTATTCGTATTTTTTCTGTGCCCGAACACACCTTTCCCGTGGCACGCGAATCG
>JBAPOM010000250.1:0-6286 GCA_049279635.1 Candidatus Acidiferrales bacterium
GATACCTATGGAACGTGGAGCGAGGTCCCCGATTACGGTCCCGTGTGGATCCCGCAGCAGAATCCCAATTGGGCGCCTTATAGCGACGGCCGCTGGGTTTGGGAGCCTTACTACGGCTGGACGTGGGTTTCCTACGAGCCATGGGGATGGGCGCCGTATCACTACGGCCGCTGGTTCGTCTATGGCGGCAACTGGGCGTGGTGGCCGGGCCCCGTCGTCGGATATCCGGGTTACTACCCGATCTGGTCGCCCGCGTATGTCTCGTTCTTTGGCTGGGGCGGCGGAGGTTTCGGCTTCGGAATCGGCTTTGGTTTTGGCTTCGGCCACGTTGGCTGGCTGCCCTGCGGCCCGGGTGACTGGTATCACCCGTGGTGGGGTCGCGGGGGCGGAAGGTTCCAAACGGTCGGCGTCCGTGGCGATGGATTCCACGACGGATTCCGTCCGATCGGTCCCGGCGGACGTGGCTTCTCGAACGTGAACGAGGCTTTCCACAACGATCGCGTCCGGTCGGGCATGGTCTCGATGAACTCGAACGAGTTTGGACGCGGCGCAGTGCACGGAGTCGGAACGCGCATGAGTGAGGCTTCGTTCCGGCAGGCAAGCATGGTGAGCGGCAGGATGCCGATTTCGCCATCGCGTGAGAGCTACAGTGCGTCGGGCCGCGCCGCGAATCCGGCTTCGTTCCGCAACGCACCATCCAGTTCGCAGCACTTCTTCAGCGCTGCGGGGCGCACAAACACAGTGTCGAACGGATTCGGCGGCCACTCGGTGAATAACAACGTCAGTAGCCGACAATCCTTCGGCGGAAACGCTAACGGGAACAGCCGTTCGTTCAGTGGTTCGAACGAGAACCATGGAGCGGTCACGTCGAGCCGTCCGGGATGGCACGCGTTTACGCCGCCGCAATCGGGTGGCAATCGCGGAGAGACGGGCAACAATTCTCTCAGCCGAGGAAATGCAGGGGCTCAGTCCGAAAATCGCAGCGGCTTTGAGCGCTTCGGTTCAGGATCACAGGAATCAAACCGAGGCTATCAGTCCGATCGTTCTTATAACTCGCCGGGATCGGCGTCACGAGGGGGCTACTCAAATTCATACTCTCATTCATACTCCAGGCCCCAACTTAATATGAGGCAGCCCATCGTGACGCCGCGCGGCGGCGGGAACTACGGGAACGGCGGCTACGGTCGCGGCTCCTACGGCGGCTATAGCCAGCCGCGCGGAAACTATAGCGCGCCGCGTGGCAACTACAGCGCGCCTCGGGGATCGAGCGCCCCGCGCGGAAACTCCAGTGCGCCTCGTAGCAGCGGAGGCGGAGGCTCGCATAGCAGTGGCGGCGGACATTCCGGAGGCGGGCACGGCCGTCGCTAGAAACTCGTGGTCGCGCGGCGTGTTGTATGAGCAGGAGGCAAAACACATGTCGTCAATGCGTGTTGCCGCATGGTTCACATGGTTCGCCGCATGGAATTGGCTCATGCAGAGGGCTATGATGTCGAGAGAACGGTTCGCCAAGGGAGTCATCCGTCCATGAGAAAAACTGCTTTGTCTTTCGGGGTCCTATTCCTCGCAATCGCACTTATTTCTGCGTTTCCAGGATCCGCAGCGGCGCAGGATCAAGATCCTCCGGGACGCGTCGCGCGCTTGAACTACATTCAGGGCTCGGTGTCGTATCAAGTTTCGGGCGGTCAAGATTGGGTGCAGGCCGACCCGAACCGCCCGCTCACTACCGGCGACAACCTCTGGGCGGACAAGGATTCGCGCGGAGAGATTCACATCGGCAGCACCGCGATCCGCATGTCGAGCGAGACAGGCATTTCATTCCTCACGCTCGACGATCGCACAACCCAGCTTCAGCTCGCACAGGGGACGATTGAAGTTCATCTGCGGATTCTGCCGAGCGGCGACGCCTTCGAAGTTGACACTCCCAATCTCGCGCTCACGCTGACGCAACCTGGCGAATATCGCATCGAGACCGATCCCAACGGCGGTTCCACTATGATCGTGGTGCGCGAAGGCGCGGGAGAAGTCACGGGCGGCGGCGACACGTGGAATCTGGGCCCCGACCAGCAATACACATTCAACGGCACGGACCAGCTTACCTACGATGCGTCTCCGGCTCCCGGCTTTGACGATTTCGAGGATTGGTGCCAGTCGCGAGATCAGCGCGAGAACAACGCCGTCTCCGCGAAATACGTTTCGCGCGATGTCGACGGCTACTACGATCTCGACGACTACGGCTCGTGGGAATCGGATTCCGACTACGGCGAAATCTGGGTGCCGAGCGGCGTTGCTGTCGGATGGTCGCCTTACCAGATGGGCCATTGGGTTTTCATCGAGCCGTGGGGATGGACCTGGGTTGATTCAGAGCCGTGGGGATGGGCGCCATTTCACTACGGCCGCTGGGCCTACGTCGGCGATCGCTGGGGCTGGGTGCCGGGTCCGGTTGTCGTTCGTCCCGTGTACGCGCCCGCGGTCGTTGGATTCGTCGGCGGAGGCGGATTCGGTTTCTCGGTCGCATTCGGCGGAGGATTTACAGGCGTGGGATGGTTCCCGCTCGGGCCGCGTGACGTTTTCGTTCCGGGATACCGCTGTAGCCCGCGCTACTTTCAAAACATCAATGTGACGAACACGCGGATCGTGAACGTCACCGAGGTGCGGAACGTCTACAACACGGCGGTGGTCAATCACGATGTGACGCACGTGAACTACATGTATGGAAACAATGAACGCGCCATCACCGCCGTCTCGCGCGATACGTTTGTAAACGCGCGTCCCGTGTCTGGCGCGGTGGTACACGTCAACGCGGATCAGATTCGCGGCGCACATTCAGTCGATTCGGCTCCGATCGCTCCGACTCGCACGAGTTACGTGTCGGCGACGGCCCGCGTCGCGACGGCCAAGCCGTCGTACTCCTTCGCGCAGCGCCCGGTTGTCGCGCGGCTGAATCCCGCGGTCGAGACTCAGCGCCGTACACCCGAATTTACAAACGACAGCAAGCCGTTCAATCAGCCGCACGTCAACAATAATCCGCCGGCAGCCAACAAACAAACGAACAACCAGCAGCAATCGAGCAATGGATTCCGGCCATTCACGCCGCCTGGCGGCTCCAACAACCACACGCAGGGCCAAGCCGGCGGGAATACGGTGAATCAGTCCAATCAGGCGGAAAGCCGGCAGAATGAACCGCGGTCGGCAATGAAATTCACGCAGCCAACGAAAGCCCGCGACGAAATGTATGACGTTCATCCTCCGCTCAACAAGCCAAAGACGGAGTCGAAGCCGCCCGCACATTCCTCATCGTCGTCCCATTCCGACGAGCACCCGCCGAAAAAATAGCTCCGTTGCGAAACGGCCGCTTGGCCGTTTAAGCGCGGGACGCGCGACACAAGTTAGCCCAGCCCGGCAGGGCTGGGAAAACGCAGAGATTGAATCGCGAGCGCCGTAGGTGCGGCACCCCAATTCTCCGGATCGGCGTCCCAATTCCGCAAAGAATTCTGAGCGCGATCTGCCGGCAGCTGCGAGCAGGCGACATCGCCAAATTTGTGAGCGAGATGGTTGCCTTCGTAGCGGCGACCTTTCAGGTCGGCGGTTTCTGCCTTATGGTTTGGGGTTGCATAACCACTCGCTTGCCTCGCCGGAGCTTCAGCGTAGGCAGGCTTGCCAAGCCGGAGCTTCAGCGCAGGTGGGCCACTACCTTCTCTGTTCGCGGCTCGAATGGACTCGGGTGTGATTCGCTCGCGGGACGACTCCGATCCCTGCGCCACCCGCCGCCCAGGCCCGCTTTGCGGCACGATCAAATACTTTTCATCCAAACAGCGCTAAGATTACTCCCCTCCCGGGTGGACTTTGCAGAAAGGAGCATACGATGCGGAATCTTTTCTTTGGAGCCTTCTGTGGTGTGCTGGTTTTTGCCGGGTTGTCTCTTTGGACAGCGAGACGGTCGGTCAACGCGGCGGTACTCGCCAGTCCCCCAGCCGGCCGCTTTGACATTGTCCAGTTGCATCCCAACACCGACACGGAGTGGTCTGGGATTCTGGACACGGAGACGGGATGCACTTGGGTTTTCAGTACGAATAACCCTGACGATCCCCAGATAAAAAGCGAGCAGTACAAGTTCTATCTTCAGGTCTTGGGAACGCATTCTTTAAACTTAGTCAACTTCGACCCGAGTGACTACATCTCGGCTGAGCTAACGAGTCAGGGTGGTTCGACCACGCAAGTGCCGGGGACCGCAGTCAGTTACCAGAAGCCGCTTGCGGAGTTATCGAGGGTCCAAAGTCTCTGCAGCAGGGCCCGCGTCCAAGCTTTGGAAGTTGCGGCAACTCGCTGAGCAGGCCGTTCGGTCTCCATTCTGCGGGAAGGTCGAGAAACAGTGATTTTGGGCGGACGAGCAGGTAGCACCTTCACACAAACCGTGAGGGATGCGGCACCCTGTAAATCTGTTCGCGGCCCGAATGGACTCGGGTGTGATTCGCTCGGGGCTGCTTCGATGTGTGGGCCACGCGCCTGTGAAAAATGCATGTCTGGCGCGAGCGGGAACATAACGGCCCTAGCGTCCCGCATCCCGCGCCACTTGAATCAAAGATTTCTTGAGCTGATACATTTGGCTATTAGTCCATGCCTTCGCCTCAAACTCCATCTCGCTCACCGATGGAGGAAGGCTGCCGGAATCGATCGCGCACTGCGTGCAATACTCGATGGTGAGCGGAGGCATCGACTCCTGCGGATTGATTGCACCTCCGTCTAGCTCGCTAAAGACGAGGCAACGATGCGTCGGCGTCGCGGATTTCGTATCTTCAGCCCCGTAATGCGCGCCCCAGTGGTTAAGCAGCGGCTTGGGAACCCAGAGCTTTCCGCTGTACGACGTGATGCGATCATTGGTTCCGTTGAAAAGCGTTACTCTGAGTTGACGAATCATGTGTTCATCTTGCTTTGGCATCGGGACGCTTTCAAAGCGCAGAGCTATCGTGGGCTTTTCCGCTATTGGGAGCTTCCGAAGACGTGCGGGTAATTTCACGAGCACTTCAGCCTCGGACTTGAACGGAATTGGATTGATCTGAAGTACCCCCCGGATTCCCTCTAGGTTTACGCTTTCGTGCGCAAACGCGATGATCGGGATGTCCCGGTTCTCGACACGCTTGATGTAAGCGGCGATGGCAATCTCCTGCTCGATCCACACGGAGGCACGCACTACGACCGAGCTATCAGGTCTCGTAATTGTGCCACGTGGATGCAGCACGGTTATGAACGCGGCACAGTCTCGTAAGGCGCGAAGGATGTTGGCGTCGAGGCCATCCAGGTCTTGGACATTCCCAGCAAAGAACGGCTGCAAGCCGAGCGAATCCACAAGCTCGGCGATATTCTTTCCCAGCTCGTTTTCAGCGCCGGTGAACTGCCCGCACGAGATGAAGACGATAGGCTTGCTCATCGCGGAAATTCTACTACCCGGCACTGGCAAGAGAAAGGGCAAGCAGGACAAGCCGCTACCAGAGCGCGAGGTAACCGGCCCACCCCACGCCCGCCTCTGACTCTCAACTCCGAATTCGTAACGCGCGGTGTCTGCGCCCGCCGTGGCGGGCTCGACCCCTCATTCCCATCCGCGCTGTGAGCCGCTCCAACTCAGCCGCCGCTTCCTTTCTCACCTCCGCCGCCTCCTGATCTTCGTCGACCATTCGAATCTCCTGCAGGAACTTCAGCACTGCCTCGCGCGACCGCAGCTTCCGGCACAGGCGGCTCAGCGACAACTGCTCTCGCGCATCGAGCACTCGCATCAGCGCCTTCATCATCTTGGAATTGTTCGGCATCACGTCGCGAACGAATCTCTTCCCCGAAGCCGTCAGGGTCATCACGCCGGTCCGCCGCCCCTTTCGTTTCTGATCTTTCTTCCACTTCGCCTGGTGGATGTCCTCGAACGCCGCAGGCGGCAGCGTCACGACGACTCGCCGCACCCAGCCGCGTCGCTCGAGGTGCATGCTCGTCGCCTTCAGATTTCGGATGCTGGCCTTGCGTTCTCGCGCAGCGTCTCTCACCGTAAGCGGTCCCCTGCGGTTCAGCAACTCCAACACGCGAAATTCTCCGAGCGTCAGGTCGAATGAATCGAGCGGCGGACGCAGCTCGCTCTTCAGCCATTCCGCCGTATCTATCAGATCCAGACAGGCTTGCATGGCGCGCTGGGTCTTCTCGCGATGGGTCGGGTAATGTCCCATGCCGCAAAACCATCCAAAATTGGCTTTTTTCGCCTTTTTAGGGCCTTGTAAGCCCCCGCTAGGGGGGTGCTCCAGCCCCCTGT
>JBAPOM010000251.1:0-7117 GCA_049279635.1 Candidatus Acidiferrales bacterium
TTCCCAACCTTGCTCGATCATCCTTCGTTTGCCCGTGCTTGCTTTGCTGCTGCGGGTTGCGCGGATGGAGAGGCGACGCAGACAGGATGACGCAGGCGGTTTTTGAAAGCTGCTCAATATGAGTCACTTTTCGAAAATTCGCCCGAGGGCGCGTTTTCAGGAGAATTGGTCGATTGGCGGGCAGGTGGAAGGCAAAGGCGGCGAAAAGCTAGGAGAACCGCGGGAGGCCGATGTGGAGGAGTTCGATTGGATCGGCGCCTGAGGCGGTGGCCGTGGCTTGGTCGCCCGTCGGCAGATAGATCGAGGCGCGGGGGGTGAAGGCGGTAGCGCGCGGAGTTCCCTGCTCCGCCGCGCAGATTGAGCCGGAGCCACGGATCGCGAAGTAGATGGAATTATCGGCGAGAGGGAGCGTCGCGCCCGGAAGAATTTGGTACATGGCGATTTGCGTGCGGCGCTCGGAGAATTCGCCGAGATGCTTACACGCGACGCCGGGGTGATTTGCGAGCGGCGTCCAATCGAAGCTGGCCGGATCCATGAAGATGGGGCGGAGGTAGCGCTCGGGCGGATAGACGAGCGGGCGTCCGTTGACCTGTTCCCAGACGGCCTCGTAGGCGTCCTTATTGATTTTGCCGCCGTCGGCCTTGAGGCGGGTGTAGACGCCCTTCGCGAAGCTGCCGTGCGTGGCGAGTTCGGCGGCGGCCTTTTCGTATTCGTCGGCGGCGATGTAGCCGCTGCCGCTGGCGCCGCCGAATTGCAGCACGAGCGTCGAATTCTCGGAGTCGCTCGACTGCGGGCCGTAGTGCGTTCCCTCGGGGAAATAGCCGAGCCAGCCCTCTTTCATCACGCCGTCGGAAGCGAAATCGAAATCGCCCTCGAGCTGGAAGCGGACCTGATCGAAATTGTGTCGATGGCGCGGCGAATAGTAGCTGGGCGTGACGCCGAGCTGCAGCGCGAAATTTCCGGGCGCCCCGGGAGTCCCATTGAGGATGCGGCGCGAGCGGAAGACTCCTTCGCGGACGTGCGGGCGCTCGACCAGCGGCGCGCTCTCGAGTTCGACGACCTGAATCATGGCTACAATCTACGCGGACATCAGCTCGAAGCAACCCCCGGGGCTGAAGCCCCTTTTATATTAGCGCTTTTTCGAGGGCCTGAAGGCCCACGCTTCCACCTACCACCCAAAACCGGCGGCGAAGCGAAGACGACGAAGCCCTTCGGCGAGCTCAGGACAAGCAAGCTTCGTCCGAAAGCAGCGGCGGCCCTTCGGCTTCGCTCAGGACAAGCGAGCCGCCGCGCTCCACAGGTCCGACGATTCGCGGCGCTAGTGCGCTGGCGGCGGAGCTGGAGGGCCGGCGAGTGTTGTGTCCTGATCGAAGATCAGATGCCAGCCGGACGATGAGTGCAGCCAGATGGACGAGCCGCGGAAATGCAAGACGCGCGGCGGGGCCGCGGAGCCTGCGGGCGGCTTGATTCCGAAATCGACAAGGCCGGTGACGATTGCGCCGCCGTCGAACGCGATGATCTTGGGATCTTTCACGTCGTACTGCGAGACGCCGAGCTTGCCGGTGGTGATGGCGTCGATGAATTCGGACTTCGACTGCATCACGCCGTTGCCGTGGATGAAGACGGCGTTGTCGGCCATCAGGCTGTTGAGCGCCGCGCCGTCGGCTGCCACGCACGCATCCGTAAATTTTTTCTGCATGGCCAGGACTTCGTCGTCGGCCGAACTTTGCGCCTTCGCGCGCAAAGCGATTCCCGCCACGAGAAGCGTCGCTGCCATCGCCGCGGCCGCGAGCGTTCCCATCAAACGATTTTTCGAAAGCGACATGCGGTTCCCTCCCCTTTTGGTGCGAAGCACGGCGATTCTATATGCGGAGGCGTAAAAAACCCAAATGCAAATCCGTTCGGGCGAGAAAGGCGGCGTCAGTGAAGCTCTTCGGGTTTCTTTGCCGGATAGGCCCAATTGAAGGCGAGGAAGAAAATGGCGAAGAGGATGAAAGCGATAAGGCTGCCTTCGGGACCGATCGTCCCGCCGGAGAGCCATCGCGGACCGCTCAGGCTCGAGTTCAGCAGGTGTCCGGTTGCCTTGAGGCCGCTATCCGGCACAGAAAAAATGAAGGTTTCCGCGTAGTCGGATGCGGCGTGCAATCCGATGATGAACCAGAGGTTTCCGGTGCGGCGCAGCGTGAAACAACCGAAAAGGCCAAACAAAAATACGGAGAGAGCTCCGACCCAGCCCTCTCCGTGGTTTGTGAGATGAGTCGCTCCAAATATACCCGAGAGCAGCAGAGCGGCCGGCCAGAAACCCATTCTCGAGGCCAGCGTGAACAGCGCGTAGCCGCGAAAGAAGAATTCTTCGAACAGGCCCACAAAAATAAACCCGATGGCCCACAAGAGCGCGAACTTCGCCAGCGCGACGCCCGCAAGCGCCAACGTTCCGAACTTGAATCCTCCGAGGACGGCAATCGCGGCGATTTCGAGGGTTTCGTACGCGAGTCCCCAAACAACGCCTTGCCAAAACAATTTTCCGAATGCGCCCGACAGCGTGATGCCGTACTGGCCGAAGGGCCGTTTCTCGATTCGGCTCATGATGCCCCCGGCCAGGAAGGCGAGAATGAGCAGGGTCGACTCAAAGATCAGCTCGTATTGGGGCGTCACCACTCCGCCGGTGCGCGCTTGCTTCGCGATCGCCGCCAAGGCCGGGATCGACCGCATGCCGCGTTCGACGATCACGTACTCGAATGCACCAAAGAGGAGGAAGAACAGCGCGAGACGCCAGCCGGGGCGAATGCCGTTTGGACCGATGAATACGCCTCGTAGGCCGCTCGGCTTCGGGGCGGCCGAGGCAACGGGCGCGGGTGAGGCTGGCGATTCAGGCGTGGCCGGATCTGTTGTCATTGGGTTCTATGTGTATGTACGAAGGCAAGCTGCTTTTTGTTCCTCACGCAGGCTGGGGAGCGTTATAGAAATTGCCGGAGCGGACGTTGATGAGCGGCGGCGCGGAATCGAAACTGACGCCGACGGGATCGCCGCCCTCCGCCACGACCCGAATCTGGGCTTTCAGCATGCGGCGTTGCATGATGATCCCGCGATCGCTCGAGGCGAGATGCTCCTCGGAGTGCAGCGAGATCGGACCCTGGCCGGCTTGCGCTTCATAGTCGCCGGGCGTGTCCTGATGCTCGGCCATGGACATTTCGCCCCAGAGTTTGCCGTTCATGCGGAATCCGTTTCCGCCGCTGAAGAAATCGGGCGCGCCCTTCGGCAATCGCGTCACGGTGGCCATCGTGAAATGCGAATCATCGACGGGCAGCGACCACGTGATCATGTTCGAGCGGATTTGAGTGATGTCGATCGGATTGGGTACGGACATGATATTCGGCATGATCCACGAGGAAATGCGATCGTACTCGCGGCCGTCGTCGAGTTTGCGCTTGGCGGAGTAGCACACGCCGTTTTCGGTCGGGAAGAAATCGACCTGAGGCATCAGCGCGAACTGCGCCGCAAACTGCACGCCGGTGAAGGTCGAGTGCAAGACATAGACATGATAGGGGTCCATCACGTTGTCGTTCATGTGCAGCCAGCTGTAAGGCGCGATGGGAAGGCTGTTGTCGCCGGTCGAGCCGAAGGCGCCGACGTAGGCGCGGATTTCCTCATCCGGGCCGAGGTCTTCGAGGATGTCGAAGCGCGGGAGCGCCGGCTTCTTCTCGAGCGGGCCCATGTAGGCGAAGACCATGCCGTAGTGATCCTCGACCGGATACCAGGGCTGGCGCGCCACTTCGAGGTTGCGTCGGCCATCGGGCTCGCAAGGCTGGCGAAGGCAGTGGCCTTCGACGTCGAAAAGCCAGCCGTGATAGCAGCAGGCGATGCCCTCTTCAGAGACTTTTCCGTAGAGGAGAGTGGTGCCGCGATGCATGCAGCGGGGATAGAGAAGGCCGGGGCGGCCGCTCTTGTCGCGGAAGAGGATCAGATCTTCGCCGAGGATGCGGACGTATTGCGGGCGCGCGGTGACATTCGCGGATGCGGCGACGGGCTGCCAGTAGCGGCGCATCAGTTCGCCGCAGGGAGTGCCGGGACCGACCTGCGTGAGTTCGAAATCGGGATGCTGCACGGTCCGGCCGTAGGCGCCGCCGTCGGCCGACCGCTTTCGTTGCGTTGCCTCGCTCATATTCCCCCCTTATCAGTGCCTCAGCTAATAAGACGCAATAAACTCCTCGGCGGAGTCGTTGTCAAGTGCGGACAGTGTGGCCCGGGGGAACCGGAACGGATTCTTTGGCAAGGCGCGCGTGAGTATGAGACCCTCTGCAAGTTGGAATCGAGAGATGGGAGGGTGGAAATGCTGAAAGGATTCAAGCAGTTCCTGCTCAGAGGCAACGTGGTGGACATGGCGGTGGGCATCGTGATCGGGGCATCGTTCGGCGGTGTGGTGACGAACCTCGTGAAGGATTTGCTCACGCCGTTCATCGCCGCAATCGTGAAGCAGCCGGATTTTTCAGCGCTGACGTTTTCGATCAACGGCAGCAAGTTTCTCTACGGCGACTTCGTCAATGCGCTGCTCTCGTTTCTGATCGTCGCCGCCGCCGTGTACTTCTTCGTGGTCTTGCCGATCAACGCGCTCATCGCGAGGATGAAGAAGGAACCACCCGCGGACCCCACCACGCGCAAATGCCCGGAATGCCTGAGCGAAATTCCCATCGGAGCGCGCCGGTGCGCGTTCTGCACCTCGCCGGTATCTTGAGCGAGCGGCGGACGGGGAAACCGTTCCAGCGATGAAAAACGCCAAAGGACTGGAGGCCTTGATGAGTGGTGTGGTTGTGTGCGCGTCGCTGGGCTGCAGCAATTTCGCGGAGGCGACCCTCGATGAGCTTTCTTTGTGCCGGAACCATTTCTACGACAGAGCCATGAAGCGCATCGAGGAGTACCGCGGGCGCCTGCAGACACTCGAGGCAGCTGGAGGGGGCCTCGAGGTTCCCGAGTTCCTGTCCCAGATCATTGCACAGACAACGATGCTCGTCACAACCGCGAAATTCCTGGGGCCCGGCCAGAGAGACCAGTTTCTCGACCTTTCACTGGCCGCGATGCAGCTATTCAAGAGGGCCCAAAGGGCTCCCCGGCTAGCGCGCAACATGCCGGTGCTACTTGGCCGAGAGGCAGATTCCGTGGGGGCTCCGGAACTCACCAACACCGTCGACATAAGCAAACGAGGCGCTTGTGTCGCGACCGTCGGTTCATGGGTGATCGGCGATAAAGCGTGGATCCAAAAACCGGTGGGCGATCTGAAAGCGCTCGCCCGAATTGCCTGGTCAAAGAAGATGGGCCTATCTCAGTTTCTCGTCGGGCTCGATATTCTGGATGCGGAAGATTTCTGGAAGCTGGAATCAACCTCTTCGAAAAGTAAACGTCCGTGAGCGATCCTAGCCGAGAATTCTCCTAGCGACAGCGCCTAAAGGGAGGGCTGAGGCTTCGCCTCAGGGACCGTAATTCGGCCCGGGGTGGGAACTTTCGCGCCGTGATGGAGTACTCCTCGCGGCGGAAAGCGCCCGCGGAGAGACGCTGGTCCGACGAAGAAGTACCAAGAGCCTTTTGGCCTGGCCGGAGCCGACTTCTTGGGGGGCTTGAACGGCAGGACCAACGTGCTTGCGAAAAGGGAATGATCATAAAGATCCTCCGGCACGGGCACGAGATCGCCGTCGCGATAGTAGTAGAGGACGATTTCTTCGCCTTTCTCCGGGGTCGAAAGGAACACCGACCCAGTCTGCTCCACACCTGTCTCCGGAATTGTTACCGTGGTCGTGAGGTTGCTGAAGGTCCAGTCCGGCGCCGATGGAACGCCAAAATCGATGCGCACCCATCCCATGTAATTGTCAGGCAGCACGAAACGATAGTGAATCGGCGTCGGTGTGTAGGTGCACTGAGTGGCCAGCAGCGTGGCAAGGCTGATGGTTGCTATTATGAGTAAGCGATTTCTCACCTTGGACGGCTCCGTGAACATGAACGGGCCCCATTGATGTGGCGCGATTCTATCCGCTCAAACGCGCGTTGTCCAACGGTTGCGCTCGATCGAACGGCAGGCCGGAATCGGGAGCCACGGTTGTCTTTGTAGTAGGTCGCCGATCTGTTCGCGGCCCAGCGCTGCCGCGAGCGGGGACGCCCTTGAGCGTGGCGGATTTGAACGCCAGCTAAACACAGAGCGCACAGAGAAGCACCGAGTGCACGGAGACTTCCCGCGAAAGCTCTACGAGTCGCTTGATTCGCACTGAGATCGAAAACTGGGCAAGCGTTGCCGGGGCCGGGCGGCAACTCCGGGGACAGTGCAGCAGCGCGACTGTGCGCCCGCTGCGAATGCCGCGATTCAAGTCGCACAAAACGTGGCGATTAGAAGGCGCGTCCCGGAGGGCACTTTGGCATCGGTCCTGCACTGATCGCTACGGGGAGTGGCGTCTCAAGCTTTTCGGTGAAATGCCGATGTTGGACTGGACAATCCGCGTTAGGCCGGGAGGAGATCACTATGTCGGTGTCAGGTATTCTCAGCAGCGTCATAAGCAACGCGCTCGGTTCTCAGACCGAGAGCGTGCAGGGCAATAGGCAACAGTTTCAACAGGAATTCCAGCAGCTCGGCCAGGATTTGCAGTCCGGGAATCTTTCGGCCGCGCAGTCGGATTTTGCGACGCTGCAACAGAACGCGCCGCCGGGAAGCCCGCATGCGAATTTGAATTCGACGACCCAGGGCAGTAATTCGCTTACGAATGCGTTCAGCCAGTTGTCGCAGGACTTGCAGTCCGGAAATCTTTCGGGCGCGCAGTCGGATTATTCGACGATCCAGCAGGACATCCAAAGCCAAGGCGCGCACGGGCATCACCACCACCATGGCGGTGGAGGAGGCGGAACGGAAGCGTCGGCCATCAGCCAGGAATTTCAGCAGCTCGGCCAGGCGCTGCAATCTGGCAATCTCTCGACTGCGCAGCAGGCGTACACGTCGCTACAACAGGACTTCGAGCAGTTTTCGTCGGGCAACAGCTCGGCGACGCAGAATGGTTCGTCCGCGCCAAACGCTTCGCCGAACATCTCGGTTACGGCCTAGCGAGAAACTGAAGACTCACCGCAAAGACGCAGAGGGCGCGGA
>JBAPOM010000252.1:0-10233 GCA_049279635.1 Candidatus Acidiferrales bacterium
GCTTGACATTGTGCAGCGCCGTGGCGCGCGCGAGCAGATTGAACGTCTGAAAGACGAAGCCGATTTCGCGGTTGCGGATGGCGGCGAGTTCATCGTCATCGAGATGGCTGACCAAGCGGCCCGCGAGCCAGTAATCGCCTTTGGTCGGCGTGTCGAGGCAGCCGATCAGGTTCATCAACGTGGATTTTCCCGAGCCGGATGGTCCCATGATGGCGACGTACTCGCCCTTGCGGATCTGCATGGTGACGCCGCGCAGCGCGTGCAGCTGCTCGGTGCCCATCTCGTACGTCTTCCAGAGGTCGTCGGTCTGGATCACGATCCCGGCGTCGACGAGGTCCTGCCGGAAACTCTGCGAGTCGGTCTCTTCCACCGCCATGTGCATTGCGCTCCCTCGGGAATGGCCGATCTGCTGCCGCGATGCTGCGATTCTAGGACGACGTCGTATTGTCGAGCGCCGGCGTGGAATTGTCGATCTTGATGCTGGTGCCGGGCTTGAGCGAGCGCAGCGCTTTGAAGCTGCCGGTGACGATCGTGTCGCCTTCCTGCAAGCCGCCCGTGATTTCGATATTCGATACGCCGGTAATGCCCGTCTGAACCGGCACGAACTGGACCTTGCCGGCGCGCACCACGAAGACTCCTTGGATGTCCTTGCTGGCGGTGTCGTTGGATGCGGCGAGCGTGATGTCGCCGCTGGTGCCGTTCTTGGCTTCGTCGAGTTCCTTCTGGGTGCGCTCGGCGAGCGCCTGGATCGGAATCGTGAGAACATTGCTCTTGCTGGCCGTCTGAATCTTGGCGGTTGCCGAGAGGCCGGGGCGCAGCGAAGTCGGCGGATTATCTAGGGTGACGACGACTTTGAAGTCGCGCGCCTCCTGGACGTTCGCCGTGACCTCCGTCATTGAAGCTTGGCCGGAGGTGCGCAGGATGGCGAGTTCGCCGACCTCGGTGACGTGACCCTTGAAGGTTTTATCCGGGATGGCGTCGATCGACACCTCGGCGGGCTGGCCATTTTTCACGCTGACGATGTCCGTCTCGTCGACCATCACTTCGGCGGTGACGACGCTCATGTCGGAAATCGTGAGGATCGAGCTGCCAGCCGTGCCCTGAATGCCGGGCACCACGTTTTCGCCGACGCGCACCGCGATGTAGCTGATGATGCCGTTGATCGGCGCAGTGTAGGTGGTCTTGCGCAGCACGTCCGCCGTGTGGCGCAGCTCGGCGCGGTTCTGGGCGAGATTCGAGCGCGCTTGCTCGCGCGCTGCCTGCGTCTGAGCAACCTGGTCTTGCGCGGATTGGGCGGCGGCCACCGCGCTGTCGTAGGTGGCCTTGTCCGAATCGTATTCCTGCTTGGCGATCAGCTGCTCTTTGTAGGAAAGCTGGCCGCGCTGCCAGTCGAGGTTGGCCTTGTTGAGATCGGATTGCCGCTGCGCCAATGTCGCGACGGCGGCATCGTAATTGGCGCCCGCGGCCTGGACGGCCGCCACCGCCGCGTCGATGCTCGCTTGCTGCGCCTGGACGTCCGCGCCCGGCTGGATATTTTCCAGGTGCAGCAGGACGTCGCCCTTCTTGACGTAATCGCCTTCCTTCACGATGATGTCGGTGATCTTGCCGATGCCCTCACCCAGCACGTTCGTGTAATTTTTCGGGCGGACCTCGCCGGAGGCGGTGACGATCGAGGTCAAGTCCTGCCGGGCCACCTGGCCGGTCTGGACGGTGACAACACCCTCGCTTTGCTTATAGATGCTGTACCAGGTCACTCCCCCGAGGAGCAGGGCGACACCGACCCCGATGCTAGCTTTTTGCCAAGTCTTCATTGCACCAACCTTCGGATGATTGGAGGGTCCCAATTGACAACTTTACCCGCCACTTGATACATACGCTTAGACGCGGCGGAATGTTTCTCGGGTAAAGGTAGACTTTACGATTTTCAGCGCGGGCCAAGCTGGTCAGGTTACGCGGTCCCACTCCACGCTCAGACGCCGCCGTCTCGACGATCCCGAATATTCTAATTCGATTCCTTGCGGCATCAAAACAAAATCAAGTATGGGGCGGCTGCCGGTGGTTCTCTCATTAGAAGATGGTCAGGCATTCGGTGGGGGTTGTTGGAGGCTTCGACGGAAGCAACCCCTTGAAAGACATAGGATTCCAAGAGGTGGGGCGGAAGCAAACACTGATTGACCTGTACCTTAGGACAGGTTACGATTCTAGCCCAATCGGACAAGGATGCCACTATGGATCGTTTCGTTAAGACGTTCCCATTGATCGCGCTGATGGGGGGCCTTGTGCTGTCGACGGTCCCTTCCCGCGCGGTGGCTCAAGACCAAAATCAAGCGCAGGATCAAACCCAGGCTCAGTCACAGGATCAATCCCAAGATCAATCGCAGGATCGGGCGCAGGACAAGGCGGAGAAACATCGAGAGCAGCAGCGAGAGAAAAAGCTCAAGCAGAAGAGTGATAGCGAACTAAAGAAGGAACTTGAGTCTCAGTACAAGAACTGGCTCGATCAGGACGTGGTGTACATCATCACTCCCGAAGAGCGCCACACCTTCCTGCACCTCTCGACCAACGAAGAGCGCGAGCAATTCATCGAGGCCTTCTGGCAGCGCCGCAATCCCGACCCGGATTCCGCGGAAAACACCTTTAAGGAAGAGCACTACCGCCGGATCGCTTACGCCAACGAACATTTCGCCTCCGGCATCCCCGGCTGGAAAACCGACCGCGGCAAGATCTACATCATGTGGGGCCCGGCGGACGAAGTCGATGCGCATCCGACAGGCGGCACCTGGGACCGTCCGATGGACCAGGGCGGAGGCGAGACCACGACGTATGCCTATGAAGATTGGCGCTACCGGTATTTAGAGGGCATCGGCGAAAACGTGGAGCTCGAGTTCGTGGATCCAACGGGAACGGGCGAATACCACCTGACCACCGACCCCAGCGAAAAAGACGCTCTGTTAAACGTTCCCGGCGCCGGTCTCACGATGGCCGAATCCATGGGCATGGCGGACAAATCGCAGCGCTTCTCGAATACCGACGGCACGCACATGGCCGAAGGCGAGATGGGTGGAAATATGCAGTCGGAAAGCATGAACGAGTTTACGCGCCTCGAGCTGGAGGCCAATATCTTCCGGCCGCCGCCGGTGAAGTTCAAGGATCTCGAAGCGGACTCGACCTCGCGCCTCATCCGCGACCAGTTAAAGTTCGACTACCGCTACGATTATCTGCGCATCACGTCGGACACGGTTCTCGTGCCGATCACGGTGCAGATTCCGGTGCGGCAGCTGAGCTTCCAGGAAAAGGATGGAGTCGACAGCGCGAACATGAATCTCTTCGCGCGGATCACGAGCCTCAGCGGACGCGTGATTCAGACGTTTGAGGACACGCTGGCGACCAACGTGCCGGCCTCGCAGCTGCAAGCGGAGATCGGCACTTCGAGAATCTATCAGAAGGCCGTCCCTCTGGCTCCGGGCCTATACCGGCTGGACATCGTGGTCAAGGACGTGAACAGCGGGAATGTGGGCGTGGTGAACGCGCGCCTGGACGTGCCGCGCTTCAACGACGATCAGCTCAGCAACAGTTCCCTGATCCTGGCGGATGACATTCAACGCGTTTCATCGAAGGACATCGGGCTCGGGCAATTCGTCCTCGGTGACCTGAAAGTCCGGCCCAAGCTGGATCAGACCTTCACGCCCGACGACAGCATGGGCGTCTTCCTTCAGATCTACAATTTGAAGGTTGACGACAAGACGCACAAAGCGGATGCTTCCGTCGAGTTTCGCGTCACGAAGGCCGAAAAGGACCCGACTGCGCCGATCTTGAAATTCGACCTTCCGGCGAAGGCGATCCCCGAGCACGGCGAGGAAATGACGCTCGCGAACACGATCACCCTGGGCTCGCTCGCACCCGGAAAGTACAAGCTTGAAATCGCCATAACGGATAACGTGACCAAGCAAACGATTACTCCCACGACGGAATTTACCGTCAAGCCGATGCCGGTGAGCGCAAAGCAGGGGAGGTAAAGGATTGGGCTCTCGAACCATTCGTCTCCTAGGCCTGGCGTCTCTGGTTTGCGTGTTTATGTTGCCGCTGCACGCCGCAACCGACGCGGCGAGAATTGCCGGCGTGGTTGTCGACCCCGCCGGGACGCCACAGATGGGCGCGACCGTGGTGGTGTCTTCCGAACAGCTTCTCGACACTTCGACGATCCGGCTGCTGACGAACGACCGCGGGCGATTTTCAACATCGATTCTTCCGGTCGGGACGTACTCGATCAAGGTCACGCTGGCGGGATTCCTGCCGGCGATCGAGCAGCACATCCAGGTCGATAGTGACCACGAGGCGCTGCTGCAGATCGTTCTGGGTTCTGTGATGTCGTCGTTCGAGAAGCTGCGACGCCCGGCCGATCAGCAGGTCGCGGCGGACGATTGGACCTGGGTGCTGCGGACCTCGGCCGCCACGCGTGCTGTTTTGCGCTGGCAGGACGTGCCCGATGTCCAAGGCAATTCCGACGGATCGCAAGGGCGGGCGGTCCATGCCCGGCTCGAAGTCGGTTCGGGCGCCGATCACCCGGGCTCCGTTTCAGATGTGGCCGATTCCCCCGGCACGGCGTTTGCGTACGGTGTGGGACTTGGAGAAAAGGGTCAGATGCTGATGGCGGGCCAGTTCAGCTATGACGACGATTCCTCTTCCGCCGGGCTGGCCGCCGAATGGCTGCCTGGGGGCGAAGAAGGAGTGGGCCCGGTTACAACGATTCTGGTGCGCGAATCGCGCCTGACGCCCGGCGGCCCGGCTTTCCGGGGATTGCGCATATCGCACGACGACGCACTGAGCCTCGGCGACCGGGTGAGCATTCGTTACGGCGCTGAGTTTCTGATGGCCGGATTGAGCGGCACCACTGCGGCCCTGCGCCCACGGGGCGAAGTCGCGGTTCAGATGGCGTCCACTTGGCGGGCATCTTTCATCGCGGCGACCCGTCCGTGGCAGAACGATGTGGCGTCCGCCGACACACTTCAATCCGCAGTCGATACGCTCGATACATTGCCAACTCTCCTTTTTCGCGACCACCGGCCGGTATTCGAGAGCGGCCTGCATGAGGAAGTGTCCATCGACCACATGCTGGGCAAGCGCGCCGATATAACCGCTGCCGTGTTTCACGATTACTCGAGCCACACCGCGGTGATTGGACGCGGCGGCGCCGCCGACGGCCCGGATTTCCTGCAGGACTATTTCTCGGAAGCGTTCGCGTACGATGGCGGTTCTTCGAGCTCAACGGGGACCCGCGTGGCGTATCGTGAAAAATTCGGATCGCATTTGGACACGACGATCGTCTACGCGTATGCCGGGGCGCTCGCGCCGGACGGCGATTCGGACGCAGCGAGACTGCGCGATGAACTGGATACGCGCTATCGTCACAGCCTTGCCGGGCGTGTTTCTGCCACGGTGCCGCGTTTCCGCACCCAGGTGTCCGCCAGTTACAAATGGCTGAGCGGGCCCACCGTCTCCCGGCTCGACTCCTATGGCGAGTCGATGTATCAGATCGACCCATACCTCAGCATGGAAATCCGTCAGCCGCTGCCCAACGTCTTTCCCTGCCACATGGAGGTGCAGGCGGATGTCGGCAACCTGCTGGCGCAAGGGTACGTCCCCGTAGCGACCGGCGATGGGTCGGTGATGCTGGTGCCGTCCTATCGCTTCTTCAAGGGCGGCCTCAGCCTTCAGTTCTAAGCGCTTGAGATTGTTGTCCTACTGGAATTGGGAATGCGCCTTCCACAAATGGGATTGACCTCGGGAGCCAGCCGGCCAATAAATCGTAACCCGCACAAAACAGGCGTATTAAATGCGATAATCGCACTGGTTCGCTGGAAGCTCACGTGCTAGCATGGGAAGCAACGGAACAGACTCGGGTGGAAGGGTAGTCACGGGATCCGTTTGATGAACGATCACCTCCGAACGCGGCTCGGGGCGGTTCTACTCGCTCTCGTTACGCTTGCGGCCATCATCTTCGCAGCCCTGAACTTCCAGCAGCGCTCGCACTTCGTACTTCCCGATGATGGCGTGACGTGGATGGATACGGCGCAGGGCGTCACCGCGTGGCACGTCGTTCCAGGTTCGCCTGCAGATCGCGCGGGGATGCGCGAGGGCGACGAAGTGCAGAGCGTCGCCGGCGTACCCATCCACCGCGCCACCGATGTGACACGGATTCTTTTTCGGTCGGGCCCGTGGACGGAAGTCCATTATGGAATCCGCCGCAACGGTGAATCGCTCGACGTGCCACTGGTTACCGTCCCGCAGGATACTTCCTCTTCGATCGACAACTATCTGCGGCTTACGGCGCTGCTCTATCTTTTCATCGGGCTTTTTATTTTCGTGCGCCGGTGGAACGCGCCGCGCGCGATCCACTTTTACATTTTTTGCCTGGCGTCGTTCATCCTGTATAGCTTTCATTACACTGGCAAGCTGAACTCGTTCGACTGGATCATCTACTGGAGCAACGCGGTTGCGCTGTTGCTACAGCCCGCGCTGTTGCTGCACTTCGCGCTGGTCTTTCCCGCGCGCAAGAGGATGCTCTGGCCCAAGCTCACAGCCGTCTACTTCGTTCCCACGGCTTTGCTTTTGCTGCAGATCTTCGTCTCAATCCCCACGCTCGGCTTCATGCCGTCGATCAGCAGCCGGCAGTTTCTCGATCAGATCGACATGCTCTATCTCGGGGCTTATTTCCTGCTGGCCGCGGGCGTCTTCCTGGCGAGCTATTTCGCGGCGCCGAGCGGCGTGCTGCGGCAGCAATTGAAATGGGTGACGGGCGGCACGATCGCGGGAATCGTTCCTGTTTTCGCGGTCTACATTCTGCCCTTCCTGTTCTCGGCCGTTCTCCCGTCGTGGACGAAGCTTTCCGTGTTTTCGCTGGCGCTGATTCCGCTGTGCTTCGGCTACGCGGTGATTCGCTACCGGCTGATGGACGTGGACATCATCTTCAAGCGCGGGCTGGCGTACACGTTTGCGACGGCCGCGGTCGTGACGATTTATTTCGCAACCATTGCCGTGATCGGCGAACTGTTTCATACGGCGTGGCCCACGGGCCCGGGCGGCGCAATCATCGCGATCGTGGTTGCGGCGTTTCTGTTCCAGCCGGTGCGCGACTGGGTGCAGGCGCGCCTCGACCACTTCTTCTACCGCGACCGGCTGGACTATCGGCGGACGCTGATCGAATTCGGACGCGCGCTTACGAACGAGGTCCGCATCGAGCCGCTGCTGGCTTCCGTGCTCGACCGCGTTTCGCAGACGCTGCTCGTCGACCGCCTGGCGGTGTTCCTCGAGGATTCGGCGCGGCCTGCGCAGTTCGCGCTTTCGCGCTCGATCGGCATTCGCTCGGAAGGTCCGCTCGATTTGAGCTTTCTCGATCCGGCGCGGCCGGCGCTGGTCAATGGCTGCCTCTTCTTCGAATCGGCGCGCTCGGCCGTGGGAGAAAAAGAATCGGTGCGCGCGACGATCGCAGCGCTCGGGCTCAACTATTTCATCCCGTGCAAGTTTCACGATCACGCGCCCGCCGTGCTCGGCCTGGGCAAAACGGTCGACGGCGATTATCTATCGAGCGACGACCTCGAACTGCTTTCGACGATCGCGGGCTACGTGGCCATCGCGGTGGAGAATGCGCGGCTGTACCAGTCGCTCGAGCAGAAAGCGCTGCAGATCGAGCGGCTGAAGGACTTCAACGAGAACATCGTGGAATCGCTGCGGATCGGAGTGCTGACGGCCGATCTGGAGGACCGCATCGAATCGTGGAATCCGCAGCTCGAAGATCTGCTGGAAGTGCCGCGCAGCGAGGCGATCGGGCGCAAGATCGACGAGGTGCTGCCGCGGGACCTTTCCGGCGAAATCTTCGCGCATGCGGCCTCCGAGCATGTTTCGGGCATCTATAAGTTTCATCTGACGATGCGGAGCGGGAAACATCTCGTGATCAACGCCTCGGTGGCGCCGCTGCTGGGCAAAGACGGCGCGCGGCTTGGCCGGCTCGTGCTGCTGGACGACATTACGCAGCGCGTGCGCCTGGAAGATCAGATGGTGCAGACCGAAAAGCTCACCTCGCTCGGACTGCTCGCAGCGGGAGTGGCGCACGAGGTCAATACTCCGCTGGCCGTGATCTCGAACTACATCCAGATGCTGGCGAAGCAGATTCCGGCGGACGATCCGCGGCAGAAAACGATCGAGCGAATCGTGAAGCAGACGTTCCGCGCGAGCGAGATCGTCAACAACCTGCTGAATTTTTCGCGCACGGGCGGGGCGGAGCCGGTGGACGTCGATCTGAACGCCGTGCTCGAGGAAACGCTGACGCTGGTGCAGCACCCGTTCAAGGCGGCCAGCATCAGCGTGGTTCGCAACTACGCCGAACGGTTGCCAGTGGTGCTCGGCTCAACCACGCGCCTGCAGCAAGTGTTTCTGAATCTTTTCATGAACGCGCGCGACGCCATGCCGGGCGGCGGAATGCTGGAAGTTCGCACGGGTGCGCACAACGGCTCGGTGGAAGTGGAAGTGGTCGACACCGGCGCCGGAATTCCGGCGGAGCATCTCCATCGGATTTTCGATCCATTCTTCACGACCAAAGCGACCGGACGGGGCACTGGGCTTGGTCTTTCGGTGAGCTACGGAATCATCAAGGAGCATGCGGGCAAAGTCGACGTACGCTCGACGCCCGGAAAGGGTACGTCCTTCCGCCTGGAGTTCCCCGTAGCCAGGAAAGCTGTTCATGCCTAGAGGCTCGATTCTCGTAGTCGACGACGAACTCGAAATCAGGGAAGGTCTCGAAGCTCTGCTCACCTCCGAGGGCTTTCAGGTGACGCCCGCGGAAACCGCCGCGGCCGGCCTGCTAAGGCTCGAAGAACAGCCGTACGACCTGGTGCTCCTCGACGTGAGCCTGCCCGACCACAACGGGCTCGACCTGCTGCGCGAAATCAAACAGCGCGACGCAAATCTCGCCATCATTCTGATCACGGCTTTCGGCTCGATAGATATGGCGCGCGCGGCCTTCAAGAGCGGCGCGCAGGACTACATCACCAAGCCGTGGTCGAACGACGAGCTGATCACGCAAGTGTCGCTGGCGATCGAGGGGCGGCGGCTGCGCGAAGAAAATGTCCAGCTGAAGCGCGCGCTGAAGCATCGGTACAACTTTCCCAACATCATCGGCAAGAGCGAGAAGATGCTGGCGCTCTTCGATCTGGTGACGCAGATCGCGCCCTCGCGCTCGACCGTTTTGATTTCGGGCGAAAGCGGCACGGGCAAGGAGCTGATCGCAAAGGCGATTCACGCGGCTTCCGCGCGCGCGGACAAGGCTTTTATTCCGGTGAACACGGGCTCGATACCTGTCGACCTGCTCGAATCGCAACTCTTCGGGCACGTGAAGGGCGCATTCACCAGCGCGATCGCCTCGAAGAAGGGCCTTTTCGAGGTGGCCGACCAGGGCACGATTTTTTTCGACGAGATTTCGACCGTCAGCCCGGAAACGCAGGCCAAGCTGTTGCGCGTGATTCAGGAACGCGAGTTCATGCGCCTTGGGGGCACGGATACGATCAAAGTGGACGTGCGAATTCTCGCTGCGTCGAACGAGGATCTGCGGAAGCTGGTGCGCGAAGGGCGATTTCGCGACGATTTGTACCACCGGCTCAACGTGATCTCGCTGCAGCTGCCGCCGCTGCGCGACCGCAAGGAAGATATTCCGCTGCTGGTGGCGCGCTTCATCGAGCAGTTCTGCCGCGAGAATACGAAGCCGTTGCGTGCGTTCACGCATGGCGCGATGAAGCTGCTGATGGACTACGACTGGCCGGGAAACGTGCGCGAGCTCGAGAATGTGGTCGAGCGCGCGGTGGTGCTCTCGAACCACGAATCGCTCGACATCGATCTGCTGCCGGAGAGTGTGCGCACGCGGGAGATCGTGAAGGGCGTTCGGCTGCAACTGGCCGAATTCCTGCCGCCGCTGCCGGGCGAAATCGGCGCGCGGGGCGCCGCGCCGCCTCCTTCGCTCTTCGAAATACTCGAAGAAGTGGAGCGGCGCATCATCATGGATATGCTCGAGCGCACGAACTGGAATCAAACCGAGGCTGCCGAGCGGTTCCAGATTCCGCTCTCGACGCTCAACCAGAAAATCAAGCGCCTCGGCATCGAGACTCGCCGCAAACCTACCGCGCGCGGAGCTGCGTTCGGCTACGGCAGCGACGAGCCTGCCGAATTTACCGCCGGGAAGTAACC
>JBAPOM010000253.1:0-12582 GCA_049279635.1 Candidatus Acidiferrales bacterium
CCAAAGCTGAAGAGGTCGCTGCGCGCATCGACATCCTCGCCAAGCGCCTGCTCGGGAGACATATAAGCGACGGTGCCGAGCGCGGTGCCGGGGCTGGTGAGAAGAGTTTCATCGTCCTCGGTCGTTCCTTCGCCGGCGGATGTGAGCGCGGGCGCCCGGTCGTGCGTCACTTGCTTGGCGAGACCGAAATCGAGCAGCTTGGCGTGGCCGCGATCGGTGATGAAAATGTTCGCGGGCTTGATGTCGCGATGAATGATACCCCGCGAATGGGCGGCATCGAGCGCGTCGGCAATCTGGAGGGCGAGATCGACCGTCACACTCATTTGCAGCGGCCCGGCGGCGAGGCGATGCTTCAGCGTGTGGCCTTGCAGCAGCTCCATCGCGATGAAGCGGCGGCCGTCGTGTTCGCCGATTTCGTAGACGGTGCAGACGTTCGGATGGTTCAGCGCGGCAGCCGCGCGAGCTTCGCGAAGAAAGCGTTCGAGGGCTTGCCGGTCCCGGTAGAGATCCTCTGGCAGGAACTTCAGCGCGACTTCGCGGCCGAGCGTGGCGTCTTCCGCGCGGTATACCACCCCCATCCCGCCGCCGCCCACCCGGGCGACGATCCGGTAGTGAGATACGCTTCGGCCGAGAAAGGGATCGGACTCCATCAACGCGAATTCATCTTAGGGGCTGCATCTTGAAGGCGTCAACGGAATGTTGGCCCTCAAGTTCTTCTCGTTTGTCCCGAGGGGCCGCTGAGGCTCCCTGTGCTTCCGGCCAGTAATTCCCTCGCGACCTAGCCGCTCAAATGAGTAGACAGTCAATTGCGCCGCCAGTTCTAATCGAGGGGTAGGGGCAGGGCGAATACTGGGGGAAGCAGGCCATGAAACAGGCTGCTGTGGTATGCGGAGCTGTTTTCGCGATTCTAATGGTGTCGTGTGGCGCCTCGGCGCAAACCGTGGCGAGCGACCCGGTAGCATTTAACGCGGCGACGTTTAGCTCGACGCCCGGCTCAACAACCCAGGACCCGCTCGTGGCTCAGTTTGGCGGCGTGCCGGCCATCCCTTCATTTGCGATAGCCTCGGCCGCGTCGCCCGCAGCAGCGCCGATGCCTGCCTTCCAGAAAGATGCACCGCCATCCGGGTCGGGCGCGGACACACCCCCGGTGGGAGTGTTTGGAGTTTTTCCGAGCTACAAATGGCAGGTCTACGTCGGGTACACCTTTATCCGCTTCTACGTGATTCCCGGCGTGGAGAACAACACGAACGGCCTCGATTTTTCGATCGCCTACTACTTCCGCGATAGGGTTGCCGTGGACGGCGAGTTGGCAGTGTCAGGCGGCACGTATACGGGACAGAGTTCGCAGTTTTTTATCGGCATGGGCGGATTGAGATACCGGCATCCGGTGGGCGAGACGGCCGTGTGGATTCACGGCTTGGCGGGCGGGGCGCACTTCAGCCCGCTGACGGCCTACGGCGGCGAGAATGGGTTCGGTTACGAACTGGGTGGCGGGATCGACGTCTCGCCGCGCCGCCTGCGTGTGAGCTTGCGCCTCGAAGCCGACATGCTTGGCACGCTCCTCTACGGCACCTACCAGTACAGCCCCAAGATTTCGTTCGGCTTGGTCTTCAAAGATTAGCTTGTAGTTTGAAGACTAGCACAAGGCTCAGAGGCAGAACCGGCGCTACTTGTGCTCGCTCCTCAAGCGCCGGAGGCGCGATTGAACTTAGCCCGGCACGAAGCGCAGCGAAGTGCCGGGAATCCTGCCGAAAAGCACCGAGTCCCGCAGGGACGATTGACCTGTGCCAGGGATCCCAAATCTCCAATCCCAAGGCCCGATGCTCGGCTCAGCTCTGAACTCTCAACTCTCAACTCTCAACTCTCAACTCTGAACTCTAAACTGTCGACTCTAGACTGAGCTTCACAGCTTGTAGCCGATTTTGCGAAGGAATTCGCGGCGCACCTTCACGTCCTCCGCGGTTTCGACGCCCTTGGGGGAGCTGCCGTCGATCACGCCTAGGACGCCGCGGCCCTGTTCCGTGCCGGCGACAATCACTTCGACCGGATTGGCGGTAGCGCAGAAGATCGAGCAGACCTCGAACGAATCGCGAATGCGGCTCAACAGATTGATCGGGTACGCCTGGCGGATCAAAAGCACGAAGGCGTGCCCGGCGGCGAGGGCCTGGGCGTTGGTGATGGCGGCGCGGCGAAGTTCGTCGTCGTTCGATTCGACGCGAACCAGGCATGGGCCCGAGGCTTCGTTGAAAGCGACGGCGAATTTAGCGCCGGGCACTGTGTTTACGACAACTTCATACAGGTCTTCCGCGGTTTTGATGAAGTGCGAATGACCCAGGATCAGATTTGCGCCGTCTGGAATCTGCATGCGAATACTGAGCAACTCCATTTTTTCATCCTCAGGGTGAAGAAAGTTCCCACATTTGGGATGTGATCGAGAACTCCCGCGTCGAACAACAGGCGAAGTCCATTATTCAGCAGCATATCTGACTAGCGCAAGCCGGCGATGCATTGGCAACACGCGTGCTAACAAAAATATGAGTCACTTGTGAGAGATGGCGCATCAAAACAAATGTCGGCCGAACTAAGAAGATCGGCACGGTGGACGCAAAGTAAAGAGAAACTGGCGGTCAGCCGATAGCAACCGACAGCGAGGTCGCGGCGAGGTGATGAACAAGGTCACGGGCCAAGGGTGAAGCGGCGATGATGGTCAAGACGATCCAACAGGCAAAGCGGATTTTCCGGATCGTTTTCGGCTTCACGCTGCTTGCGATCGGGATCGTTATGATCGTCACGCCGGGCCCTGGCACTCTTACCATTATCCTTGCGCTGGGCGTTCTCGCCGCTGAGTTCGTCTGGGCGCGGCGACTGCTGGCTCATGTGAAGCACCAGGGTGAGCGATTCCGCAACACCGTCTTTCCCCCGGCAGACCGCGCCGCCTAGCCCGCGTTTACCTTCTGCGAGCATTTTTCCGCTCTGAACAACTGTTTTTCCCGCTTCCGAAGCATCTCTAAGTGTGTTTTCATCCTTTCGTTGGCCGCCCAATCATTGGGTTGTAGTTTGGTGGCGGCTTCTACGGGAGGCACTCGTGTCCGGCAATGCAAACGGAAAGTCGCGCGGTCGTTGGGCGGGGAAATGGGCGCTGGTAACGGGAGCGAGCGCCGGAATCGGCTGGGCGCTGGCGGAACAGCTCGCCGCCGGGGGAGCGAATCTCGTCCTGACGGCGCGGCGGACCGACCGACTGCAGAAACTCGCGGCAGACCTATCGGCGAAACACGGCATTAAAGCTGAAGCCTTCGCGGCTGACTTGGCCCAGCCTGGCGCGCCGCGCGAAATCTACGCGTTCACGACCGGCAAGGGGATCGAGATCGAGCTCTTGATCAACAACGCCGGCTTCGGAGTCTTCGGCTACATCCACGAGGACGACGAAGCGCGATTGCTCGAGATGGTTCAGGTGAACTGCGCAGCGGTGGTCCAATTGACGCGGCTGTACACACCGAAGATGGTCCAGAGGCGGCACGGCGACGTGATGATCGTGGCATCGACGGCCGCATTTCAGGCGGTGCCGTTCATTGCGGCATATGCGGCGACGAAGGCGTTCGACCTGATCTTTGCCGAGGGAATTGCAGAGGAGTTGCGGCCATTCGGCGTCCGCGTGTGCGCGCTGTGCCCCGGATCGACCACCACGGAGTTCCAGCAGGTCGCCCACCAGCCCGATCGCGCCTTCCGCGTGGCCGAAACGGCCGACAAGGTGGCGCGCGTGGGCCTCGAAGGCCTCGCGGCGGGAAAGAGCTGCGTGATCTCCGGCGCGCGAAACAATTTGATGGTAGAGGCCGAGCGCCTCGCCCCGCGTCGCTTCATCGCCAAGATGGCTGCCAAGATGATGCGCCCAGAGGATTCAAGCGCCAAATAGATCCTGTTGGATTGGCGCATTGAGTTTTTCGGCGAGGCGGTCGAGGAATCCGAGCTGGCCCTTGAGCAGCTTGGCGCGGGCGGCGTTGAGCGGGAACCAGTCGGCGCGATCGACTTCGGGAAAATCGCGGGTGTGGCCGGATTTCGGCGGCCATTCCATCGAAAACGTATTGCTGCGCAGCGCGGCGGGATCGCAATCGCCCTCGAATGCCCACACGCTGATGATTTTTCCGCTGGGCTGGCGAATTTCGCCGAGCGAGACGAAATCGGTCCCCGGCTCAAATCCCGTTTCTTCGCAGAATTCGCGGCGGGCGGCGTCAATCGCGCTTTCGCCCTCCGAGTATTCGCCTTTAGGAATCGACCACCCTCCCGCGTCCTTCTTCCTCCAGAATGGGCCGCCCGGGTGAACCAGGAAAACCTCGAGTCCGCGGCCCCCACGCCGATACATCAGCAAACCCGCGCTCAATTTCGGCATGACGTAAGCTAACACCCCCGCCCAGGGCAGGGAAAGCATGCCTCCCTGGCGAATCTTCGAACGCCGCATCGCCCGCGCCGGCAGAAAGGCCAAAACCCGCCTTTTCGAGGCCAATTTGCGCCGCTTAACCTCCCGCTAGGGGGCTGCTCCAGTCACCTCTTATTGCAGAAAAATTCGACCAATCTCGAAGCTGCCGTGCACTCCGCGTAAGATTGCCGAACGCTCTTCGTGTATCTTAGACGGCTGAAACTTAGGAGGAAAACATGCCAGCCTACATCGTTTTTCAGCGGGACAGCACCATCGATCCAAAAGAGCTCGAAACCTACGCGCCGATGGCCCGCGCTTCCGGAGCCGGGCACCCGATTAAAATGCTCGTGGCATACGGGAAGCAGGAGGTGCTTGAGGGCGCAAATGTGGAAGGCGTGGTGATCGTCGAATTCCCCACATTCGAGGATGCGAAGAAGTGGTACGACAGCCTGGCGTATCGCGAGGCGCGCGAGCATCGATTCAAGGGCGCGAAGTATCGCGCGGTCCTCGTTCAAGGCGTGTGAACCGGCAGCGGCGATCCCGCTAACCCTTCGAAAGCAGGATGCCGTAGCCGGGCGCGCGGCCATTGAGCCCGAGCAACCGAACGCCGGCCCACAGCGCGTGCGGCAGGCTCGAGACGACCGGGACGCCGCAGCGCTTTTCGAGCGGATCGAGAATCTCCAGCGTCTTGAGCGCGCCGCAGGAGATCAGGATCGCGTCGGCCTTCGGCGCGGTCTTCCAGACGCTCGTGGTGAATCTGATCAACTCGGCCTGCGTCACCGGCGGGCGATCCTCGAATCGCTCGATGCCCATGCCTTTGATGGCGAGGATTTCGAAGCCTGATTCGTCGAGAAAAGTGTGCAGGCGGTGGTTGACCTCGTCGTTGTAGGCGGTCGCGACGGCGAGGCGATGCCCGCCGACCGCTTTGAGGCCCTCGACGATCGCGGTGCTCATCGTGGTCGCCGGCAGCCCGGTAGCCTTGGTGACACTTTCCTTCAGTTGCTGATTGAATGCCGCGCCCTTGTAGAACGTGAGCGAAGTACCCATCACGTCGATGGCGTTCGCGCCGTTGGAGGCGAGCTTTTTCGCGGCGGGCACAATCCTGTCGACGACGTGGTCGTAGCCTGCGGGCGTCATGCGCTCGAGGCCGAGGCCGAGTGCCAGGAATTGCAGCCCCGCCGGATACATCTCGTAGGCTTCCGGCGGGACGGGCAGGTTTGCCGGGGGAAGGATCAGCCCAAGCGTGGGCTGGCTTTGCGCGGCCAATACAGATCCCGCCCCAAAGGCCGCCAGCGCCGCGCCGGCGGGCGCCAGCCGCAGAAAATCGCGACGGGAGGTCGCCGCGCGAGCATTTGCGAGATAGCGAGTCATGGCAAATCAAAGACAAAGAAATACCGCGCTTAAGGCCGCGGCGCTACATTTAAACCTTGCCCCCCCGCAACGTTGCCGTCGCTTACGGCAGGGCGAAGACCATCAATCCCTGCTGATCGCCCGAGCCGCCGCCCGCGGCGACAATCGCCACATACTGCTTGCCGTTCTTGCCTTCGTACGTCATCGGCACGGCGCTGGCCTGGTACGGCAGCTTGGTCTCCCAAAGCTCCTTGCCGGTCTTCGAATCGAACGCGCGGAAGTAGTCGTCGCTGGTCGCTCCGATGAAGACGAGCCCGCCGGCCGTAGCGATGGGACCGGCAAACGCTCCGGGACGCCCGGTGTCCTGCTTGCCCGGGGGCAATTGCTCGGTGATGCCAAGCGGCACCTGCCAGGCAATCTCGCCGGTATTTACATTCACGGCGGTGAGCGTTTCCCATGGCGGTTTCTGGCACGGCCAGTTGCCGAGGACTTTGCCATTCGCATCCTTGGCGGGCGCGCTGAACATTCCGAATTGGCTGCCCGCGCCGGCGCCGCGCTGATAAGCCACTTCCTTGCCGGGATGCGCGGGATCGTACTGCGGATTTTTCTCGACCCAGCCTGTCGAGCCCTGATTTTGCATGTTGACGAAGACGTAGCCGAGTTTCAGGTCGGAAGCGGTGCCGCCCCAGTTGGCTCCGCCGGTGGCTCCTGGATAGATGAGCGTGGTTTTCGTGTCGCTGGGAGTCGCGTGAAAGGCCCAGGGCGTAAACGGTCCGCGCGCGTCGTAGTTGCTCTTGTCCCAAAGCTCGTGGCAAGCCTTCGAGTGCTCGGGCGTCGTATCTTCGGGCGTGACGATATCGTTTTCGGTGATACTCACCCGCGCGAGCGGCGGCGGCTTCACCGGAAACGGCTGCGTCGGCGAGTAAACTTCGCCGGGAGCATCACCTTGCGGCACGGGCCGCTCCTCGACACGGAACACGGGTTTGCCCGTGAGCCGATTCAGGATGAACATATAGCCGCTCTTGCCCGTCTGGACGACGGCGGGAATTTTCTTGCCGTTCACGTCGAGATCAAGCAGGACAGGCTCTGGCGGCAGATCGAAATCCCAGAGCTCGTGGTGGACCGTCTGGAAATACCACTTCAGCTTTCCAGTATTCACGTCGACGGCAACGAGCGTATTCGAAAATAGATCGTTGCCGGCGCGATCGCCGCCGTAATAATTGGCCGAGGGTCCGCCGACGGGCATGTAAACCATGCCGTGCTTTTCGTCGACGGACATCGTGATCGTCCAGACGTTGTTGCCGCCGCGGCCCTTCCAGCCGTTTGCGGGCCACGAGTCGTGGCCGGTTTCGCCGGGCCATGGAATCGTGTGGAAAGTCCAGAGCTTTTTGCCCGTGCGAGCGTCGTAGGCACGCGAGTCGCCGGGGACGCCTTCCCAGTATGTGTCCTGGGGGTGCATGTTGGTCTCGCCCGGGCCGTACACGTTGGCGCCGACGAGGACGATGTTTTTGTAGATCGTGGGGATTTCGGCGAAAGGCACGTCCATGATCACTTCGCCGCCGTCGCCAAATTTCGGATCGAGCTTGCCGGTGGCCGCGTCGATGGCGACGAGCTTGTGCTCGTTGGTAAAGATGATGCGCGGAGGATTCTTGTCATCCCCCGGCCAGTAAGCCACGCCGCGCTGCGGGACCAGGCCCGATTGCACCTGGAAGTGCCAAATCTCCTTGCCGGTTTCGGGCTCGAGCGCGACGACGCGATTGCCTGCGGCCAAATACATCACGTCGTTGACCACGATCGGCGTCACTTCGCTGAAGGTGATCGCAGCCGGCCCGCCCCCTCCCGCGCGCGGCAGATAGGACCATGCCTCTTTGAGTTGCGCGACGTTTGAGGTGTTGATCTGCGCGAGCGGCGAATAGCGCGTTGAGGCCAGATCGCGGCTGTACATCGGCCAGTCCGCGGCGGCGCGAGAATCTTGAGCCTGAGCTGGACTTGCGGACACAACGGACAAAATAGCGCAGACGAAAAATAACGTTTGAATGAAGCGCACCGATGATCCCCCGAAGTCGGTCGTTTGTCGTGCCAGCGGCCGCGATCAGCTGTTCCTTCGAACGGCTCACCGCAAACCGACGCAGTATATGCCCCCGGCAGCCCCCTGCCAACCGGATTCCGGTCCATCGTGATTCGCCTGGCCTTCGTCCCTAAACGACTACAGAAGTTTGCCCGACCCGCCGATAGACAGATTAGGAGGAGTGCATGGAGCGGGAGAGGCGTGGCCTGGCCGTGGACGATGATCCGGCTGTCTGCGAACTGATCCATAGCGTGCTCACGTCGACAGGGATGGAAGTATTGGCACTAAGAGCAGGCGACGAGGCCAGGGAACTGCTGCGCGAGGAAAAATTCGCGGTGCTGTTTTTCGATCTGCGCATGCCATTTCCGGATGGCATCGAGCTGACCCGGCAGGCGCGATGCTCTGGCGTCAATCAGATGACGCCCATCATCCTGCTGAGCGACGATACGAGCACGAAGGCGTTTTCGGAGGGATTCCTGGCCGGTGCAAGTTTCTTTTTCTACAAGCCGATCGACAAAACCCGGTTGCTCAGCCTCGCGCGGGCGATGCAAGGCGCCATCGAGCACGAGCGCCGCAGGTTTCGCCGCGTGGCCCTGCAGTCGAAGGTGGAACTTACGGCCGGTCATGAGGAGATACGCGGCGAGACGATTGACATGAGTTTGGACGGCATGCTGGTGCAGGCACAACAGAGCGTGCCGGCTGGGTCGTTGGTACAGGTGACGCTGCACCTGATGCCGGGAGTGAGGCCCATTGTGGGCTTTGGTTTGGTGATGCGCACGCTCCCGGGGAACCGCATGGGAATTCATCTGCAACGGCTGGCAATGGCCGATAGCGAGCGGTTGCAGGAGTTCCTTTTGCCGCTGATTCTACAGGAGAAGCGGGCGGAGATCGTCGCCAAGACCTGACGCCTGTCGCGCCGGAATGTCGGCCGGGCTCGGATTCCCGGCGCCATTCTTGATGCCATCTAGTTATCTGCCGATTGGTCACCTGTCCCTTAGTTCTAAGGGACAGCCGCAGGGCGAAGAGAACTAGAATACGTGAAAAGGGGGCTGTGATGGGCAAACGCGCACTCGTCGTCGTGGATGAAGGTCCCGCGGTGTCCGACCTGATCCAGGCTGTCTTGAAGTCGGTTGATATGGATGCCGTGACGCTAACCAAGAGCGCGGACGCGCCGGTCCTGCTCGACAACGAAAAATTTGCGATGCTGGTGCTCGATCTGGACCAGCTGCCGGATGCGCTCGCGCTGGCGCGCCAGGCTCGCGAATCGGGATTCAACCGCGCCACGCCGATCATCCTGATGAGCAACGATCAGAGTACGGCCGCGGTCGCCGCGGGATTCGAGGCGGGCGTGAGCTTCTTCCTGTATAAGCCGGTCGACGAGGCGCGCTTGCTGAAGTTGGTGCAAGCCACTTCGGGTGTCGCTGCGCCCAAGAAACGGCGCTTCCGCCGCGTGGTGCTGCAGTCTCGCGTGAACCTGGCCTTCGCGCAGCGGAAGCTGGAAGCCGAAACGATCGACATCAGCCTGAATGGGATGCTGGTCCGCGCAGAAGGCCACTTTCCCGCTGGATCGGCCGTCAATGTGAGCATCTATCTCTCGCCTGAACCGGGGGCGCAGCCGATCGTCGGCTCGGGGTACGTCATGCGGATTCTCTCCGGCAATCGGATGGCGATTCAGCTGAACAACCTGACGGCGGCCGACAGCGGCCGACTGCAGGAGTTCTTGTTGCCATTGACGCTAGCGGAAACCGGAGTCGCGACGCTTAACGCTTAGATTCAGCCGTGGCCCAACCGTGGCCTGAGCCAAGCAATCACTCGTCTTCTTTTCCTTGCGCGGCGGCCAAGCGCTCGATCACCGCCATATCCTCGAGGGTCGTCGTGTCGCCGGAGATGCCGCCTTTGTGCGCGAGCTCGCGCAGGAGGCGGCGCATGATCTTGCCGCTGCGCGTCTTGGGCAGGACGTCGCAGAAGCGAACGTCGGCGGGCCGCGCGATCGTGCCGATCGTCGTCGACACATGCTCCATCAAAGCCCCGCGCAATTCCGGCGAAGGTGATTGCCCCGAGCGCAGCGTAACGAAGCAGACAATGGCCTCGCCCTTGATTTCGTCCGGACGCGCGACAACAGCCGCTTCCGCGACCGAAAGATGGCTGACGAGCGCGCTTTCAATCTCCATCGAACTCAGGCGATGGCCCGCTACTTTGATCACGTCATCGACGCGGCCGAGAACCCAGATGTAACCGTCTTTGTCGCACTGCGCGGCGTCGCCCGCGAAATAGACGCCCGGAATCCGCTGCCAGTATTCGCGGGCGTAGCGCTCGTCGTCGCCGTAGATGGTGCGCAGCATCGAGGGCCACGGCTTCTGGATCGTCAGGTATCCGGTTTCGCCGGGGCCGACCGGTTCGTTCTTCAGATTGACGACCTTGGCGATCACGCCGGGAAGCGGCAGAGTGGCGGAGCCGGGCTTGGTCGGCGTCGCGCCGGGAATCGGAGCGATCATCATCGCGCCGGTTTCTGTCTGCCACCAGGTATCGACGATGGGGCAGCGGTTCTTGCCGATAGCCTCGAAATACCATTTCCACGCCGCGGGATTGATCGGTTCACCGACCGTGCCGAGCAAGCGGAGGCTCGAAGTGTTGTGGCGCTCGAGCCATTCCGTCCCCCACGCCATAAAAGCCCGAACCGCAGTGGCCGAGCTGTAAAAGATCGTGACCTTGTAGCGCTCGACGATCTCCCAAAAGCGATCTTTGCGCGGATGGTCTGGCGCGCCTTCATACATCACGACGCTCGCGCCGCTGGCCAGCGGGCCGTAGACGATGTAGCTGTGCCCCGTCACCCAGCCGATGTCGGCGGTACACCAGTAGACATCGTCGTCGCGCAGATCGAAGACGAGCTTGGTCGACCACATCGTTTGCAGCAGATAGCCGGCCGAGGTATGCAGCACGCCCTTGGGTTTGCCCGTGGTCCCGCTGGTGTAAAGGATGTAGAGCGGGTGCTCGGAATCGAATGGCGCGGCGGGGCAATCTTTCGACGCGGCTTCCTCGAGTTCGTGCCACCAGAGATCGCGGCCGTCCTCCCAGGCGACTTTTTCGCCGGTGCGTTTCACGACAATCGATTTTTCGATGGTCGGGCAATTCTTGAGAGCGGCGTCGGCCGTGTCCTTGAGCGGAATCACCTTGCCGCGACGGTAGCCGCCATCGGCCGTAATGAGAATTTTCGACTTGGCATCGGCGATGCGATCGACGAGCGCCGTGGCGCTGAATCCGCCGAAGATCACCGAATGGATGGCGCCGATCCGCGCGCAGGCGAGCATCGAGATCGGCAGCTCGGGAATCATCGGCAGATAGATGGCAACGCAGTCACCGGCTTTCACGCCGAGATTCAGCAGCGCGTTCGCAAAGCGGCAGACGCGCTCGAGCAGTTCCGCGTAAGTCAGCTCGAGCGTTGCGCCATCTTCGGCCTCCCAAAAAAGGGCGGGCTTGTTGGCGTCCTTCTCCACGTGCCGGTCAAGGCAGTTGTAGGAGACGTTGAGCTTGCCCCCGACGAACCATTTCGCATGCGGCAGCTTCCATTCGAGCACCTGCGAGTAGGGCTCGAACCAGTCGATCGCCTTGGCCTGTTCGCCCCAGAAGCCCTCCGGATCGCGCTCGGCGTATTCGAACATCTTGCGGTATTCTTCGAGCGATTTTACGTGGGCGCGCTTGCTGAATTCCTCGGGCGGCGGGATCGGCTTTTCATCGAGAACGTGGGGATCGAACTCCAGCATTGGTTCCTCCTCGGGATACGTACCGCCGGGCCACCGCTTGGGCGTGAGGGCCCTCTTGGCCGGGCAATACGTTATTGGAGCCGGGCGCGTTGGTCAAGGCTGGCTTGCCGAGCGGGCTCGCCTAGCCGTGGCTTGCGCAATGAGAGTTCGCCTTCGCCTGCCGCGGCGGATTACGGCGCGGTAGCCTTTGCTCTGCTGCGGAAGCGAAGACTGGACCGCAACCGGAGCTCCGCTTGTGTGTTTAGCATAGGCAGGGCATCCTAGTTTCTGGAACCAAGGAGGCCGCGCCCGGGAATACCTATCGAGCGCCCGGACAGGCGGCCGAAAATACCTGAGATGACCAAGGCCACCGAGTTGACCGATGACGGCCTGCTTGGCCGGATGATCGCCGGCGACGAGGACGCGTTCACGCTCCTCTATCGGCGCAAGCACCCGTCCATCTATCGGTTTGCCCTGCACATGAGCGGCAACGCGGCCATCGCCGAGGACGTGACGCAAGAGGTCTTCATGACATTGATTCGCGACCCGAAAAGATTCGATCCGGCGCGCGGCACGCTCGGCGGATTCCTCTTTGGCGTCGCGCGGAATTTCCTCCGCAAGCGATGGGAGCAGGAGCGGCGGCTGGTAGCGCTGGATGGCGACGCCAACGAAATCGGAGGGTATTCGCCGAACGGCAACGGGACTGGTGGCGGCGCGTCGCGTAACGCCGTGCACGCGAATGGAAACGGTTTCCTGGGCACGGCGGGCAGCGACGAATTTGCGACGCTCGAGACCATCAGCCGCGTGCGGCAAGCCGTAACCACGTTGCCGGAAAATTACCGCGAGATTGTGGTCCTGTGCGACCTCGAGGAGATGAGTTACGAGGAAGCGGCGTCGGCGCTCGGCTGTCCGGTGGGCACGGTGCGCTCGCGGCTGCACAGGGCTCGGGCAATTTTATTGGAGAAGCTGCGCGACGCGCATCCAGCGCGGCGCGTTCCGGCGGTGCGCACATG
>JBAPOM010000254.1:0-5001 GCA_049279635.1 Candidatus Acidiferrales bacterium
GAGGCGCGCTCGAGAATGTAGCGCGCGTCGTGGAAATTGTACTTCTGCGAGCCCGCCAGATCAGCATGGCCCGGGCGCGGCGCCGTCAGTGGACGCTGCGCGTCGTCGGCGCCTTCACTGTCCTCTACCGGCAGCGCCTTCTCCCAGTTTTTCCAATCGCGGTTTTCGATGCGCAGCGCAATCGGCGCGCCGATCGTCTTCCCGTGCCGCACGCCCGAGAGAAACTCCGCCTGATCCTTCTCGATCCGCTGCCGCCCCCCGCGGCCGAATCCTAGCTGACGGCGGTGCAGCTGTCGGCTCACAAATTCGGGATCGACCGGGACGCCCGCAGGCAGCCCGGAAATCCAGGCGACGAGCGCCTGCCCGTGAGACTCTCCGGCGGTAACGAATCGCAGCATGTTAGTGGTGTGCCGATATCCGGAACAAACGAAAGATTCTACCGGACGCATCCGCTGCGGTAAAGGCTCGCCGGTCCGTATTCAAGTTTCGGAGAGTCGGGCCGATGTCGCAGATGACTGTGCGATCTGCCACACTGCCAACCGGTGAAGGGAATCCATGCCCGCCGTCCGCACCTCGTTTTGTTGCCCGCCAACCGATTCTCAAGACCGACGAAAGGGTTTTCGCCTACGAACTGCTGTTTCGCGATGGAATCGAAAACCAGTTCAAGGGCGTGGACCCGGAAAACGCATCTCGCAGCGTGCTCGATAGCTCCCTGTTGATGGGGTTGGACATGCTGTGCGACGGCCGCCGCGCCTTCATCAACTGCACGCGGGGCGTCCTGCTGAATGACTACATGTCCTTGTTGCCGCCCCGGCAAGCGATCGTCGAAATCCTCGAAACCATCACGGTAGATGACGATGTGGTAGCGGCGTGCCGGAGCCTGAAGAACGCCGGATACCTGATTGCGCTCGATGATTTCGTCGCGAACGATCCGCGCACCGCCCTCACCGGCCTGGCCGACATCATCAAAGTGGATTTCAGGCTCACCGCACCGCAGCACCTGGCCGGCATCGTCGAGCGTTACGGCAAGCGTTCCCAGATGCTGGCCGAAAAGGTCGAAACGCAAGAGGAGTTCCGGGCGGCGAAGAAACTTGGTTTCGTCTATTTTCAGGGCTACTTCTTCTGCAAGCCCGAGATGCTGCCCGCCAGGCAGCTCTCGCCAAATCGAGTGAACCACCTCCGCATGTTGCAGGCCGCTTCGCGGCCGGAACTGAATCAGCGCGAGATCGAGGAGTTGGTAAAGAGCGAGCTTCCATTTGTTACCGCTTGCTGCGTTACCTGAATTCGTCGTTGTTTGGGTTGTCGGGAGAGATTCACTCCGTAAGACAGGCTCTGGTGCTGCTGGGTGAACGCGAAACCCGCCGCTGGCTGCATTTGGTGGTCACGCTGGCGGCCGGCCAGAATAGGACCAGTGCGCTGATCCTGGCGGCATTGGTGCGCGCCCGTTTCTGCGAGTTGCTTGGTGCAAAGAGCCGGCAAGGTGATTCGGACTTGTTTCTGATGGGCCTGCTGTCCCTGATGGACGCCATACTCGACATTCCGATGGCCGAGATCATGAAGAATATTTCCCTCGATCCCGAATGCAAAGCGGCCCTGCTCGGGAATGCGGGGTCGTCGGCTGCGGTTTATCAGTTGGTTCTAGCGCAGGAGATCGGCGACTGGCCGCGCGTGGCCGAACTGGCGAAGCAGCTTCACGTGACCGAGAGCGAAGTGGCCGACGAACACTGGCAGGCCATGCAGTGGGCGCGCCAGATGACGGGAGCGTAGGCCGCGGACGCTGCGGCGTCGTCATCCTGAGGGCGTCGCGTGCCCGAAGGATCTCTCTTCGGTGTAGCGCCCTCCCAAGCGCCTGGATTTCACTGCCCGGATGTTCGCTTGACGACGCGCACTGTGGAAGCTACGCTTCCGGTGACGCGCTGGGTGGCCCGCGACCGCGCTTCCACACGATGCCTGAAGCCAGCGAAGCTCCCTCCATACTTTCGATCCTCAGCGGCATCGCCAAACGCGAGATTCTGGCCCTGCAAGACTATTCGCTGCTATCGCTGCAGGCGGTTCTGAACGTCTTCATGCCGCCCGCCTACTGGTCGGACACCCTCGAACAGATGGATCTGATCGGCGTTGGTTCGCTTCCGATTATTCTGGCTGCCTCGCTCTCCATCGGCGGCGTGCTGGTGCTGAACACGGCCTCGCAATTCCAGCGCTTTGGCATGACGGACCTGACGGGCGACGCAGTGTCGCTGGCCCTGGTTCGCGAACTCGGCCCCACGATCACGGCGCTCCTGGTCGCCGGCCGCAACGCCTCGGGGATGGCTTCAGAGCTTGGATCGATGGTGGTGACCGAGCAAGTAGACGCGATGCGAGCGCTTGGGACGGATCCGATCCGCAAGCTGGTGACGCCGCGCGTGATCGCGACTATCTTCATAATGCCACTGCTGGTTGCGGTGTTCGATTTCGTGGGCCTGGTCGGCGGATTCATCGCGTCGTATTTCACGCTGCGGCTGGGCGCCGTGCAGTTCTGGACGCGCGCCATCGATGCGCTCGAATTCGGCGACCTCATGCAAGGGTTTACCAAGCCCATCGTCTTCGGCTTTATCGTGGCCACGGTCGGATGTTTTCAGGGGCTTCGCGTTAGAGGAGGCACCCAGGGTGTCGGCCGCGCCACTACGTCCGCTGTGGTGATTTCCTCCGTACTCGTTCTGGTCTCCGATGTGTTCCTCGCGAAGCTGCTGATCTATATGTTCCAAAAATAGAGCCGGCGCTCCTCGCAAGTCCTTTGGCAACTTAGCAAATGAAACCCTGACTGCGATCTCCGCCGTTTCCATCTATAATTCGACGATGAGCCCTACCCGACCGGGGTCGTTGCGAGGACTAACGACGACCGCCCCGGGCGAGCCGTTCATCGCATTCAAGGACGTACGCCTCGGCTTCGGCGAAAACGAGGTCCTCCAGGGCATTTCCTTCGAAGTGTGGCCCGGAGAGACAAAGGTCTTGCTCGGCGAAAGCGGTTCCGGCAAGACCTTGATCATGAAACTCGCAGCCGGACTGTTGCGGCCCGATTCCGGCGCCGTGTGGGTGATGGGCGAGAACGTCAGCGAAATGGCGGAAGATGAGCTGCTGGATTTCCGGCGGCAGGTGGGCTTCGTCTTTCAGGAAGGCGCGCTTTTCGATTCACTCACGGTAGCGGACAACGTCGCCTTCCGCCTGCGCGAAGAAAACGTGCCCGAGGACGAAATCGAGCAGCGCGTGCGCGAGGCGCTGCGCTTCGTCGAGATGGAGCCCGCCATCGAAAAATATCCGGACGAGCTTTCCGGCGGCATGCGCCGGCGCGTTTCGATCGCCCGGGCGCTCGTCGACAAGCCGCCGCTCGTATTTTACGACTCGCCGACCGCGGGGCTCGATCCCGTCACTTCGCAAACCATCATCACCCTGATCCTGCGCGGCCGCGACCTGCAAGGCGTCACGTCGCTGCTCGCCACGCACCGCGTGCAGGACGCTTTCGGCCTCGCGCATTTCCGTTTCGACGCAGCGTCGGCCCGCGTTGTCCGCGCGGACGGCAACGGCGCTGCCGCTCCCGGGCAAAACGATTCTCACCCCGGCATTCCGCCGACCAATGTTCTCGTTCTTCGCGATGGCGCAGTCTATTTCGAAGATGCAGCCGACAAGATCCTTCACTCAACCGACGATTACTTGAAGAAGTTCCTGGCTTCCGCCGAGTAGCATTTCCCGGCGAGGCACCGAGGAGGCAAGCCGATGGCGCAACGAAAGCAACTGACGTGGACCGAGCTGCGAGTAGGCGTGTTCGTGCTCGTAGCGCTCTTCCTTCTGATGGTGGCGATCTTTTACGTCACCGGCGCGGGATTCCTTGGGCCGAGGTATCGCCTGATCACGTATCTGCCCGAGGTGGAGGGAATGAAAGCGGGCGCACCCGTCGATCTCGACGGCGTGGAAGTCGGAAACGTGCAGTCGATCGACTTGACGCCGCACCCTACGGATCACGAGCACAGCATCACGCTCGTGCTGCGCGTCGATAAGAAATTTCAGAAGGACATTCGGACCGACTCAAAGGCGAGCCTCGTCACGCAGGGTTTGCTCGGCGACCGCTACGTCACGATCTCGCGCGGGCTGACCGGGACGGTGATCCCGACGAACGGCATCCTCCCGGCCGAGGAAGCTCCGGATATCAAGCAGGTCGTCGAACGCGGCGCCGATGTGGCCGAGAACTTGAGCGTGCTCTCCGATCAGCTCAACGAGATCGTCAGCAAAGTAAGGCGCGGCGAAGGCACGATCGGCAAGGTGCTCAACGATCCGTCGCTCTACAATCACCTCGACAGCATCGCGGCCCGGGCCGATGCGATGACGGCCTCGATCCAGCAGGGCCAGGGAAGCGTCGGCAAACTGATCGAAAGCGACGACCTTTACAACAAGGCGGATTCCGCCGTCTCCAAGATGAACGACGCCATGACCGCGGTTAACGACCAGAAGGGCACGGTCGGCAAGCTGATCTACGATCCCTCCGCTTACAACAACATCAACGGTCTGGCCGAAAAGGGCAACGCGCTGCTCACCGACGTCCGCGCCGGCAAAGGCACGCTCGGCAAGCTCGCCACCGACGACACGCTCTACTCCAACATGCGCGATGCCTCCGCAAACGTTCGCGACGCCACCGCAAAGCTCAATTCCAATCAAGGCTCGATCGGCAAGTTCTTCAACGATCCCGCCTTTTACGACAACGTGACCGGACTCTCGGGCGACATGCGCCTTCTGGTCGCCGATTTCCGCCGCGACCCGAAAAAGTTCCTGCACATCAAGCTCGGAATTTTCTGAGATTCTTGCGCCGTGTCGCACCCATCCTGAAATTTCGAACGGTACGGGCGCCGTAGATTCTCTGTTGAGTTTCAACCTAAATTTTGTGACGAAGCGAGAATGGTTTCAGGTTGCGGCAGACGGAACACGCGGCTTCCTTGGTAAGGGGAGTTCGTTCGGAACATGCCGTAGATCGCG